>NZ_JBFUMY010000016.1:0-127889 GCF_054049135.1 Kitasatospora sp. P5_F3 | reverse complement strand
CGGCCGGCCTGGCCATCGCGCCGTACCGGCCGCGCGGGGCGGCCCGGGGCGCCCGGTGCGCGGTGGCGCCAGCCGTCCGGCCGGAGCCGAGCAGGGCGCGCAGCGGAGCGAGTGTGTCATTGGTCACATAGCCCGCCCAGGTCAGATCCCAGAGTGCCTCGGTCAACTCGACGTCCGGTACCTCGGGCAGCTGCTCCGTCAGCTGACGGAAGAACAGGCCGTAGCCGCCCGCCAGCGCGGCCAGCAGCGCGGTGTGCACGGGGGTGACGGCCGGCGGCACGGGCTCGGGACGCAGCAGGTGGGCCGTCTCGGGCAGGTGCAGGCCGATCCAGCCGTCCTTGCCGGGCAGCGCGCCCGCGCCGGACCAGCCGATCTCGCCGGCGGCCATCAGCTCGTCCAGCAGCGCGGGGGTGTAGTCGAGCAGCCGGGCGGGCAGCACCAGCTTCTCCAGCGCGGAGGCGGGCAGAGCCGTCCCCTGGAGCTGCTCGACCACCCGGAGCAGGCCGTCCGCGCCGCGCAGCCGGTGGCCGCCCAGGTGCTGCCACTGCGGCAGGAAGGCGGCCAGCGCCCGGGGCGGCACCGCCTCCACCTCCTGGCGGAGCGCGGCCAGCGAGCGGCGGCGCAGGCGGCGCAGCACCTCGGCGTCGCACCACTCGACCTGGCCGCTGTGCCCCTCGCCGGGCCTGAACTCGCCCTGCACCAGCCGCCCGTCGGCGGTCAGCCGATGCAGCAGGCCGGTGACCACCGCGCTGCCCAGGCCGAACCTGGCCGCCGCCTCGGGCGCGGTGAACGGGCCGTGGGTACGGGCGTAGCGGGCCAGCAGGTCGCCGAGCGGGTCCCGGACGGGCTCGGTGAAGGCCTCGGGGACGCCGACCGGCAGCGGGGTGCCGAGCGCGTCCCGCAGCCGCCCGGCGTCCTCGATCGCGGACCAGCGCTGCTCGCCGCCGATCCGGACCTGGATCACCCGGCGGGCGGCCTGGAGCTCGACCGCCCACTCGGGCGCGGCCCCACGGACCGTCAGTTCCTCGGTGCCGAGCGGGCCGAGCAGCCGCAGCGCGTCCGCGACGCCCTCGGCGTCCTTGATCCGGCGCTCCGGGGTGAGCCGCTGCAGCTCAGCCTCCAGCTCGGCCAGCACCGCCGGGTCCAGCAGCTCGCGCAGCTCGGCCTGGCCGAGCAGCTCGGAGAGCAGGCGCGAATCCAGCGCCAGTGCGGCGGCCCGCCGCTCGGCCAGCGGGGAGTCGCCCTCGTACAGGAACTGCGCGACGTAGCCGAACAGCAGCGAGCGGGCGAAGGGTGAGGGCTCGGGGGTGGTGACCTCCACCAGCCGTACGGCGCGGGACTCCAGATCACCCATCAGCTCGACCAGGCCCGGCACGTCGAAGACGTCCTGCAGGCACTCCCGGACGGCCTCGAGCACGATCGGGAACGAGCCGTACTCGCTCGCCACCTCCAGCAGCTGGGAGGCGCGCTGGCGCTGCTGCCAGAGCGGGGTGCGCTTGCCGGGGCTGCGGCGGGGCAGTAGCAGGGCGCGGCCCGCGCACTCGCGGAACCGGGCGGCGAACAGGGCGGAGCCGCCGACCTGGTCGGTTACCAGCTGCTCGATCTCGCCCTTGTCGAACAGGGCGGCGTCGGCCCCGACCGGGGCCTCCTCGGTGACCGGCTTGTCTGACGGGAAGTCAAGGAGGTCGGCATCGGGCAGGCGGAGCACGATGCCGTCGTCGGCGTGCATCACCTGCGGGTCCAGGCCGTGCTTCTCGCGCAGCCGGGCGCCGAGGGCGAGTGCCCAGGGGGCGTGCACCTGGGCGCCGAAGGGGGAGTGGATGACGATCCGCCAGTCGCCCAGCTCGTCCCGGAACCGCTCGACCACGATGGTGCGGTCGTCCGGCAGGTGGCCGGTGGCGGTGCGCTGCTCGGCCAGGTAGGTGAGCAGGTTGCTCGCCGCCCAGTCGTCAAGACCGGCCGCCCGCAGTCGCGCGGTGGCCTGATCGGGCGTCAGGGCGCCCAGCTCGCGGACGAAGGCGCCGACCGCGCGGCCGAGCTCCAGCGGGCGGCCGAGGCTGTCGCCCTTCCAGAACGGCAGCCGCCCGGGGACGCCGGGGGCGGGGGTGACCAGCACCCGGTCGTGGGTGATCTCCTCGATCCGCCAGGAGGTGGTGCCGAGGGTGAAGACGTCGCCGACCCGGGACTCGTAGACCATCTCCTCGTCCAGCTCCCCGACCCGGCCGCCGCCCTTCTTCGGGTCGCTGCCGACGATGAAGACGCCGAACAGGCCCCGGTCCGGGATGGTGCCGCCGGAGGTGACCGCGAGGCGCTGGGCGCCGGGGCGGCCGGTGACCGTGCCGGCCACCCGGTCCCAGACCAGCCGGGGCCTCAACTCGGCGAAGGCGTCCGAGGGGTAACGGCCCGCCAGCATGTCCAGCACGCCGTCGAAGGCGGACTGCGGGAGGGTGGCGAACGGGGCGGCCCGGCGGACCAGGGTGAGCAGCTCGTCGACGTCCCAGGTGTCGAGTGCGGTGATCGCGACCAGCTGTTGGGCCAGTACGTCCAGCGGGTTGCGCGGCACCCGGAGTGCCTCGATGGCGCCGGACCGCATCCGCTCGGTGACCACGGCGGACTGCACCAGGTCGGCCCGGTACTTGGGGAAGACCACGCCGGTGGAGACCGCGCCGACCTGGTGGCCGGCCCGGCCGACCCGCTGCAGGCCGGAGGCGACCGAGGGCGGTGACTCGACCTGGATCACCAGGTCGACGGCGCCCATGTCGATGCCCAGCTCCAGGCTGGAGGTGGCCACCACGGCGGGCAGTCGGCCGGCCTTCAACTCCTCTTCCACCAGGGCGCGCTGCTCCTTGGAGACCGAGCCGTGGTGCGCCCTGGCGATCACGGCGGGTGCCCCGGCGGCGGCGCCCGAGCCGCCCATCAGCTGGGCGGGGGAGTGCGCCTCGGGCAGCGCGGCGCCGGTGGCGCGCTCGTGGGCGATCTCGTTGAGCCGGTTGCAGAGCCGCTCGGCCAGCCGGCGGGAGTTGGCGAACACGATGGTCGAGCGGTGCGCCTGCACCAGGTCGACGATCCGCTCCTCGACGTGCGGCCAGATCGAGGCCTGCCGGGCCGGGTCGTCGGTGTCGTTCGGCAGCTCGTCCAGGTCGGCGACCGGGACCACCACCGAGAGGTCGAACCGCTTGTCGGCGGGCGGCTGGACCACCACCGCGCCGCGCTGCGGGCTCAGGTAGCGGGCCACCTCGTCCACCGGGCGGACCGTCGCGGAGAGGCCGATCCGGCGGGCCGGGCGGTCCAGCAGCTCGTCCAGCCGCTCCAGGCTGAGCGCCAGGTGGGCGCCGCGCTTCGTCCCCGCGACCGCGTGCACCTCGTCCAGGATCACCGTGTCGATGCCGCGAAGGGCATCCCGGGCGGCCGAGGTGAGCAGCAGGAAGAGCGACTCGGGGGTGGTGATCAGGATGTCCGGCGGGTGGGTGGCGAACCGGCGGCGGTCGGCGGCAGGGGTGTCGCCCGAGCGGATGCCGACCTGGACGTCGGGCTCCGGCAGGCCGAGCCGGACGGCCGCCTGGCGCAGCCCGGCCAGCGGGGCCCGCAGGTTGCGCTCGACGTCGACCGCGAGGGCCTTGATCGGCGAGATGTAGAGCACCCGGCAGCGGCGCTTCGGGTCGGCGGGCGGCGGGGTGTGGCTGAGCCGGTCGAGCGCGGACAGGAAGGCGGCCAGAGTCTTGCCGGAGCCGGTGGGGGCGACCACCAGGACGTCCGTCTGCCGGTTGATCGCGTCCCAGGCGCTGGCCTGGGCGGCGGTGGGCGTGCTGAACGCTCCGGTGAACCAGGCCTTGGTCGCCGGAGCGAAGCCGTCCAGAGAAGCCGTCAGATCACGAGAGTCCGTCAGGTCACGTTCCGCCATCCCCCCATGGTGCCCGTCCGCACCGACAGTCCGGGTGGGCGCGCTCCGCTGCCCGTCTGCCCTAGCCAGATCAGGCAAGCGGGAAAATCCGCTCATATGGTGATGTATCGGACCCGTGATCTTGGCGGGCGCACCGACGAGTGGAGGTCGCGCGATGGAACGGCTGGGTCTCGCCGTGCGGATGGGTCTGGGCGACGCTGCACGGCCGGGACGGCCTGGAGCGCGCAAGGTCAGGATCCGGATTCTGCTCGGGGTCCTGATGGTGGCGCTGCTGATCGGTGGCGCGGTGCCGTACGTGGCCGGGCCGGGACGCTCGTACCTGAGCTACCTGGTGCTGGCGGAGCGTCAGGACGCCGAGGGCTCCGCCGCCGCCGCGCGGCAGGTCAGGGCGACCGGCGGCAAGGTGGTCCAGGAGTACCCGCAGATCGGTGTGGTGCTGGCCTACGCCACCGGCAGCTTCGCCGACCGGCTGCGCGGCCACCCCGGGATAGCGGCCGTCGGCGCCAGCCGTACCACCGGCGTGCCTGGCCCGCCCGGGGCGCTGGACGGCGCGGGCGACTTCCGCGCCACCGGGGGTGACCTCTTCGACAGCGGGGACGACGCCGAGTCGCTCACCCCCGACCCGGCCGAGTCCGCCGACTGGAACCTGGCGATGATCGGTGCCACCGGCCCGGCCGGACGGCAGGCCGGGCCGCTGCCCGCCGCGCTGCTCCGTACGACGGTTGAGGCCCCGTCCGGCGAGGCGCTCCGTCGGGTGCTGGTCGCGGTACTGGACTCCGGCGTGGACGACACCCACCCCGACCTCCGCTCGGCGGTCGATCCCCGGGCCTCGGTCTCCTGCGCCGACGGCCGCCCCGACGCCAGGTACGGCGCCTGGCGCCCCGACCGGGGTGTGACCGAGAGCGGCCACGGCACCCACGTCGCCGGGATCGTCGGAGCGGCCAGGGACGGGCGGGGCGTGACCGGCGTGGCGCCGGGCGTCCGGATCGCCGCCGTCCGGCTGCTCGGCCCGCTCGGGCAGTACTACACCGAGAACATCATCTGCGGCATGCTCTGGGCCGCCGACCACGGGGCCAAGGCGATCAACGACAGCTACTTCGCCGACCCCTGGAAGTACAACTGCCCCACCGATCCCGACCAGGCCGCGCTGATCCAGGCGGTCGGCCGCGCCGTCGGCTACGCCCAGCGGCAGGGCGCGGTGGTGGTCGCCTCGGCCGGCAACGACGGCCAGGACCTCGGCGCCGCCCGCCGCGACCAGCGCAGCCCCAACGACCGGCTCACCGGTCCGGCGCAGAACCGGCTGCTCGGGACCGAGTGCATCCGGCTGCCCGGCGAGCTGCCCGGCGTTCTGACGGTCAGTGCGCTCGACCGCTTCGGTCTGCCCGCCGCCTACAGCAACTACGGGCGGGGCCGGATCTCCATCGCGGCGCCCGGCGGCGAACCCGACGGCGGGGCGTCCGGGGCGGTGGTCTCGGACTGGCCCGGCGGGCAGTACGCCGCACTGGCCGGGACCTCGATGGCGGCCGCCCACGTGACCGGCGCGGTGGCGGTGGCGGCGGCGGGGCATCCCGACTGGCGGCCGGAGCGGCTGGTGGCACTGCTCGCCGACGCAGCGGGGGGCAACTGCCCGTACGGGGCGGGGGCCTGTGTGGAGCGGCAGTTCTTCGGCTCCGGGGTGCTGGCGCTTCCTGCCACCGGCTAGCTTTTGGCAGGGTGCTCAGCCGTTGACTACCCAGGGGCTCGGGGAACTGCGAAAGTGCCTGGCCATTTACGTACGGATCACCTTGTCCGAGGTCGGCGTCGCAGTTCCCCGAGCCCCTGGTGGCTGATGCCTGTGCATGAGCGAGGAGGAGCGGGTGGAGTTGTCGGCTGCGGCGTTGGCCGTTGCTGGGCGGTGTGAGGGTCGGATCAACGAGTTGGCCCGGCGGATGACGCAGCAGGCGTTCGAGCGGCTGCCGAGGTACGAGGAGTTGCCGGGGGAGGTCAAGGACGTCGAGATGGCGGCCACGGCCCGGCATGCCGTCCGGCTGTTTCTGCGGCGGGTCGAGGGCCGGGCCGAGGAGGGGGATCTCGAGTACCGGTACTTCCGGGAGCGGGCGGCGCAGCGGGCCGAGGAGGGGGTGCCGTTGCATCTGCTGCTGGGGACGCATCTGCTCGGGCAGCACGTGCTCTGGCAGGCGCTCTGCGAGAGCGCCGAGCCGGGGGAGGAGGCGGCGCTGAACGAGCTGGCCGGCTGGCTGCTGCTCGGGCAGGCCAGGATCGTCCCGGCGGTGGCGGAGAGCTATCTGGAGGAGCGGGCGGCGCTGGACTCGGAGGCCAGGGAGGAGCGCCGGACGCTGGTCCGGGCCCTGGTCGAGGGCTTTCCGCTGACTCCGGCCAGGTACCAGCAGCTCGGGGTGAGCGGCGGCGGTCTGGTGCTGCGGCTGCGGGCCGAGCTGCCGGGCGGGGCGCCGGAGCCGGTGGCCGGGCGGCGGCTGGCCCGGCGGCTGGGCACGGTGGTGGAGCGGCTGTTCGGTCCGGACCCGCTGGCCTGGCTGGAGGCGGACGGCGGTGTGCTGGTGCTGCCCCGGGACGAGAGCGGTGAACTGCCGGAGCTGCCGGGCGAGCTGACCGAGCGTCTGGACCGCGCGGCTGGCGCCCCGGTGCGGGTGGCGGTGCTGCCCGCCGACAGCGGGGCCGGGATCGCGGCGGCGGCCCGGACCGCGGCCGAGGTGCTGCGGCTGGCCGGGGCGCTGGGCCGGCCGCCGGGTCTGCACCGGCTGGCGGACGTTCAGCTGGAGTACCACCTGTCCCGGCCGGACGAGAGCAGCGCCGGCCTGGCCGCACTGCTCGACCCGGTCTACGAGCGGCCCGAGTTGCTGGCCACCCTGCGGGCCCACCTGGCCGAGCGGCAGGACCGGCGGCGGACCGCTCGGGTGCTCGGCCTGCACCCGAACACCGTCGACAACCGGCTGGCCAGGATCGCCGAGCTGACCGGGGCGGAGGTCGGCACGGCGCACGGGCTGGCGCTGCTGCTCACCGCGTACACCCTGCGCGAGCTCAGACCTTGAGCGCTGATTCGGGATACTTGGGGCATGAGGCTGACCGAGTTCTGGCGACGGATGTACGAGCACTTCGGCGAGGCGTACGCGGAGTCGTTCGCCGCCGACCACCTGATGGCCGAGCTGGGCGGGCGGACGGTCCGTCAGGCGCTGGAGGCCGGTTGGGAGGTGAAGGAGGTCTGGCGGGTGGTGTGTCTGACCCAGGGGGTGTCGGCGCTGCTGCGCTGAGCTTTGGGTAAGACTGGGCGGGTGGCCAGTAGCTCTGATCCCCAGAATCCCGAACACCCGTCCGACGTGCCGACCGTCCCGACCGCCGAGATGGCGGCCAGAGGGGACTCGCTGTGGGGGCAGGGGATGCCGAAGTGGCTGCCCCGGGCGATGGTGCTGGCGCTGCTGCTGGTCGGGGCGTTCCAACTGGTGGACTGGGCGTTCCGGCAGTTGATCGACCTGCTGGTGATGCTGCTGGTGGCGTTCTTCCTGTCGCTGGCGATGGAGCCGGCCGTGGACCGGATGGCGGCGCGCGGGGTGCGCCGGGGGCTCGGGACCTTCCTGGTCTTCATCGGTCTTGCGGCCGCCATCGCCGGGTTCCTCACCGCACTCGGCACCCTGCTGGTGGACCAGGTCGCGAAGATCGCCGGTGACCTGCCGCACCTGGTGGAGAACCTGCTCGGCTGGTTCAACCGGACGTTCCATCAGACCGTCTCGCTGGACCAACTTCAGGAGAAGTTGCTCAAGGACTCCGGCAACATCGAGAAGTACGCGCAACAGGCCGCCGACAACGTCTGGGGCGTCTCCAGCACCCTGATCGGCGGGCTGTTCCAGGCCTTCACGGTCGGCCTGTTCACCTTCTACTTCACCGCCGACGGGCCCCGGGTGCGGCGCACCGTCTGCTCGCTGCTGCCGCCGGCCAAGCAGGCCGAGGTGCTCCGGGCCTGGGAGATCGCGCTGGCCAAGACCGGCGGGTACCTCTACTCACGGGCGCTGCTGGCGATCGCCTCGACCTTCGCGCACTGGATCATGTTCAGCGTGATCGGCCTGCCGTACGCGGCGGCGCTGGCGGTCTGGGTGGGCGTCATGTCGCAGTTCGTGCCGACCATCGGGACGTACCTGGCGGGCGCGCTGCCGATCCTGGTGGCGCTGACCGTGGAGCCGGTGGACGCGTTCTGGGTGCTGATCTTCGTGATCGTCTACCAGCAGATCGAGAACTACCTGCTGCACCCGAGGATCACCGCCCGGACGGTGGACGTGCACCCCGCGGTGGCCTTCGGTTCGGTGATCGCGGGCGCGGCGCTGCTCGGTGCGGTCGGCGCGCTGATCGCGATCCCGGTGGCGGCCACCCTGCAGGGCTTCGTGGGGACGTACGTACGGCGGTACGAGGTGGCCACCGACCCCCGGATCGACCGGGGTGCGGACCGCAAGGGACGGCGGGAGCGCCGGCGGCAGGCGGCCCGGCGACTGCGGCAGATGGTGCGCGGCTCCTCGGCGGACCGGCACGACCGGCACGACAGCGACGACAAGCGCGACAAGGGCGACAGCTGACGGATATCACCCCGGCGAGGGTGTGGGGGTCGGTCGGTTGACCTGAATCGAACTGATGTTCCCTATACTGGTGTGCGGCGAGTTTTCCACAGGCACGACCCATTCGGGGTGGATTGTCAGTGGGACGCGCTAGCGTCGAGAACGATGAAGCGCACAGGACAGAACCCGAGGGTGGAACCCATGGCAGGTACGGACCGCGAGAAGGCCCTTGAGACCGCACTCGCCCAGATTGAGCGGCAGTTCGGCAAGGGCTCGGTGATGCGCCTCGGTGAGAAGGCCAACGAGCCGATCGAGGTGATCCCGACCGGGTCCACCGCGCTGGACGTCGCGCTCGGCGTCGGCGGGCTGCCGCGTGGTCGGGTGATCGAGATCTACGGCCCGGAGTCCTCCGGCAAGACCACGCTGACCCTGCACGCGGCGGCCAGCGCCCAGAAGCTCGGCGGCACGGTGGCGTTCGTGGACGCCGAGCACGCCCTCGACCCGGAGTACGCCAAGAAGCTCGGCGTGGACACCGACGCCCTGCTGGTCAGCCAGCCGGACACCGGCGAGCAGGCCCTCGAGATCACCGACATGCTGATCCGCTCCGGCGCGGTCGACCTGATCATCATCGACTCGGTCGCGGCGCTCGTGCCGCGCGCCGAGATCGAGGGTGAGATGGGTGACTCGCACGTCGGTCTGCAGGCCCGTCTGATGAGCCAGGCCCTGCGGAAGATCGCCGGTGCGCTGAACCAGTCGAACACCACCGCGATCTTCATCAACCAGCTCCGCGAGAAGATCGGTGTGATGTTCGGCTCGCCGGAGACCACCACCGGTGGCCGCGCGCTGAAGTTCTACGCCTCCGTCCGGCTGGACATCCGCCGGATCGAGACCCTGAAGGACGGCACCGAGGCGGTCGGCAACCGCACCCGCGTCAAGGTCGTCAAGAACAAGGTCGCCGCGCCGTTCAAGCAGGCCGAGTTCGACATCCTCTACGGCCACGGCATCAGCTGGGAGGGCGGCCTGATCGACATGGGTGTCGAGCACGGCTTCGTCCGCAAGGCCGGCGCCTGGTACACGTACGAGGGCGACCAGCTCGGCCAGGGCAAGGAGAACGCGCGGAACTTCCTCCGGGACAACCCGCAGCTGGCCGAGGAGATCGAGCTGAAGATCAAGCGGAAGCTCGGCATCGGCCCGAAGGTGGCGGAGGAGGAGGCCCCGGCCGACGCCGCCGCGGGCGCCGTCGCGGGCCCCGTCGAGGGGGAGGCCAAGCCGGCCGCCAAGACCGCGGCCGCGAAGAAGACGGCGGCGGCGAAGAGCTGATCCGACGGTGAAGCACGAGCGTGACATCGAGGTGCCGGGTTCGGGTGRACCCGGCGCCGAGGTGTTTCCGGAGTTGCTGCGGGCCTCCGAGCTGACCGGCGGCCGACGGCGGCGCCGGACGGAGCTGGCGCCCCTGCTGGCGGAGCAACCCCCCGAGCCGTCCGAGCCGTCCAGGTCGAAGCGGGAGCGGCAGCCGAAGCGGGAGCGCCGCCCGGCCGCCGTCCCCACCGACCCGGCGGCCCAGGCCAGGGACATCTGCCTGCGGCTGCTCACCGGCACGGCGAAGACCCGCAAGCAGCTGGCCGACGTCCTGCGCAAGAAGGAGATCCCCGACGAGGTGGCGGCCGAGGTGCTGGACCGCTACGAGGAGGTCGGGCTGATCGACGACGGGGCGTTCGCGGCGGCCTGGGTCGAGTCCCGGCACGCCGTCCGCGGTCTCGGTCGCCGGGCGCTGGCGCAGGAGCTGCGGCAGCGCGGGGTGGCCGGGGAGCTGGTCGAGCGCGCGTTGGAGCAGGTCGACAGCGAGGACGAGGGGGAGGCCGCGCGCGAGCTGGTCCGCCGGAAGCTGCGGACCATGCGCGCCCTCGAGCCGCAGGTCAGGACGCGGCGGCTGGTCGGCATGCTGGCCCGGCGGGGCTACTCGGGCGAGCTGGCCTTCCGAGCGGTGAAGGACGTGCTGGCGGAGGAGGACTGATGGACTTTCAGCACCCGGATGTGATGGATCATCGGCACATCTTGACCGTTTCGTGACCTGCGCTTAGCCTCACAGAAATGTGTGCTGAGCAGGACGGAGCGGTGCCCGATGTGGATCGCGATGGGGTGCGTCGGGGCGTTGCTGCTGCTGGGCTGCGCGGTGTTCCGCTGGGTGCGGGCCACCGAGCGACGGACGGTCGGCGCGGTGGAGTTCGTCGAGGCCGAGGTGGGCCGGAGGCGGGCGAAGCTGGAGCGGCGTGAGGCGGCCGTCGCCCAACTGGAGACCCAGCTGGAGGCCGAGCGGCGCCTGGAGTTGGAGCGGCTGGCCGGTCTGACGGCCGGTCAGGCCAGGGCCGAGGTGCTGCAGGCGGCCGAGGCCGAGGCCCGCCGGGCGGCGGTGGTCACCGTCCGGGAGATCGAGCGGCGGGCCCACGAGGACGGTGAGGCCCGGGCCCGGGAGATCGTCGCCGGGGCGGTGCAGCGGCTGGCCAGTGAGCAGACGGCGGAGACCGTGGTCTCGGTCTTCCGGCTGCCGGGCGAGGAGTTGAAGGGCCGGATCATCGGCAAGGAGGGGCGGAACATCCGCGCCTTCGAGGCCGTCACCGGTGTCAACCTGGTGGTGGACGAGACCCCCGGCGTGGTGCAGCTGTCCTGTTTCGACCCGGTCCGCCGGGAGGCGGCCAGGCTCACCCTGGAGGTGCTGGTCTCGGACGGCCGGATCCAGCCGGCCAGGATCGAGACGGTGCACGCCCGCAGCCTGCGGGAGATCGAGCGGCTCTGTACCCGGGCGGGCGAGGACGCGCTGCTGGCGGCCCGGGTCGGCGAGATGGAGCCGGAGCTGGTCCGGATGCTGGGGCGGCTGCGGTACCGGACCTCGTACGGCCAGAACGTGCTCGGGCACCTGGTGGAGAGCGCCAACCTGGGCGGGCTGATGGCGGCCGAGCTGGGCGCGGACGCGACGCTGGTGCGGCGGGCCGCTCTGCTGCACGACGTGGGCAAGGCGCTGAGCCACGAGGTGACGGGCAGTCATGCGGCGGTCGGGGCCGAGTTCGCCCGGCGCTGGGGCGAGTCCGCCGAGGTGGTGCACGCGATCGAGGCGCACCACGGCGAGGTCGAGCCGGAGACCGTGGAGGCGGTGCTGACCCAGGCCGCCGACGCCTGCTCCGGCGGGCGGCCCGGCGCGCGGAAGGAGTCGGTGGAGGCCCACGTCCGACGGCTGGAGCGGCTGGAGGAGATCGCCCGGGAGTTCGACGGCGTCGCCAAGGTGTACGCGATGCAGGCCGGCCGCGAGGTCCGGGTGATGGTCCAGCCCGAGCTGGTCGACGACCTCGGCGCCCAGGTGATCGCCCGCGAGGTGGCCAAGCGGGTCGCCGAGGAGCTCACCTTCCCGGGCCGGATACGGATCACCGTGGTCCGGGAGAGCCGTGCGGTGGAGTTCGCCCGGTAGGTCGCTCCCGGCTGTGACGGGAGCGACCGGTGACGGGCCGTCAGGGGCTGGTGATCGGGGTCGGGCCGCCGCGGGCGTGCTGGGCCAGGGCCTGGAGGGCCTCGGGCTCGGCGCCGTGGGCGGAGCCGACCAGGTGGCCGTCGGGGCGGATCAGTAGGACGGTGTGCGGATCGGCCGCCGGGTACTGGTCGGTGACCAGTACTTCGGTGGGGATCGGCAGGGCGGCGGCCAGGGAGGTCAGCCGGGGCATCAGGCCGGCCGAGAGCCAGTGCTGGGAGGACCAGACCGTGGTGCCGGGGGCGACCAGCAGCAGCAGGAAGCCGGCCCCGAGCCGGGCGTGCAGCCGGTCGGTGCTGCCGTCGGTGGTGGTCACCGGCAGGTCGGGGGCGAGCACCCCGGCGGCGGTCGGCGGGAGTTGCTCGGTCAGTGAGGTGCCCCGGCCGCCGCGCTGGGGCGGGACCCGGCCGGGGATGCCGGACGGCGCCTCGGGGTAGGCGGGCGCGCCGCCGAACCGGCCGGTGCCGAGCTGACCGTCCGCCAGCAGCGGGGCGTGCTTGCGGAACGAGCCGGTGAGCAGCGACCGCCGGGTCTGCTGCCAGCCGCGCAGCGGCCGGAGCAGCGGCATCGCCTGGTCGACCGCGCGCAGCCGGGCGCCGACCGCTCCGCGCCGTTCGGTCTCGTAGCCGTCCAGCAGGGTGGAGCCGGAGTGCAGGTGCCAGGCCAGCGCGAGCCGCCAGGACAGGTTGTCGGCGTCCCGCAGGCCGTCGGCGAGATTCTGCATGCCGAGTGCGCCGTGCAGGTGGGCGGCGTCCCCGGCCAGGAAGCAGCGGCCGACCCGGAACCGGGCGGCCAGCCGCTGCTGGGCGGTGTGGTCGGCGGCGGCCAGCAGTTCGTACGGGGGGAGTTCGCCGCACCAGCCGGTCAGGGTGGATTTCACCCGGGCGAGCAGGGTGTCGCCGGTGACGATGCCGGGCCAGGTGGCGTGTGGGTCGACCGGGGCGGTGGGGGCCGGGCGGCCGGGGGGCAGCCGCCAGTCGAGCCGCCAGAGCCCGTCCGGGAGCGGGCGGGCGGAGGCCTCGCGGTCGCCCCGCCACGGGGGTTCGCGGTGCAGCCGGGCCTCGCCCGCGAACGGCAGGTCCACCCGGATGGTGGCCACCGCGTGCCGGTCGACGGCGGGGCGGCCGGGGAAGCGCACCTTGAGCAGTTTGCGGACGGTCGAGCGGGCCCCGTCGCAGCCGACCAGATGACTGCCGCGCCACCAGGTGACGGCGTTGGTCTGCGAGTTGACGCTACGCGCGCTGACGCCGTCCTTGTCCTGCTCCAGCTCGACCAGCCGGGTGAGCGGGCTGAGCTGGATCAGCGGGGTGGCGGTGACCGCGTCCCGCAGACCGCGGTGCAGCCGGTGTTGCGGCAGGTGGGTGATCCCGTCCAGCGGCATCCTGAGCACCTCGGTGCGGCGGCGCCAGATGGTGAAGGCGTCCCAGCTCGCGGCGTCGGAGGCGGCCCGCTGGTAGCCGAGCCGGGTCAGGAAGGCGGTGCTGTCATGGGTGAGCACGACGCTGCGCGGGCCCTCGGAGCAGACCCCCGCGCCTTCGTCCAGGACGACGCTGGGCACGTCCTGCTTGGCCAGCGCGAGGGCCAGGGCCAGGCCGACCGGACCGGCCCCGACGATGATCACCGGGTCCACGGCGGGACCTCGCACATGGTCGGAGGAGCCGAAAGGGCGGCAGAGCCCGACCGCATATCCGGCCCGGGCATGCGGCCCGGATATGCAGTCAGGCTCTCAGAGGTCCCGGGTGGTGTCACGAAGAGCAATGCAACAGATCACCTGGGTGTCCGTCAAGCAGCGGCAGGTGTACGCCGGTTCGCGCCGCGGCGGCTCCGGCCCTCGAGCCACTTGGCGAGCGCCGTGAGAAGAAGGCACAGCGTGATGTAGATCGCGCCGATGATGATGGTGACCGGGATGTACGGATAACCGTCCGGAGTGGCCGTGGTGCCGGCGATCAGCTTCCCGACGTAGAGCAGCTCGGGGTAGGTGATGACGAAGCCGAGCGAGGTGTCCTTCAGGGTGACGACCAGCTGGCCGATGATGGCCGGCAGCATCGAGCGGACCGCCTGCGGGACCAGCACGGTGCCCATCACCTGGGTCTTGCGCAGGCCGAGCGCGAAGGCGGCCTCGCCCTGTCCGCGCGGCACGGCGTTGATGCCGGAGCGGATGATCTCGGCCTGGACCGCGCCGTTGTACAGGGTCAGCCCGATCACCAGGCCCCAGAACGGGGAGGTGGTGAAGAGCGACTGGTACAGCGCGAAGATCATGATCAGCAGTGGCATCGCCCGGAAGAACTGCACGATCGCCGTGCACACCGCCCGGACCGGCTTGTGGTCGGAGAGCCGGCCCGCCGCGAGCAGCGCGCCGAGGATCAGCGAGAGCACGGCCGCCGTGGCGAAGGCCTTGAGGGTGTCCAGCAGGCCGGTCAGGATCTTCTCCTGGGCCACCTTGTACTGGAACGGGTCCCACATCGCCGCGGTGAACTGGTTGGCGTCGGCCAGGCTCCGGTAGACGTACCAGAGCAGTCCGAGCAGACCGACACCTGCCAGCACCCCGAGGATCAGGTTGCGAGCCTTGGCCCGGGGGCCGGGGACGTCGTAGAGAACGCTGCTGCCGCTCATCGGGCCACCGCCAGTCGGGTCTCGAGGAAGCGGAAGATCAGGGCCACGCAGGCGCTCAGGAAGAGATAGGCAAGCGCCACCCAGAAGAAGATCAGGAAGATGCCGTAGCCGAGGTCGGTCATGGTCTGCTGGTAGTGGTACAGCTCCGAGACGCTGAACGCGCCCGCGATCGCCGAGTTGCGGGGGAGCGCGATGAACACACTGCTCATCGGCCCCAGCACCGTCCGGCCCGCCTGCGGCAGCACCACCTGGGTCAGGGTCTGACTGAACGTCATCCCCAGACTGCGGGCCGCCTCGGCCTGGCCGACCTGGACGGTGTTGATGCCCGAGCGGAGCACCTCGCAGACGAACGAGGCGGTGTACGCGGACAGGGCGATCACCGCGAAGGTGAAGTTGTCGAAGTGCACGCCCAGCCGGGGGAGTCCGAAGACCACCGCGAAGAACAGCACGGTCAGCGGGGTGTTCCTGAAGGTGTTCACCCAGACGGTGCCGAAGAGCCGCAGCACCGGGACCGGGGAGACCCGGAAGGCCGCCAGCAGGGTGCCCAGCAGCAGGGCGAACAGCGCACTCAGCGCGCTGAGTTCGACCGTCTGCAGGAAGCCGTCCCGGAACAGCGCCAAGTTGCCGTTCTCGAACAGTCTGCCCATACCGGCGGCCCTCCTTTCGTTACTGGACGGGTCAGTTGGTCAGGGCCGGGATCTCTGGAGCCGCAGCGCCCGAGAGACCGAGGGTGGCGTCGTACGCCTTCTTCCAGTCGCCGTTGTCCTCGTGCGCCTTCAGCGCGGCGGCCACGGCAGTCTGGAAGGCCGTGTCCTCCTTGGCGAGGCCGATGCCGTAGGGCTCCTTGGAGAAGGTCTTGCCGACCACCTTGAGCTTGCCGGCGTTCTTGGCGGCGAAGCCCTTGAGGATCGCGTCGTCGGTGGTGACCGCGTCGACCTCGTTGGTGAGCAGCTTGTCCACGCACTGGGCGTAGGTGTCGTACTGGGTGACCGGCTTGACCGGCTCGAACTCCTCGATCTTCTTCACCGAGGTGGAGCCGGTCGCGGAGCAGACCTTCTTGCCCTTGACCGACTCGGGGCCGGTGAACTCGGCCTTGTCCTTGAGCACCAGCAGGTCCTGGCCGGCGACGTAGTACGGGCCGGCGAAGGAGACCTTCTGCTTGCGGGTGTCGTTGATGGTGTAGGTACCGACGTAGTAGTCGATCTGGCCGCCCATGAGCGAGGTCTCACGGTTGGCCGAGTTGATCGTCTTGAACTCGATCTTGTCTGCCGCGAAGCCCAGGTCGGCCGCGATCATCTTGGCGATCTCGATGTCGAAACCCTCACGGGCGCCGGTGGCGGTGTTCTCGAAGCCCAGGTACGGCTGGTCGGCCTTGGCGCCGATGACCAGCTTGCCGCGCTTCTTGGCCTCGTCGAAGGTCTTCGAGCCCTCCACCTTGGCGTCGGTCTTCACCGTGTAGGTCGGCAGCTTGGCGGCGGTGTCGGCGGCCACGGGGGCCTCCTTGCCACAGGCCGCGACGGCGGTCAGGGCCAGCACGGACATGGCGGCAGCGATGGTACGACGAGTCCTCATGGAAGGAGCTCTCCTCTGGAATGGCCACGGAGTGTCCGGGCACGGGGAGTTCAGGGCATGACAGAAGACTGACGCTAGGTCAGTGGGGGCCTCAGTGGTGCAGGATCTTCGAAAGGAAGTCCTTGGCACGGTCGCTGCGGGGCGCGGTGAAGAACGCCTCCGGGGTGTTCTCCTCGACGATCTTTCCGTCGGCCATGAAGAGCACGCGGTTGGCGGCGGAGCGGGCGAAGCCCATCTCGTGGGTGACCACGACCATGGTCATCCCCTCGGCGGCCAGACTGCGCATGACCTCCAGCACCTCGTTGATCATCTCCGGGTCGAGCGCCGAGGTGGGCTCGTCGAAGAGCATCACCTTCGGGTTCATCGCCAGCGCGCGGGCGATCGCCACCCGCTGCTGCTGGCCACCGGAGAGCTGGGCCGGGTACTTGGCCGCGTGCGCTGCCAGCCCGACCCGCTCCAGCAGTGCGTGCGCGGTCTTCTCGGCCTCGGCGCGGGCGACCTTGCGCACCTTCACCTGGCCGAGCACCACGTTCTCCAGCACGGTCTTGTGCGCGAAGAGGTTGAAGCTCTGGAACACCATGCCGACCTCGGCCCGGAGCTTGGCCAGCTGCTTGCCCTCGGCGGGCAGCGGGCGGCCGTCGATCGAGATCGCGCCCGAGTCGATCGTCTCCAGCCGGTTGATGGTCCGGCACAGGGTCGACTTGCCGGAGCCGGACGGGCCGATAAGCACCACGACCTCGCCCTGGCGGATCTCCAGGTCGATGTCCTGGAGCACGTGCAGGGCGCCGAAGTGCTTGTTCACACCGCTCAGCACCACCAGCGGAGCGGCGGTGGAGTCACTGACGGTGGTCTCGGTCATCGCGCCTGGCTCCCTCGTGGGCGAACCCCTGAGGTTGTCCTCACAGGGGGCGGTGCTGATCCCGGGGGCTGTTCGCCGGCGGAGCTCGCAGCCCCCGGTTGGGCCGACCTTAGGGCGCTGACCAAGCCACGTCAGCCGATCTGAGGATTACTTGAGCATCACGATCCGGCCACGCTGTGTCGCCGACCGGTCCGGCCGTGACAGACGGAGCGGACTGGACAATACTCCGCAGGGATCGGACACCGAACGGAGGCCCAGGATGCGACTGCTGCTCGTCGAGGACGACGAACGGGTGGCCGCCGCGCTGGTCGCGGTGCTCGGCCGGCACGGCTTCCAGGTCAGGCACGCCCGCAGCGGGCACGAGGCGCTGGACGCGCTGGTGCCGGACGGCAGCGACCCGTACCGGGTGGTGCTGCTCGACCTCGGTCTGCCCGACCGGGACGGCTTCGAGGTGTGCAGCCGGATCCGTGCGCACAGCGGCGTCCCGGTGATCATGGTGACCGCGCGGGCCGACATCAGATCCCGGATCCACGGCCTCAACCTCGGCGCCGACGACTACGTCACCAAGCCGTACGACATGGGCGAACTGCTCGCCCGGATCCACGCGGTGGCCCGCCGCGGCCTCGCCGCCGAACCGGCCGAGCCGGTCAGCCAGGCCGGGCCGCTGGAGGCCCGCGGCATCCTGATCGACCGCGAACGCCGCCGGGTCAGTGTGCAGGGGCGCGATGTCCCGCTCACCCGCAAGGAGTTCGACCTGCTGGCGCTGCTCGCGCAGAGCCCTGGCGTGGTCTACCGGCGGGAGCAGATCTTCAGCGAGGTCTGGCGCTCCGGCTGGGAGGGCAACGGCCGGACCCTCGAGGTGCACATCGGTTCGCTGCGCACCAAGCTCGCGCTGCCCGGCCTGGTCGAGGCCGTCCGTGGGGTCGGCTACCGCCTGATCCCCGAACAGCCGGCCGGCTGATCCCCCGTGCGTACCCGTCTGCTCGGCATCCTGCTCTCCCTGATGACCGCCGTCCTGGCCGCTCTCGGGGTGCCGTTGGCGGCCGCGATGGCCGCTGCCGAGCAGAGCAAGGTGGTGGTCGACCGGATGGACGACGCCGCCCGGTTCGCCCAGAGTCTGCCCACCCAGGGTCGCCCCACCGCGGGCACCGCCGTCAAGGGCGACCCCACCCCCGTGGACGGCGACGGCGGCCGGCTGCACGCCCTGGTCGGCGAGGTCCAGCGCTACCACGAGCTGTACGGGATCAAGGTCGGCATCTTCCACCGGGACGGCAGCGCGGTGGCGGTGGCTCCCGCCGACTGGCAGGGCCCGACCACCGGCTCCGGATCACAGGCCTTCCAGGAGGCGGTGGACGGTCGCCGCAGCCAGAACCCGCCGCAGGCCTGGCCCTGGACACCCGACCGCACGCTCACCGTGGCCGCCCCGGTGGTCCGCGACGGTGACGTGATCGCGGTGGTGATCACCGAGTCGCCCACCGGGGCGCTGCGGCACCGGATCCTCTACCGCTGGCTCGGCATCGGTGCGGGTGAGTCGCTCGCCATGATCGCGGCCATCCTGCTCTCGATGCGGCTGACCGGCTGGGTGCTGCGCCCGGTCCGCACCCTGGACCGGGCCACCCACGACATCGCCACCGGCCGGATGAACGCCCGGGTCGCCCCCAGCAGCGGTCCCCCCGAACTCCGGCGGCTGGCCCGGTCGTTCAACGACATGGCGGACAACGTACTGATCTCCCTGGACCAGCAGCGGGCCTTCGTGGCGGACGCCTCGCACCAGCTGCGCAACCCACTGGCCGCCCTGCTGCTACGGGTCGAACTGCTCGGTCTCGAACTCCCGGAAGGCCACGATGCGGAGCTCGGCGCGGTCCGGGAGGAGGGCGTCCGGCTGGCCCGGGTGCTCGACGACCTGCTCGGCCTGGCCACCGCCGAACACGCCCGCCCCGAACCCGAGCACGTCGACCTCGCCGACCTCGCGCTGGCCCGGATCGACGCCTGGCAGCAGGTCGCCAACCAGCGCGGCATCCAGCTCGGTTGGGACGGTCCGGCCACCGCGGTCGGGCTGGCCGACCCGATCGGGTTCGGCAGCGCGCTCGACGCGGTGCTCGACAACGCGCTCAAGTTCACCCCGAGCGGCGGGGCCGTCCGGCTCGGCGTCGAGCGCGGCAAACGCGAGGTCACCCTCACCGTCTCCGATGCGGGCCCCGGCCTCACCGAAGAGGAACTCGCCCGGATCGGCGACCGTTTCTGGCGAAGCCCCCGCCACCAGAACGTCGACGGCTCCGGCCTCGGCCTCTCCATCGCCCGCACCCTCCTGCTGGCCGGCGGCGGCTCCCTCGACTTCGCCCCGGTCACCCCGACGGGCCTCTCGGTCCACCTGACGGTCCCTCGGCCGCGGTGACTTTTCGCAGGCGCTCAGCCAGCCACGGTCAGGGGCTCGGGGAACTGCGACGCCGACCCTTGCAAGGTGATCCGTACGTAGGTGGTCAGGAACTTTCGCAGGTGACCCCGGCGCCAGATCTCCTCGCAGTTCCCCGAGCCCCTGGGTAGTGCAACTTACGGTTTGACCGACAGGTAGTAGCGCCGGGCACCCTCGTGCAGCGCCAGCGGGTCCGTGTAGACGGCCGTGCGGAGGTCCACCACCTGGGCGGCGTGCACTTCGGCGCCGATCGCGTCGCGGCTGTCGATCACGGCCTGGGTCATCCGCTCCACCAGGGCCGGGTCGACGTCATCGCGGGTGATCAGCAGGTTGGGGACGGCCAGGGTCGCCACCGGCGTCGCGGCGGGGTGGGCCTTGGGGTAGGCGTCGGCCGGGATGGTGGCGGCGCGGTAGGCGTCGGCGCCGCCGCCCTCGCCGTGGCCGACCGACTCGGCCAGGTCGCCGAGCGGGACGATCCGGATCGCGAACTGGTCCGAGAGATCGCTCAGCGCGCTGGTGGGCAGCCCGCCGGACCAGAAGAAGGCGTCCAGCTGACCGTTCTTCAGTTGGTCGGCGGCGTCACCGACGCCGAGGTTCGCGGCGGCCACGTCCTGGTCCGGATCCAGTCCGGCCGAGGCCAGCAGACGCTTCGTCACCAGCAGGACGCCGGACCGGCTCTGCCCGACCCCGACCCGCAGGCCCTTGAGGTCAGCGGCCCGCTGCACCTTGGAGTCGGCGGGCACCACCAGTTGCAGGTAGTCGTCGTACAGCCGGGCTATCCCGCGCAGCCGGTCCTTGCCGTCGCCCCGGTAGCTGGCCACCGCGTCGGCGGTGGCGATCGCGAACGCGTCCCGGCCGGAGGCGACCCGGTCCAGGTTGTCGATCGAGCCCTGCGAGTTGTCCAGGCGCAGTTCGACCCCGGGCATCGCGGTGTGCAGGTAGCTGCGGAGCAGCTGTCCGTACCGGTCGTACACACCTCGCTGGACTCCGGTGGCGAAGCCGACCTCGCCGCGCGGGTAGTCCGTGTCGTCGGCCGCGGCCAGCCACCAGCCGCCCAGCCCGCCGATGACCAGCAGCAACGCGGCGGCCGTCCGGCCGAGCCGGCTGCGGGCCACTGCGTTCGGCAGGGCGTCGGGTCTCCAGGTCATGGGGTTGGATACTGCCAGGCCGGGCCCGGGAAAGGGAGAGGGTCACGGAGCCCGATCCGGTTCTCGTACTCTTGGGTCCGTGGGTACGAGCCAGGATTCCAAGAGCTACAAGGTCGTCACGTACGGCTGCCAGATGAACGTGCACGACTCCGAGCGCCTCTCCGGGCTGCTCGAGGACGCCGGGTACGTGAAGGCCGACCAGGAGGGTGATCCCGACCTGGTGGTCTTCAACACCTGCGCGGTGCGCGAGAACGCCGACAACAAGCTGTACGGCAACCTCGGCCAGCTCGCCCCGGCGAAGACCCGGAACAAGGACATGCAGATCGCCGTCGGCGGCTGCCTGGCCCAGAAGGACCGCGACACCATCGTGAAGCGGGCCCCCTGGGTCGACGTGGTCTTCGGCACCCACAACATCGGGCACCTGCCGGCGCTGCTGGAGCGGGCCCGGATCGAGCAGCAGGCCCAGGTGGAGATCCTGGAGTCGCTGGAGACCTTCCCGTCCACCCTGCCGACCCGGCGCGAGTCGGCGTACGCGGCCTGGGTGGCGATCTCGGTCGGCTGCAACAACACCTGCACCTTCTGCATCGTCCCCGCACTGCGCGGCAAGGAGGAGGACCGCCGCCCCGGCGACGTGCTCGCCGAGATCGAGGCGCTGGTCGGCGAGGGCGTCATCGAGGTCACCCTGCTCGGCCAGAACGTCAACGCGTACGGCTCCGACCTGGGCGACCGGGAGGCGTTCTCCAAGCTGCTCCGGGCGGCCGGGCAGATCGAGGGCCTTGAGCGGATCCGCTTCACCTCGCCGCACCCGCGCGACTTCACCGACGACGTGATCGCCGCGATGGCGGAGACCCCGAACGTGATGCACCAGCTGCACATGCCGATGCAGTCCGGTTCGGACACCGTGCTGCGCGCGATGAAGCGCTCGTACCGGCAGGACCGTTTCCTCGGCATCATCCGCAAGGTCCGCGAGGCGATGCCGGACGCGGCGATCTCCACCGACATCATCGTCGGCTTCCCCGGCGAGACCGAGGAGGACTTCGAGCAGACCATGCACGCGGTCCGCGAGGCCCGCTTCACCAACGCCTTCACCTTCCAGTACTCCAAGCGGCCCGGCACCCCGGCCGCCGAGATGGAGGGGCAGATCCCCAAGGCCGTGGTGCAGGAGCGCTACAACCGGCTGATCGCCCTCCAGGAGGAGATCTCCTGGGAGGAGAACAAGAAGCAGGTCGGCCGCACCCTGGAGATCCTGGTCGCCGAGGGCGAGGGCAAGAAGGACGACCGGACGGACCGGCTCTCCGGCCGCGCCCCCGACAACCGGCTCGTTCACTTCACCCGCCCCACCGAGTCGGTCCGCCCGGGCGACACGGTGACGGTCGAGATCACCTACGCCGCCCCGCACCACCTGCTCGCCGAGGGCCCCACCCTGGCCGTCCGCCGCACCCGCGCGGGCGACGCCTGGGAGAAGCGGCAGGGCCGACCGGCCCCGAAGCCGGCCGGCGTGATGCTCGGCCTGCCCACCATCGGGGTTCCGGCCGCGCTTCCGGTCGTGACCGGCTGCGGCGACTGACGTTCGGCAGACAGGGGCTCGGGGAACTGCGACGCCGGCCTCGGAAAAGGTGATCCGTGCGTAGGTGGTCAGGCACTTTCGCAGTGACCCGAACGCCAGATCTCCTCGCCCCGCGGCGGAGCCGCAAATCAACAGGGCCCCGAGCCCCTGGGTAGTGCAACCGAGCGCTCTGCAAAAGGCTCGGTAAGGTGATCGTCATGCTCGTTGCCGCTGCCGTCGTCCCCTGCCCGCCGCTGCTGGTCCCCGAGGTCGCCTCGGGTGCGGCGCCCGAACTGGAGCCGCTGCGGGCCGCCTGCCTGGCGGCGGTGCGGGAGTTGTCGGCCTCGGGGGCGGAGCTGATCGTGCTGGTCGGCGCCGGACCGGAGGCCGGGGTGTGGACCGAGGGCGGGGTGGGTTCGTTCCACCGGTACGGCGTGCCCCGGGTGGTGCGGCTGCCCTCGGGCGGGGTGGACGGTCCGGAGCTCGCGCCGTCGCTGGCCGTCGGGGCCTGGCTGCTGGAGCAGGCGGGGGCGACCACCCCCACCCACGCGTGTGCCGTCCCGGCCGATGCGCCGACCGAGCGGCTGCTCGGCCTGGGCGGCGGGCTGGCCGAACTGGCCGACCGGGTCGGTCTGCTGGTGCTCGGCGGCGGCAGCGCCTGCCGGTCGGTCAAGGCGCCGGGCTATCTCGACGACCGCGCCGAGGGCTACGACGCCGCAGCGGCCCGGGCCCTGGGAGCGGCGGACCTGACCGCGCTGGCCGCGCTCGACCCCGGGGTGTCGGCGGAGCTCCAGGCGGACGGACGGGCGCCCTGGCAGGTCCTCGCGGGAGCTGCTCAGGGCGCCGGGTTGAACGGGAGGCTGCGGTACGACGAGGCCCCGTACGGGGTGGGCTACTTCGTGGCCTCCTGGAGCTGACAGCGGGTCAGCTCCGACCCTCGTCCTTGGGCTTGGCGGCGAAGTGGTCGACCGCGCCCTTGGCCTTGCTCGTGCCGGTCTCGATCTTGTTGCTGTACTTGCCCTTGGTGGCCTTGTCCACGGCGCTGCCGGTCTTGTCGACCATGTGGTCGATCTTCTCGTTGTGCTTGCCCGCGAGTTCGCTGGCCTTGTCCTTGAGCTCCTCGGCCTTGCCCTTGAGGTTGTCCATCAAGCCCATGGTCCGTCGCTCTCCTTCGCTGGTCCGCCCGGCGGACGGAGAAAATAGGTCATACCGTTCATATCCTTCCCCAGAGTGACGACCCGAGACACGGCGCCACTCCCGATCTTTGCGAGACTTGGCCCGTGAGCAGCTCTCCCGTCATCCAGCCCCGCGTCGTCTCCGTGGTCGGTGCGACCGCCGCGGGCAAGTCCGACCTGGCGGTCGCCATCGCCACCGCGCTCGGCGGCGAGGTGATCAACACCGACTCGATGCAGCTCTACCGGGGCATGGACATCGGCACCGCGAAGCTCACCACCGCCGAGCGCGGCGGCATCCCGCACCACCTGCTGGACATCTGGGACGTCACCGAGGCCGCCAGCGTCGCCGAGTTCCAGCGGCTGGCCCGGGCTTCGATCGACCGGCTGCTCGCCGAGGGCCGGACGCCCGTGCTGGTCGGCGGCTCCGGGCTGTACGTCCGGGCGGCGATCGACGAGATGGAGTTCCCCGGCACGGACCCGGCGGTCCGGGCCCGGCTGGAGGCCGAGTGCGAGCAGCTCGGCAGTGGTGCGCTGCACCGGCGGCTGGCCGAGCTGGACCCGGCCGCCGCCGAGGCGATCCTGCCCAGCAACGGCCGCCGGGTGGTCCGGGCGCTGGAGGTCATCGCGATCACCGGCCGTCCGTTCACCGCCAGCCTGCCGACCAACACCGCCGTGTACGACACGGTGCAGATCGGCGTCCAGGTGGAGCGTCCGGAGCTGGACCGCCGGATCGAGCTGCGGGTGGACCGGATGTGGGAGGCCGGCCTGCCGGCCGAGGTCCGCGCGCTGGAGGCGCAGGGCCTGCGGGACGGGCTGACCGCCTCCCGGGCGCTCGGCTACCAGCAGGTGCTGGCCCACTTCGCGGGCGACTGCACCGAGGACGAGGCGAAGGCCGAAACCGTGCGGGCGACCAGGCGGTTCGCCCGCCGCCAGGAGTCCTGGTTCCGCCGGGACGACCGGATCCACTGGCTGGCCCGCCCGACCGGTGCGGACCCGACTGCGCTGCTGGAACGGTCCCTGGAGCTGATTGTCCGTCAGATCTGAGCGGTTTCCGGCCATCCGGCCGGTGCAGCTGCAAGTGCACGACCAACTGAGGGTTACAGGCGCATCACGTCCTGGCCACGGATCACCCGACGGCCCGATGGGACCCGCGTCGGCGGCACCGGACATGCCATTATCGAGAACAACCAGGGGTCGGCCGCGCGGGCCGCTCCTACACCCGCGAGTCCGTTGGCTCGTGTCGAACCGTCAGGGGAGGCCGCGTGTCCATGGGAACCGGCCCCGAAACCGAGGAACTGCCGAGCAGCGTCAGCGCCGAACTGGTGCTGTCCGAAGCCCAGATACCCACCTCGTACGCCCTGGCGCTGCCCGCCCTCGCCGACCTGGCCGCACCCGGCGTGGTCCACGAGCGGGAGATCCGGCCGCTCCGTCGGCTGCGCTGGTGGCAGATCCTGCCGATCGTGCTGGTCGGCGCCGCCGGTGCGCTGATGTTCGCCTTCCCGCTCGCCTTCGGCTCCGGGGACGGCGCCTCCGCGATGATCGGGATGCTCGGCCTGCTGCTCACCGCCGCCTCGGTCGGCTGGGGCGCGATGGCCGCCCGGATGGCCGGGTACAAGTGGCCCGGCGTCCCGCGCCGGGGCAGCGGCCTGCGGGCCGGTCGCAAGGCGATCGCGCTCTACACCCTGGCCGCCGCGGTAGCGGTCGGCCTCGCCGTCTGGCGTGTGGTCCACCTCGCCTCCTGACGGGGCGGCCTCAGTACCATCGGCTCTGTGAGCGCATCCAAGACCTTCGGTCTCCCCTTTCTCAAGGGCCACGGCACCCAGAACGACTTCGTGATCGTCCCGGACGGGGACGGTCTGCTCGACCTCGGCCCGGCCGAGGTCGCCGCCCTGTGCGACCGCCGGGCCGGTATCGGCGGCGACGGCCTGATCCGGGTGGTCCGGGCGGCGGCCGACCCGGCGGCGGTGGCCATGGCCGACCGGGCCGAGTGGTTCATGGACTACCGGAACGCCGACGGCTCGATCGCCGAGATGTGCGGCAACGGCAGCCGGGTCTTCGCCCGCTACCTGGTCGAGGCCGGGCTGGCCAAGCCGGGCCTGATCCCGATCGCCACCCGGGCCGGTGTGCTCACCGTGCGGGTCGCGGAGGACACCACCGACGGTCCGGGTCTGATCACGGTCGACATGGGCAAGGTCCGGCTGCCCGGTCCCGACGGGGTCGAGGTGACGGTCGGCGATCAGGTCTGGCCGGCGCTCAACGTCAACATGGGCAATCCGCACGCGGTCGCGTTCGTCGACGAGCTGGCCCAGGCCGGTGACCTGTTCACCGCACCCGGCGTCACGGCCGGTGTGTACCCCGAGGGGGTCAACGTCGAGTTCGTGGTGGAGCGCGGACCGCGGCACGTCGCGATGCGGGTGCACGAGCGGGGCTCCGGCGAGACCCGCTCCTGCGGTACCGGCGCCTGCGCGGTGGCCGTCGCGGCGGCCCGCCGCCACCACCTCGACCCCTCGGTCACCGGCCGGGCGGTCACCTATACCGTCGACCTGCCCGGCGGCACCCTGCTGATCACCGAGCACCCGGACGGCCGGATCGAGATGGCGGGGCCGGCGGAGATCGTCGCCACCGGGACGCTGCACATCTAGGCAGGCGCGGGTCACTGCGAAAGTGCCTGACCAGCTACGTACGTATCACCTTGTACGAGGTCGCGTCGCAGTTCCCCGAGCCCCTGGTGGTTGATGCAGTAGCAAAAAGGTGCGGCTGTACTTCCCCGTCGGGTGCGGAGCGAATCCCCCCGTTCGGGTGGAGTTGGTGACGGTGCGGGAGCAAGGGGTCGCGGAACGTGCTCTGCTCGGTAGCATGGACCATCGCTGCCGGAGGTGCAGATGACCGTCGATGCCGAGGCTGGAAAGCGCTCCCGGGGCAGACTCAACCGAGCCTCCCTGGGCCGGGCAGGCCGTGCCGCCGTACTGGCCACCGGCCGCGCCCCGCTCCCGGACGCGATCGAGCCGATCGTGGAGGCGCATCGGCGCCACCACCCGCAGGCGGACCTGGCGCTGCTCGGCCGGGCGTACCGGACGGCGGAGGCCAGTCACCGGGGGCAGACCCGGAAGAGCGGGGAGCCGTTCATCACCCATCCGCTCGCGGTGACCATGATTCTGGCTCAACTCGGGGCCGGGACAACGACCTTGGTGGCGTCGCTGCTGCACGACACGGTCGAGGACACCGAAGTGACGCTGGCTCAGGTGGCCGAGGAGTTCGGGCCCGAGGTGGCCTATCTGGTGGACGGCGTCACCAAGTTGGAGAAGGTGGACCTCGGTGCGGCGGCCGAGGCGGAGACCTTCCGGAAGATGCTGGTGGCCACCGGCGACGACATCCGGGTGATGGTGATCAAGCTCGCCGACCGGCTGCACAACATGCGGACCATCCGGCACATGAAGCCCGCCAGCCGGATCAGGATCGCCAAGGTGACCAGGGACGTGCTGATCCCGTTGGCCGAGCGGCTCGGGATCCAGGTGCTGAAGGCCGAGTTGGAGGACATCGTGTTCGCCACTCTGCACCCGGAGGAGTACGCCCGCACCGGTGCGCTGATCGCGGCGTACGACGAGCGGCCCGAGGAGCTGCTGCAGCCGTTCGCCGAGGCGCTGACCCGGCAGCTGGCCGAGTCCGGGGTGACGGCCACCGTCACCGTGCGGCCCAGGCACTGTGTGTCCGTGCACCGGGTGCTGCTCAAGCGGACCGCCGCCGCCGGGCTCGACGGTCTGCCGCAGGATCTCCAACCCGCCGACTTCGGGCGGCTGTTGGTGGTGGTGGAGGAGAACGCCGACTGCTACGCGGTGCTCGGCGAGCTGCACACCTGCTGGACGCCGCTGCCCGGGGAGTTCAAGGACTTCGTCGCGGCACCCAAGTTCAACCTGTACCAGTCGCTGCACACGGCGGTCGCGCTGCCGGCCGGCGAGGTGGTCGAAGTCCTGGTCAGGAGCCGGGAGATGCACCGGGTGGCCCAGTTCGGCGTGGTCGCCCTGGGCGATCCGCACCAGGACGGCCCCGAGGACCCGGAGCGGAACGACCCGGCCCGGCCCGGCTGGCTGAGCCGGCTGCTGGAGTGGCAGCAGGAGACCCCGGACCCGGACACCTTCTGGTCCGCGCTCACCTCGGACCTGTCCGACGACCGGGAGGTCACCGCCGTCACCGAGCAGGGCGAGACACTGCACCTGCCGTCCGGCGCGAGCTGCGTGGACGCCGCGTACCTGCTGGGGGAGGAGACCGGCCACCGCTGTCTGGGGGCCCGGGTGAACGGGCGGCTGGTCGCGCTCTCCACCACGCTCCGGGACGGTGACGTGCTGGCGGTGCTGACCGAGCAGGCCGCCGAGGCGTCCGGGCCGGCCGTCGAGTGGCTGGAGTACGTCCGTACCCCGGGGGCCAGGCTGGCGATCGAACGCTGGCTGGCCGACCGCCCGGCCGGGGCGCCTCAGCCGGATGCGGGGGCGGCCAAGCCGGCGCCCGCCGGTGTCCCGTCCGCCGGGCGGCGGCAGGCGCCGGTGACCGTGCCGGGACGCTCGGGCGGGGTGGTCCGGCTGTCCCGGTGCTGTACGCCGGTGCCGCCGGACGAGCTGACCGGCTACCTGATCCGGGGCGGGGCGGTGGCCGTGCACCGGACCCACTGTCCGGTGGGCGAGCAGCTGCGGGAGGCCGGCCGGGAGCCGGTCGGGCCGTGCTGGGTGCCGGGCGCCGCCCCTGCCGACGGCTTCCGGGCGACCCTGCGGGCCGAGGCGTTGAACCGTCCCCGGCTGCTGGCCGATCTGACGGCGGCGATCTCGGCCGAGGGTGTCGGCATCATTGCGGCCGAAGTGGAGCCGCCGCAGCAGCTGCGGGTCCGGCACAGCTACACGGTCGAGCTGCCGGCGGCGGCCACGCTGCCGCTGCTGATGCGGGCGATGCTGCGGGTCTCCGGGGTCTACGACGTCTACCGGCCCGGTCCGGAGCGGGGAAATCGGGATGACCCGGTCGGGGCGGGCGTGCGACCATCGTGGGGAATTCACGGCCGGTCCGTGGCGTTCACCGGACGTAGTGGTTCCGGTGCCGGCCGCGGCCTGCAGGGGTAGCTCGGCTCGCCACCTGGTATCGGGGCGTCAGACGGGGCACACTCCCAGGTGCGCATGGCGCACCGGCCCCTCCCGATCTACCTAAGGATGAGATTGACCTCCACGTTCGAGAGCCGCAGCAATTCCGACAGCCAGGGCAAGCGGCTGACGGACCTCCGGGCGGAAGCCCTGATGGACGAGGACCTCGCGGCGAACGACGAGGCCTTCGACCGATATGACGGGGAGCAGTACGACCGGAGCGAGCGCGCCGCGCTGCGCCGGGTCGCCGGTCTCTCCACCGAACTGCAGGACGTCACCGAGGTCGAGTACCGCCAGCTCCGCCTGGAGCGCGTGGTGCTCGTCGGTGTCTGGACCGACGGCACGGTCGAGGAGGCGGAGAACTCGATGGCCGAGCTCGCCGCCCTCGCCGAGACCGCTGGCTCCGAGGTGCTCGACGGCGTGATCCAGCGCCGCGACAAGCCCGACCCCGCGACCTACATCGGCTCCGGCAAGGCGCGGGAGCTGCGCGACATCGTCGCCTCCACCGGCGCCGACACCGTGGTCTGCGACGGTGAGCTGACCCCGGGTCAGCTGATCCAGCTGGAGGACGTGGTCAAGGTCAAGGTGGTCGACCGGACGGCCCTGATCCTCGACATCTTCGCCCAGCACGCCAAGTCCCGGGAGGGCAAGGCGCAGGTCTCGCTCGCGCAGATGCAGTACATGCTGCCGCGGCTGCGTGGCTGGGGTGCCTCGCTGTCCCGGCAGATGGGTGGCGGTGGCTCCGGTTCCTCCGGTGGCGGTATGGCCACCCGTGGTCCCGGTGAGACCAAGATCGAGACCGACCGTCGGCGGATCCGCGAGAAGATGGCGAAGCTCCGCCGGGAGATCGTCGACATGAAGAAGGGCCGCGACACCAAGCGCCAGGAGCGCCGTCGCAACCAGGTCCCCTCGGTCGCCATCGCGGGCTACACCAACGCGGGCAAGTCCTCGATCCTCAACCGCCTGACCGGCGCCGGTGTCCTGGTGGAGAACTCGCTGTTCGCCACCCTGGACCCGACGGTCCGCCGGGCGCAGACCCCGAGCGGCCGGGTCTACACCCTGGCCGACACGGTCGGCTTCGTCCGGCACCTGCCGCACCACCTGGTCGAGGCGTTCCGTTCGACCATGGAGGAGGTCGCCGAGGCGGACCTCATCCTGCACGTGGTGGACGGTTCGCACCCCGAGCCGGAGACCCAGCTGGCCGCCGTCCGGGAGGTGATCGTCTCGGTCGAGGCACAGAACGTGCCGGAGATCGTGGTGATCAACAAGGCCGACGCGGCCGACCCGCTGGTGCTCCAGCGGCTGCTCCGCCGCGAGCCGCACGCCATCGTGGTGTCGGCCCGTTCGGGGCTGGGCATGGAGGAGCTGCTGCAGCTGATCGACAGTGAGCTGCCGCGGCCGGCCATCGAGGTGCAGGCGCTGATCCCGTACACCCGTGGCGACCTGGTCTCCCGGGTGCACGCGGAGGGGGAGCCGATCTCCACCGAGCACACGGGTGAGGGCACGCTGCTGCACGCCAAGGTGGCGGCGGAGCTGGCGGCCGAGCTGGAGAAGTACGCGGTGGTCACGCAGAGCTGAGTTCAGCCATTTACGGTCCAGGGGCTCGGGGAACTGCGACGAGATCTGGCGTGCGGGTCACAGGCGAAAGTGCCTGACCGTGCACGCGGGAGAGACCTTTTACGAGGTCGGCGTCGCAGTTCCCCGAGCCCCTGATGGTTTCCGGGAGAAGTAGTCCAGCGCCTGGCGGGCGACGTCCTCGAGGTACGGGCCGTTCAGGGCCGTGTGGGCCAGGTTGCCGATCGAGGTGTTGCTGACCAGGGCCTCGCGGCCGTCCGGCATGGTGGCGAACCAGCCGCCGCCGCTGGAGCCGGCCGTCATGGTGCAGCCGGCCGAGAGCATCGGTGGCCGGGTCGCGTCGAAGGACAGCCGGGCCGGGCGGCCGGCGTCGCAGCGGTACAGTTCGCGGCCGTCGAACGGTTTGGCGGAGGGGTAGCCCCAGACCGAGACGGCGAGCTGCTCGCGCGGGGCGTCGAACCAGACCGGGACGGCGGTGCCCACGGTCTCCTCCAGCGAGCGGCCGCTGCCGTCGGGGTTGTGCACCTTGAGTACGGCGAAGTCGTACTGGTTGGCGGCGTTGCCGCTGTGGCCGCCCTCGGCGATCCACTGCGGTGAGCTGATCACGTTGTCCGCCCACCACTGCCCGAGCGGGGCGACCTCGGCCAGCGTGGCCTTCTTCCCGGCGGCCGCGCCGGAGCTGTTGTAGGCCGGTACGAAGATCAGGTTCTTGAACCAGCCGCCGCCGCTGCCCTCGTGCACGCAGTGCCCGGCCGTCCAGACCAGGTTGCTCCGCCCCGGGTGGGCCGGGTCGGCCACCACCGTGGCGGAGCACTGGCCGGTGCCACCGCCCGGTGCGGTGGAGAACACCTTCCCGGAGGCCGGGTAGCGGGTGTACGGCCGGGGCACCGGGACGGCCTGCACCGGGCCAGGCTCCACCTCGGGGGGAGCGGCGGTGGGGGACGGCGCCGGGACCGGCTGCTGCGGTGGGGCGTCGACCATCCGTTCCGGACCCCAGAGGTCCCGGACCACCGGGTTCTCGAACAGGTGCTGCTTGGCCCAGCGGTCCCAGTCCTCGTCCCGCCAGGTCTTCAACTCCTGCCAGCGTTGGGCCAGTTCGCCCCGCCACTGGGTCGGTACGGCGGTCGGCAGCCGCCAGTCCTCCGGCGGTGCGTCGCTGCACCCGGTCAGCAGCACCAGCCCGAGCAGTACCGCCGCCGTGCTTCTGGATATCGACCGCATGACTCCCAGCCCCCCTGTGTCGAACGCCGATTCTTCCACCGACGGGCGGCCCGGTCCGCCTGCGGTGCCCGTGTCGATCCGGAGCGGACCACTCCAACGGGTGAGTGATCCGCAGGGATTCACCACAACGAGTGAGCTGATCTTGTGATCACCCGTCAGTGGCCAGTTCCCTTGGGCTGTCTGACCTGTCGGCGCCCTCGGTCTCGCGAGTCACGGCCATCCCCCCAACTCCCGGCGCCCGCACCCTCGCTCGCCCCAAGGAGCAGCCTTGAGCACCGTCGCCCTCGCTGGAGTCCCGCCCGTCGTCCATCCACAGCCCCAGGACAGACTGCTCGACGCCGACCCGGCGGTGGCCGCCGAACAGGCCGGGGTGGAGAGCCTGCTGCGCTGCTGGGCCCGGGAGACCGGGGCCCGGCCAGGACCGGACGGGACGCTCCGGGTGCCGGTGCTCGGCGGTGCGGTCGAGCTGACCGCGGTGGTCCGGTACTGGTCGCCGACCGGCTGGCACCGGTTCGGCGAGGTCACCCTGGCCGGGCTGCCGGTGGACGTGGTGACGGTGGCCACCCTGGTCGCGGGCGCCACCGCCGAACGGCCCGAGGCCGGTCAACTGACCGACCTGGCCGCCCGGGTGGCCGACTCGGTGCTGCGCACCGCCGAGGTGCTGGAGCGTCGCCGGACCGCCGCCGGCCCCGACTGGCCCTTCCTGGCGGGGGAGCAGGCCCTGCTGCTGGGCCACCCGCTGCACCCCACCCCGAAGAGCCGCGACGGCCTCGGCCCGGCGCAGAGCGCCGCGTACTCGCCCGAACTGCACGGGTCCTTCCGGCTGCACTGGTACGCCGTCGACCGGGACCTGCTGGCCTCCGGCTCGGCGGTCGGCGTCCCGGCCGAGCAGCTCACCGCCCGGCTGCTCGGCGACCGGGTCGCGCTGCCCCCCGGCACCGCCGCACTCCCGCTGCACCCCTGGCAGGCCCGCGAGCTGGCCCTGCGCCCCGAGGTGGCCGGGCTGCTGGCGGACGGCGCGTTGCACGACCTGGGCGAGCACGGCGAGGAGTGGCACCCGACCTCCTCGGTACGGACCGTCTGCCGCCCCGGCACGCCGTGGATGCTCAAGCTCTCGCTCGGCCTGCGGATCACCAACTCCCGCCGGGAGAACCTGCGCAAGGAGCTGCACCGGGGCCTGGAGGTGCACCGGCTGCTGGAGGCCGGGCTGAGCGCCGAGTGGCGGGCCGCCCACCCCGGCTTCGACATCGTCCGCGATCCGGCCTGGATCGGCGTCGACCTGCCCGGCGGCGCCGACCCGAACGGCCTGGACACCGTGCTCCGCCAGCAGCCGTTCGGCCTGCGCGAACGCGCGTTCTGCGTGGCGGGCCTGGTCGCCGAGCAGCCGTTCGGCGAGCGGGTCGACTCGCTGCTCGGCCGGACCGTCCGGAGGCTCGCCGAGCAGTGCGGGCGCCCGGTGCACACCGTCGCGACCGAGTGGTTCCTGCGCTACCTGGACGCCGTGGTGCTCCCGGTGCTCTGGCTGGACGGCCGGGCCGGGATCGCCCTGGAGGCGCACCAGCAGAACAGCCTGGTCCTGCTGGACGAGGCGGGCTGGCCGGTCGGCGGCCGGTACCGGGACAACCAGGGCTACTACTTCCGCAGTTCGTTCGCTGACCGGCTGGACGCCCGGCTGCCAGGTGTCGGTCAGGCCAGTGACACCTTCGTCGCGGACCGGGTGATCGACAAGCACTTCGCCTACTACCTCGGCATCAACCACGTGCTCGGCCTGATCGGCGCCTTCGGCTCCCAGCGGCTGGCCGACGAGAGCGTCCTGCTGGCCGCCCTGCGCGGATTCCTCGGCAGCCGGCCGGCCGCCACCACCGGCTCCGGGCTGCCCGCCCTGCTGCTGGACAGCCCCGAACTGCACTGCAAGGCCAACCTGCTGACCCGGCTGAACTGCATGGACGAGCTGGTCGGCCCGGTCGCCACCCAGTCCGTCTACGTGGACATCCCCAACCCGCTGGCGGTCCGGTGAGGACCTCCGCAGGCGAGTTCGAGCTCCGGGAGGTCGACCTCGCCACCGACCTCCCGCTGCTGGCCGAGTGGATGAACGACCCGGCGGTGGCGGCGTACTGGGAGCTGGCCGGGCCCCCGGAGACCACCGAACGGCACATCGCCCCGCAGCTCGGACCCGACAGCCCCAGCTGCCCGCTGCTCGGGCTGCTGGACGGCATCCCGATGAGCTACTGGGAGCTCTACCGGGCCGACGCGGACCGGCTCGCCGGGTACTACCCCGCCGGGCAGGGCGACCTCGGGCTGCACCTGCTGCTCGGCCCGCCCGGCCACCGCGGCCGGGGGCTCGGCACCGTGCTGCTGACCGCGCTGGCCGACCGGCTGCTGACCGAGCCCGACTGCGAGCGGCTGGTCGCCGAGCCAGACCTGCGCAACACCCCGTCGCTGCGGGCCTTCCGGCGGGCCGGGTTCGACCTGGTGGCCGAGCTGGAGCTGCCCGAGAAACGGGCCGCCCTGATGCTGCGTCAACAATGAACCCGTCAACGCGAACGCTAGGACGAAATGGACAATCCGCAGCCCGAGCCGTCCGACGATCAGCCCGAGGCGTACGACCTGCTGGGCGTCGGCCTCGGCCCGTTCAACCTGTCCCTGGCGGCGCTGGCCGACCGGGTCAGCGGGCTCGACTCGCTGTTCTGCGAGGCCAGGCCGGAGTTCCGCTGGCACCCGGGGATGCTGGTGGACGGGGCCCGGATGCAGGTGCCGTTCCTGGCCGACCTGGTCTCGCTGGTCGACCCGACCAACCCGTGGTCCTTCCTGAACTACCTGCGGGACCAGGACCGGCTGTTCCCGTTCTACTTCGCCGAGCGCTTCCAGCTGGCCCGCCGGGAGTACGACCACTACTGCCGCTGGGCGGCCGAACGGCTGGTCAACTGCCGGTTCGGGGCCGCCGTGACCGAGCTGCACTGGCACCCCGGGCACCGGCTGTTCCGCGCGCTGGCCGGCGGCACCGAGGTCTGGGCGCGGAACGTGGTGCTCGGCGTCGGCACGGCTCCCGTGCTGCCGGAGGCGTTCGCCGCGCTGCGCGGCCACCCGCAGGTCTGGCACTCCGCCGAGTACCTGGACCGCAGGGCGAGCCTGGACCGGGCCAGGGACATCACCGTGGTCGGCTCCGGGCAGTCCGGCGCCGAGATCTTCCTCGACCTGCTGCGCAACCGGGGTGACGACGGCACCCGGCTGCGCTGGCTGACCAGGACCAGGGCGCTGGCCCCGATGGAGTACTCAAAGCTCGGGCTGGAGCACTTCACCCCCGACTACACCCGCCACTTCCACGGCCTGCCCCCCGCCGTCCGGGACCGGCTGGTGCGGGAGCAGTGGCAGCTGCACAAGGCGGCCAGCGCCGAGACGCTGGCCGAGATCCACGACCTGCTGTACGAGCGGACCATCGGCCGGCCGATGGATGCCGACCCGGTGGAGATCCGGCCCGGCACCGCCGTCACCGAGGCGCTGGCCGGGCCGTGCGGCGGCTTCGAACTCGCCTGCCGCCAGGTCGACTCGGGCGTCGAGCAGGTGGTCCGTACCGACGCCGTGGTGCTGGCCACCGGCTACCGGGCGGTCCGCCCGGCCCTGCTCGACCCGGTCGCCGAGCTGGTCGACTGGGACGAGCAGGGCCGGTTCCGGGTCGGCCTGGACCACCGGGTGGCCACCAGGCCCGAACTGACCGGCGGCCTGTACGTGCAGAACGCCGAACTGCACACGCACGGCGTCGGCACCCCCGATCTCGGGCTCGGCGCCCACCGGGCCGCCGTGATCCTCAACGCGGTGACCGGCCGGACCGTCCACCGGCTGCCCAGCCGGACGGCCTGGACCAGCTTCGCCCCGCCTGCCCCCACCGCTCCCGCCTTCCCGCGCCCGCAGGAGGGCACCCGTGCCACCCCAGTCACCCGCTGAACTCCTCCGGAGGGCCACCGTGCCGCAGCCTCCCGCCGAGCTCCACCTGCCACCCCAGCTCACGGCCGCGCACTGGCGGCGGGCCCGCCGGGCGATGCTCGCCAAGATGCTCGGCGAGTTCGCCTACGAGCAGCTGCTCACCCCGGTGCCGGACGGCGCCGGCTACCGGCTCGACCTGCCGGACGCGGTCTACCGGTTCACCGCCCGCCGTGGCGCGTACGGGAGTTGGCAGGTCGACCCGGACTCGGTGGACTGCCAGGCCGACCCCGACGGGGACCCGCTGCGGCTGCTCCAGCTGGCCCGGGAGGTGCTCGGGCTGCCCGGCGACACCCTGGGCCACCTGATCCGCGAGCTGACCGCCACGCTGCTCGCCGACGCCCGCCAGCTGGCCACCGAACTGACCGCCGCCGAGCTGGCCGACCTGGACCACGTCGCCCTGGAGGGACGGCAGACCGGGCACCCGTGGATCGTCCCGAACAAGGGCCGGCTCGGCCTGTCGGCCCGCGACCTGGCCATCTGGGCCCCCGAGGCCCGCAGCCCGCAGCGGCTGCCGTGGCTCGCGGTGCACCGGCGGCTGGCCGAGTTCCGGGGCCAACCGGATCTCTATGAACAGGAGTTGAGCCCGGAGTTCCGGGCCGGAGTGGGGGCGGACTACCTGCTGCTGCCGGTGCACCCCTGGCAGTGGGACGAGGTGATCCTGCCGCTGTTCGCCCCCTGGATCGCCTCCGGCGAGATCGTCCCGCTGCCCAGCGACGGCGATCTGCGGCTGCCGCAGCAGTCCGTCCGCAGCTTCTTCAACCTCAGCAGGCCCGAGCGCTGCACCGTCAAACTGCCGCTCTCGGTGCTCAACACCCTGGTCTGGCGCGGCCTGCCGACCGAACGCACGCTGGCCGCCCCCGCCGTCACCGCCTGGATCCACGGCCTGCGGGACGGCGACCCGTTCCTGCGCGACGAGTGCCGGGTGATCCTGCTCGGCGAGATCGCCTCGGTCACCGTCGACCACCCGCTCTACCGGGACCTGCCGGAAGTCCCGTACCAGTACAAGGAGTTGCTCGGCGCGATCTGGCGTGAACCGCTCGGCCGGTACCTCGCCCCGCACGAGCGGGCCCGTACCCTGGCCGCGCTGCTCCAGGTCGGCTCGGACGGCCGTGCGCTGGTCGCCGAGCTGGTCGGCCGCTCCGGCCTGCCCGCCCGGGACTGGCTGCGCCGGCTGTTCGCGGTGATGCTGCCGCCGCTGCTGCACTTCCTCTACCGGTACGGCACGGTCTTCTCCCCGCACGGCGAGAACGCCATCGTGGTCTTCGACCAGCACGACGCGCCCGCCCGGCTCGCGGTCAAGGACTTCGTCGACGACGTCAACATCAGCGACCGCGACCTGCCCGAACTCGACGGCCTCCCGGCCGAGGTGAGCGAGGTGCTGCTGCGCGAGCCGCCCGAGTACCTCTGCCAGTTCCTGCACTCCGGTCTGTTCGTCGGGGTCTTCCGCTACCTGGCCCCGCTCTTCGACGCCCAGCTCGGGGTCTCCGAGGCCGAGTTCTGGGAGCTGCTGCGCGAGCGGATCACCGCCTACCAGCGGCGCTTCCCCGAGCTCGGCGAGCGCTTCAAGCTCTTCGACCTCTTCACTCCACAGATCGACCGGCTCTGCCTGAACCGCAACCGGCTGCTGCTGGACGGCTACCGGGACCGCCCGCACCGCCCGCACGCCGCCGTGCACGGTGAGGTGGACAACCCGCTGCACTACGGCGGGACGACCGGGCTGCCACCGCAACAGAGCCGGATTGTCACCCCCACGTCGTAGGCTGGGCGGGCCATGACGAACGACTCCGCACCCCAGGCCCTGCCCGGCACCGCCGAGGCCCCGGCACCTGTCTCCCGCGCCGCGCTCCCCGAGCTGCTGCACGCCGCCGTGACGGCCGTCGGGGGCGTCGAGCGCCCCGGCCAGGTCGCGATGGCCGAAGCCGTCGCCGACGCGGTCGGCAGCGGCGAGCACCTGCTGGTCCAGGCCGGCACCGGCACCGGAAAGTCCCTCGCCTACCTGGTCCCCGCGCTCGCGCACGGGGACCGGGTGGTGGTGGCCACCGCCACCCTCGCGCTGCAACGCCAGCTGGTGGAGCGGGACTTGCCCCGGACGGTGGACGCGCTGCACCCGGTGCTGCGCCGCCGCCCGCAGTTCGCGATGCTCAAGGGCCGGTCCAACTACCTCTGCCTGCACCGCGCCCACGAGGGCACCCCGAGCGACGAGGGCGAGGGCCTGTTCGACCCGGTGGACGCGCTCGGCGGCCCGACCGGCAAGCTCGGCCAGGACGTGATCCGGCTCCGCGAGTGGGCCGACGAGACCGAGACCGGCGACCGGGACGACCTCTCGCCGGGCGTCTCCGACAAGGCCTGGGCCCAGCTCTCGGTCACCTCCCGGGAGTGCCTGGGCGCAGCCAAGTGCACCTACGGGCAGGAGTGCTTCGCCGAGGCGGCCCGCGAGCGGGCCAAGCTGGCCGACGTGGTGGTGACCAACCACGCGATGCTGGCGATCGACGCCATCGAGGGCACCCCGGTGCTGCCCGACCACGGCCTGCTGATCGTCGACGAGGCCCACGAGCTGGTGAACCGGGTGACCGGCGCCGCCACCGCCGAGCTCACCGTCGGGGCGGTCAACCGGGCGGTCAAGCGCGCGGCCCGGCTGGCGAACGAGAAGTCGGTGGACGCCCTCCAGGCCGCCGCGGAGAACTACCACGGCCTGATGGAGACCGCCCAGCCCGGCCGGGTCGAGGGCGAGCTGCCCGAGTACCTGGCCTACGCGGTCACCGCGATCCGGGACGCCGCCCGACTGGTCATCACCTCGCTCGGCGAGACCAGGGACAAGGCGCTCACCGACGAGGACGCGGCCCGCAAGCAGGCGATGGCCTCGGTCGAGTCGCTGCACGAGACCGCCGACCGGCTGCTCACCGAGTCCGCGTACGACGTGATCTGGATCGAGCGCAGCGACCGCTTCGGCCCCGGCACCGCCTCGCTCCGGGTCGCCCCGCTGAACGTCTCGGGCCTGCTCAGGGAGAAGCTCTACAACGAGCGCTCGGTGGTGCTCACCTCCGCCACCCTCAAGCTCGGCGGCGACTTCAACGGCGTGGCCGCCTCGGTCGGCCTGCCCGGGGACGGGCGGCTGCCGGACGAGCGCAAGCCCGACGAGCCCGAGCTGGTCCAGAACGAGGACACCCCGCCGTACTGGCGCGGCATCGACGTCGGCTCGCCGTTCGCCTACCCCAAGCAGGGCATCCTCTACGTCGCCCGGCACCTGCCCGACCCCGGCCGGGACCCGGAGCGCCCGGAGATGCTGGACGAGCTCACCGAGCTGATCGGCGCGGCCGGCGGCCGCACGCTGGGCCTGTTCTCCTCGATGCGCGGGGCGAAGGCGGCCGCCGAGGCGCTCCGCGAGCGGCTGGACCACAAGATCCTGCTGCAGGGCGAGGACACCCTGGGCGAGCTGATCCGGGAGTTCGCCTCGGACGCCGGTACCTGTCTGTTCGGCACGCTGTCGCTCTGGCAGGGCGTGGACGTCCCCGGCTCGGCCTGCCAGCTGGTGGTGATGGACAGGATCCCGTTCCCGCGCCCGGACGACCCGCTGATGAGCGCCCGTCAGAAGGACGTCGAGGAGCGCGGCGGCAACGGCTTCATGGCGGTCGCGGCCACCCATGCCGCGCTGCTGATGGCCCAGGGCGCCGGCCGGCTGGTCCGCGCGGCCGAGGACCGGGGAGTGGTCGCGGTGCTCGACCCCCGGGTGGCGACCAAGCGGTACGGCAGCTTCTTCAAGTCCTCGATGCCGGACTTCTGGTACACCGACGACCGTAACCAGGTGCGCCGCTCGCTGGCCGCGATCGACGCCTCGGCGGCGCCGGTCCGCCCGGTGCCCAAGCGCGGCTGAGGCGCCGTCAATGGGAAAGGGCCACCCCTCGGGGTGGCCCTTTCCCAGTTGTCCGTACGGTGCGTCAGAGGCGGCGGAGCACCGCGACGACCTTGCCCAGGATGGTCGCGTTGTCGCCCGGGATCGGGTCGTAGGCCGGGTTGTGCGGCATCAGCCAGATCTTGCCGTCCTCGCGCTTGAGCCGCTTGACGGTGGCCTCGCCCTCGATCATCGCGGCCACGATGTCGCCGTTCTCGGCCACCGGCTGGCGGCGGACGGTGACCCAGTCGCCGTCACAGATGGCGGCCTCGATCATCGAGTCACCGCGCACGGTGAGCGCGAACAGCTCGCCCTCGCCGACCAGCTGACGGGGCAGCGGGAAGACGTCCTCGACCGTCTGCTCGGCCAGGATCGGACCACCGGCGGCGATCCGGCCGACCAGCGGCACGTACGAGGTGGAGGGCCGCCCGGCCGCCTCGGCGGTGTTCGGACGGGCCACCTCGACGCCGCGCACCTCGTAGGCGCGCGGGCGGTGCGGGTCGCGCCGCAGGAAGCCCTTGCGCTCCAGCGCCATCAGCTGGTGCGCGACCGAGGAGGTCGAGCTGAGGCCGACGGCCTGGCCGATCTCCCGCATCGACGGCGGGTAACCCCGGCGCTGCACCGAGTCCCTGATGACCTCGATGACCCGGCGCTGGCGCTCCGTCAGCCCGGCCTCGTCGGTGCGGATGCCCGGCGGCCGCCCCGCCATGGAGCGGGTCGGGGTCGGCTGGCCGAGGACGTCGTCCTGGGCGGCGGAGTGCTCGATGGGCTGGCTCCGGCTCATGGTGGGGTCCACGCTCTCCTGCTCAGCGGTGCGCGCGGGGCGCTCCTGCACCGGGATGGAGGTCTTGGCTTCGACGGTGTTCACGGCGGTCCTTCCGACAGGTCTCCCTTTGCCCAGCTCAACTGGTGCCCCTATCGAAAGGTTGCGCCAAACACACGTTCGAGTGAATTTATTCGAGTCGGGCTGACTCGATCAAGACTCTGGGTGTACATCGCTTAAGTGTTCGACTTGCGCAGTCTATTTCACGGCTCGGAGAAATTTCACCCGGTAGCGGCGCGTCGGCTCCACACCACTACATGTAGGGGCCTAGGTTCTCCGGTGGGCCCACCCCTAGTGGTCCGTGTAGAGTGTGCGAGTCCGTTGCGATGTTGTCAGAGAGGGAGTCCCCCGGTGCACTGCCCCTTCTGTCGGCACCCGGACAGCCGCGTGGTCGACTCCCGGGCCAGCGACGACGGAAGTTCGATCCGTCGCCGCCGCCAGTGCCCCGACTGCGGCCGTCGATTCACCACGGTCGAGACCGCCACTCTGATGGTCATCAAGCGCAGCGGCGTGACCGAGCCGTTCTCCCGGTCGAAGGTGATCAGCGGAGTCCGCAAGGCCTGTCAGGGTCGCCCGGTCACCGAGGACGCCCTCGCCCAGCTCGGCCAGCGGGTCGAGGAGTGCGTCCGGGCTTCCGGTAGCGCAGAGCTCTCGACACACGACGTGGGTCTGGCCATACTCGGCCCACTCAAGGAACTGGATCTGGTCGCGTACCTGAGGTTCGCCTCGGTGTACCGCGCCTTCGACGATCTCGAAGACTTCGAGGCCGCCATCGCGGAACTCCGCGGTGAGCGTCCTCTCCCCACCGAGGACGCTGTCGCCGTCCTCTCCACCGCTACCTGACCGACCGGCCCGTGCCAGTCGTCCGGGGCGGTCCGGCGTGCCCGAAAACGGCCCGCTGAACACTGTCGTCCGCCTTCGGTGCCCACGCATACTGGGATATTGAGGGATTTGCGCAAGAGGAGAAGCGAGAAGTGACCGACACCACGAGCGGGTCTGCACGCGGGTCGAAGGCTGCCAAGGGGGCCGGCAAGGCTCCCAAGGGCGGCCTCCGGATCGAGCGCATCCACACCACTGCGGGCGTGCACCCCTACGACCAGGTCAGCTGGGAACGCCGCGATGTCGTGATGACCAACTGGCGTGACGGCTCGATCAACTTCGAGCAGCGCGGCGTCGAGTTCCCCGACTCCTGGTCGGTGAACGCGGTCAACATCGTCACCTCGAAGTACTTCCGCGGCGCGGTGGGCACCCCGCAGCGCGAGTGGAGCCTCAAGCAGATCATCGACCGGGTGGTGCTGACCTACCGCGCCGCCGGCGAGAAGAACGGTTACTTCGCCACCGCGGACGACGCCGAGGTCTTCGAGCACGAGCTGACCTACGCCCTGCTCCACCAGGTCTTCAGCTTCAACTCGCCGGTCTGGTTCAACGTTGGTACCAAGCAGCCGCAGCAGGTCTCCGCCTGCTTCATCCTGGCCGTCGACGACTCGATGGACTCGATCCTGGACTGGTACAAGGAAGAGGGGATGATCTTCAAGGGCGGCTCCGGCGCCGGCCTCAACCTCTCCCGGATCCGCTCCTCCAAGGAGCTGCTCTCCTCCGGCGGCAACGCCAGCGGCCCGGTCTCCTTCATGCGCGGCGCCGACGCCTCGGCCGGCACCATCAAGTCCGGTGGCGCCACCCGCCGCGCGGCCAAGATGGTCGTGCTGGACGTGGACCACCCGGACGTCGAGGCCTTCATCGAGACCAAGGTCAAGGAGGAGGAGAAGATCCGCGCCCTCCGCGACGCGGGCTTCGACATGGACCTCGGTGGCGACGACATCACCTCGGTCCAGTACCAGAACGCCAACAACTCGGTCCGGGTCTCCGACGAGTTCATGACGGCGGTCGAGAACGGCACCGAGTTCGGTCTGCGGGCCCGGATGACCGGCGAGGTCATCGAGACCATCGACGCGAAGAAGCTGTTCCGCAAGATGGCCGAGGCGGCCTGGGCCTGCGCCGACCCGGGCATCCAGTACGACGACACCATCAACCACTGGCACACCTGCCCGGAGTCGGGCCGGATCAACGCGTCCAACCCGTGCTCCGAGTACATGCACCTGGACAACTCCAGCTGCAACCTCGCCTCGCTGAACCTGATGAAGTTCCTCCGCGACGACGACTCGTTCGACGCCGAGCGCTTCGCCAAGGTGGTCGAGCTGGTCATCACCGCGATGGACATCTCGATCTGCTTCGCCGACTTCCCGACCGAGAAGATCGGCGAGACCACCCGCGCCTACCGCCAGCTCGGCATCGGCTACGCCAACCTCGGCGCCCTGCTGATGGCCACCGGCCACGCGTACGACTCCGAGGGCGGCCGCGCGCTGGCCGGCTCCATCACCTCGCTGATGACCGGCACCGCCTACCGCCGTGGCGCCGAACTCGCCGGTGTGGTCGGCCCGTACGACGGCTACGCCCGCAATGCCGCCCCGCACCAGCGGGTCATGCAGCAGCACGCGGACGCCAACGCCGTCGCGGTCTCGTACGACGACCTGGACGCCCCGATCTGGGCCGCGGCCACCTCCACCTGGGCCGAGGTGCTGACCCTCGGTGCGCAGAACGGTTTCCGCAACGCGCAGGCCTCGGTGCTCGCCCCGACCGGCACCATCGGCCTGATGATGGACTGCGACACCACCGGCGTCGAGCCCGACCTCGCCCTCGTCAAGTTCAAGAAGCTGGTCGGCGGCGGCTCGATGCAGATCGTCAACAACACCGTGCCGCGCGCCCTCAAGCGCCTCGGCTACCAGCAGGAGCAGGTCGAGGCGGTCGTCGCCCACATCGCCGAGCACGGCAACGTGGTGGACGCGCCCGGTCTGAAGCCCGCGCACTACTCGGTCTTCGACTGCGCGATGGGCGAGCGGGTCATCTCCGCGATGGGGCACGTGCGGATGATGGCGGCGATCCAGCCGTGGATCTCGGGGGCCATCTCCAAGACGGTCAACATGCCGTCCGTGGCCACCATCGAAGAGGTCGAGGAGATCTACTTCGAGGCGTGGAAGCTCGGCGTCAAGGCGCTCGCCATCTACCGCGAGAACTCGAAGGTCGGTCAGCCGCTCTCGGCGAAGAAGACCAAGGAGGAGGAGAAGGCCGCGGCCGCTCCCGCCCCCGTGGTCGAGTACCGCCCGGTCCGCAAGCGCCTCCCGAAGGGCCGCCCCGGCATCACCACCTCCTTCACGGTGGGCGGCGCCGAGGGCTACATGACCGCCAACTCCTACCCGGACGACGGTCTCGGCGAGGTCTTCCTGAAGATGTCCAAGCAGGGTTCCACCCTCGCGGGCATGATGGACGCCTTCTCGATCGCCGTCTCGGTCGGCATGCAGTACGGCGTCCCGCTGGAGACGTACGTCTCGAAGTTCACCAACATGCGCTTCGAGCCGGCCGGTCTGACCGACGACCCGGACGTGCGGATGGCGCAGTCGATCGTCGACTACATCTTCCGCCGCCTGGCGCTGGACTTCCTGCCCTTCGAGACCCGCTCGGCGCTCGGCATCCACTCGGTCGAGGAGCGTCAGCGCCACCTGGACACCGGCTCCTACGAGCCGATCGAGGCCGAGGACCTGGGCGTCGAGTCACTGGCCCAGTCCGCCCCGATCGCCACGCCGGTTCCCGTCCCGGTGGCCCCCAAGGCCGCCGCGCCGGCCCAGGCGCACAACTCCACCGAACTGATGGAGATTCAGCTCGGCCTCAACGCCGACGCCCCGCTCTGCTTCTCCTGCGGCACCAAGATGCGCCGTGCGGGCAGCTGCTACCTCTGCGAGGGCTGCGGCTCCACCAGCGGCTGCAGCTGACCCCACGCGGGTAGCTGAGCAGTAGCGCACGAAGGGGRCCGGCCGTCGGCCGGKCCCCTTCGCCGTGCCCGTGAGTTGCAGCTCACCCGCCGCGAGTCAGGACCGGGAGCGTCAGGATTCGGCGCTCCGGCGGAACCGCTTGGCGAGTGCCGGGTCCGCCTCCCACCACAGACCGCTCCCACCGTCGTTCTCCGCACCGGCCACCGTGTTGGAGCGTGTGTGGTCCTTCGTGATGACCTTAAGCGTGTGAGTGCCGACGAGCCCGTTCGATCTCGTTGATGTGGGTCTCGGTCCACTGTCGGAGTGCGGTGATCGGCCCGGCCAGGCTGCGGCCGAGCTCGGTCAGGTCGTACTCGACCCGGGGTGGGATGGTCGGGTAGACGGTGCGGGTGACGAAGCCGTCGGCCTCCAGGGCGCGCAGGGTCTGGGTGAGCATCTTCTGCGAGACGCCTTCGATGCGTCGGCTCAGGTCGGTGTAGCGCATGGTGCCTTGGAGCAGCGCGTCCACGACCAGGATCGTCCACTTGCCGGAGATGTGGTCAAGTACCTGGCGGGTCGGGCACTTTGCGGAGTAGACGTCGGCCGGCAGGCCGGAGGATTCCACTACGGTCTTCATGTCCGGGGAGAGTAACGCACTTTTAAGTGCTCTCTTCCTGATGGAGAGTCACTCCCCAATAGTTAGCGGCATGACACTTTCGGTCGCAGACGCCATCCGCACCCGCCGTACGATCCGCCACTACCGGCCCGACCCGATCCCGGCGGAGACCCTCACCTCGCTGCTGGCCCTCGCCGTCGAGGCGCCCACCAGCTGGAACCTGCAGGACCGTTCGATCGTCGTGGTGGCGGACGCCGAGGGCCGCGCCCGGCTGGCCCGCGCCACCGGAGGTCAGCCCCAGCCGCAGGAGGCCCCGGTCGTCCTGGTCTTCGTCGCGGAGCCGCAGGCCTGGCGCGAGGATCGCGTGGATGTCTACGACCAGGCGCGCCGCAACGGTGCGTGGAGCGACGAGTTCATCGCCGGGTTCTCCGCCGAGTCGACGGTGTTTCAGGAGGGCCTGGAGAAGCGAGGGCTGCTCCGCGAGTACGCGGTCAAGGACGCGATGATCGCGGCCTCCTTCCTGATGCTTGCCGCCACCGAACTCGGCCTGGCCACCTCGCCGATGAACGGCTGGGACGAGGCGCAGGTGAAGCAGGCGATCGGTATCGGCGACCGCGACGACCTCGCCATCGCCCTGCTGGTCTCGCTCGGCCACCCGGCGGAGTACCGCCCTCACCCGGGCCGCCGCGCCCCGGACCGCAACATCTTCCGCGAGCGCTACGGCGCGGCAGGACTGTCGGACCTGACCGGTTGAATAGCACCATGACGAGCGGCTCCCGCACCCGTGGCCCTCGGCAGCCGCCGGCCGTAGACATCACTGCTGAAACGCTGATCTGGTGTCCGGCATGCCAAGTCGAGCATCCGGCCTCGGAGTTCCAGCGAAACGCCGGCAGGCCGAGCGGCTTGCACAGTGAGTGCAAGAGTGCCGCGCGCCGACGGGCGCAGGTGCCCGATACCCGTGCAGCTCGGAACGCGGAGCCCAGAGCAGCCTGGCAGCGGCCCGAGGTCAGAGCGATCGCACTGGAACGGCAACAGGCGCGGCGGGCGCGACTGGGGGTCAACCATGACCTGAGCAGGTCGCGGCGGCGGCTCCAAGTCGTCTGGACGACTGGAAGCAGAGTGGGTGTGTCGACTGTGGGTACCGCGATATCCGGGCGTTGGACCCTGACCACTTGGACGCTTCGGAGAAGGTCGGCACTGTGTCACGGCTGGTTCAACTCTGTGTGGCGATGGACCGGCTGGTGGCAGAGCTGGCGAAGTGCGCAGTGCGGTGTGCACGTTGTCACCGTGCCCGAACCATGTTGCAACGGCCGTCGTTGAACCGCGAGGCGGAGCGGCTACCACCCTCCTGGCAGCGGCGTATTGAGCTGCAGGACCGAAACGATCGGCTCAAGCTAAGCCAGGGGTGCACGGATTGCGATTGGCGCGACTGGGCCAGGGGGCTCGACTGGGATCACGTGCGTGGCGTGAAGGTTGCGACGGTCTCACAGTTGGTCGCCGACCGTCGGCCGTGGTCCGAGATTGAGGATGAGATCGCCAAGTGTGAACTGGTGTGCGCCAACTGCCATCGGATCAGGACGTGTGAGCGCCGATCGCATGGATCCGGCAGCGAGCATCATGGCTGACCAGTCGCGGGGGCGAAGGTGCTGGTCGACTCAGTAGCGGGGCGGCTCAGGCGGTGGCGACCAGGAGAGTGGTCAGGGCCAGCAGGCCGAGGGACGCGAGCAGGCAGTCGATGGCGGCGCGGATCAGGCGGAACTTGTGGGCGGCCAGGGCCGCCATGAAGCGTAGGTGGTCGACCTTGTAGCCGACGACGAGCCGGGCGTGGAGCTGATCGTTGGTCAGGCGGGGCCAGGTGGTCCAGCCGCTGCCCTGGAGGCTCGGGCGGACGGCCAGGAGCAGGAGGGCGGTTGCGGCGAGCAGGGCTGCGGTGCAGAGAACGGCGGCGATGGTGGCGGGGGCCGTGGGGTGGAGGTGGGAGGCGGTCGAGGCCAGGGCGACCAGGGCCGCTCCGGACAGGGCCAGCAGGAGGCCCGCCTTGGCGTCGGCGCGGGAGAGGTCGGACTGCAGGGTGGTCACGACTCCGGCGATCCGGGTCTGCTGCTCGGGCGTGGTGGGTTCCATCGCGATTCTTGCTCCCAACGGGGCTCGCCGAATGGGCTGTTGGGAGATAGAACGTGGTCGTCGGAGGTGCGGTTCCGGCGGCGCTACGGTGGGCGGATGAGTGACGCCTGGCAGGTAGAGAGTGTTGCGGCTGCCGTCCGGGCGGCTGGTGCGGGGGCGGGGGTTGTGGCCGCCCGAAGTGGGGTGGGAGCAGCGGTGGTTGCGGTGGCCGGACAGCGGTGGTTCGTTGCTCGGGCTGCATTACCTGGCACGTAATCGACCCAGGGGCGGCGGACCGGCAGGCTGGGTGCAGGCCGCCGGGGAGGACCCCGGGAGGGCCCACCGACCACTCGGAGGTTGTTCGTCATGGCTGTGAACTCGCTTGCCGGTGCTGTCCGTTCGACCGACGCCGGGCAGGGTTGGCTGCGGAAGGTGCTGGCGCTGGACGCCGTGGTGACCGGCGGGAACGGGCTCGCCTACCTGGCGTTCTCGGGGCCGCTCGGGGAGCTGCTCGGGATCGACCGGATGGTGCTGCTGGACATCGGGGCGTTCCTGCTGCTGTTCGGCGCCGGGGTGGGGCTCCTGGCGAGCCGGCGGCAGCCGGCGGTGCCGGTGGTGAAGGGGCTGGTGGAGGCGAACCTGGCGTGGGCGGTGCTGAGCATCGTGGCGATGCTGGTGTGGTTCGAGCCGAGCACCGCCGGGATGGTGTGGATCCCGATGCAGGCCGCCACCGTCGCGGGCTTCGCGGTGCTGCAGTGGCGGGCGCTGCGTCCGGCGGCGCGCTCAGAGCGCTAGCAGGCCGGCGGCCGTCGGCCGGAATCCGCACCGGGCGTAGAAGGACTCCAGCTGCGGTTCGTAGTCGACGTGCAGCCAGTGGGCCCCGTGTTCGCGGGCCTGCTCGGCTGCGGCCCGTACCAGTCGCACCCCGAGGCCGAGCCGTTGCTCCTCGGGGTGCACGGTGGTGTCCAGGATGAAGGCGTGCGCCCCGCCGTCGCCCGCCACGTTGACGTATCCGACCAGTCGGGTGCCCCGGTGGGCGGCGATCCAGGCCAGGCTGCGGGCGAGTACCGGCGCGAAGGTGGTCGGGTGGTGCTCGGGCCAGGCGGCGGTGAACAGCTCGTTGAGGGCCTGGTCGGTCAGCGGTGGGCACACCGAGAGCGTGACGGTCACGGCAGCACCTCGCGCAGGTAGGACGCGGTCTCCGGGTCGGCCGGGAGGAAGGTCTCCATGGCGAGCTCGGAGACTGTCACGTCCATGGGGGTGTTGAAGGTCGAGATGGTGGAGAGGAACGACAGCACCCGCCCGCCGTGTTCGAACCGGAGCGGGAGGGCGAACGGGAACAGGGCGGAGGCGTCCTGCGACTCGTCCTCGGCGGGGGCGGGGTAGGCGCGGACCTCCTCGTAGAGCGCGCGCAGCGGTTCGGAGCGGACCAGGGCGATCTGGCGCTCCATCTGTTCCAGCAGATGGGCCCGCCACTGCCGCAGGTTGCGGATCCGGGGGGCCAGGCCCTGCGGGTGCAGGGTGATTCGCATGGCGTTCATCGGCGGGGTGAGCAGGGCGGGGTCGACGTCGTCGAGCAGCAGGGCGATACCACGGTTGGCGGCGAGTACGCGGTAGGTGCCGTCGACGATCAGCGCGGGGTAGGGCTCGTGGGCAGCGAGCAGCTGTTCCATGCCGGAGCGCAGGGCGTCCAGCGAGGGGTCGTCCAGCGGGGTCTCGGCGTAGTGCGGGGCGTAACCGGCGGCCAGCAGCAGGGAGTTGCGCTCGCGGACCGGGACGTCCAGGTGTTCGGTGAGCCGGAGCAGCAGGTCCTGGCCGGGGCGGGCCCTGCCGGTCTCGATGAAGCTGATGTGCCGGGCCGAGGAGTCGGCGCCCAGGGCGAGTTGGAGCTGGCTGAGGCCGCGCCGCTCCCGCCAGTCGCGTAGCAGGGCTCCGGCGCCGGTCTCGGTGGGCGTGGTGGTCATGGCACGACCGTAGCGGGTGCCGCCGAGCGTCAACTTTGGTTGACAAGCTGGAGATGTCAACCTATGTTGACGCTATGAGCGACACCAAACAGCTCGCGGCAGCCGCGAGCAGTCGTGACCCGGCGGTCGGCCTGCGCGCCGTCCGCGCCCTGCGCGACCTGGCGGACCGACTGGAGGACCTCCAGGTCGGGAACGCACGCGGCCAGGGCTGGTCCTGGCAGGACATCGCGGTCTGTCTGGGCGTCAGCAGGCAGGCCGTACACAAGAAGCACGCCAAGCGGGACGGAGGCTGAGGGATGTTCGAGCGGTTCACGGTGGCGGCGCGGCAGGTGGTCGTGCAGGCCCAGGTCGAGGCACGGGAGTTGAAGCACGACTGGATCGGCACCGAGCACCTGCTGCTCGGGGTGCTGGCCGATCCGTCCGACCCGGCGGCGGCACTGCTGGTGACGAAGGGGCTGGATCACGCGACCGCCCGGGCCGGACTGGCCCGGCGGCTCGGGCCCGGGCCGGGGAGTGATGCGGAGGCGCTGGCCTCGATCGGGGTGGATCTGGACGCCGTCCGGGCAGCGGTGGAGGCCGAGTTCGGCGAGGGGGCGCTGGCCGGGGCGCGCGAGGAGCCGCGCCGGCGCGGCTGGTTCAAGGGCGACCACCGGCCGTTCACGCCGGGCGCCAAGAAGGTGCTGGAGCTCTCGCTGCGGGAGGCGCTGCGGCTGAAGGAGAAGGAGATCGGCGTCCGGCATCTGCTGCTCGGTCTGCTCCGTGCGGGCGAGGGGCCGGCGGTGACGCTGATCACGGAGCAGGGGATCGCTCCGGACGGTCTCCGGCGGGAGCTGGAGGCGCTGTCGGGCCGCTGACAACTGTCGTTCGGGCACCGTCTGTTGCGTCGTCACGGACGGTGTCCGAAAGTCGGACAGGGCGTCAGATGTGGGGTTGAGTACAAGAGGTGAATAGATATGATCTGCTGACCGCGTGTACTGATCAACCACCCAGAGCGTGACGGGTGGTGCGCCGTCGTCCGCCTCCCGCAGCCCTCCGCCCCCGAGGATCAGACTGATGAGAGCTCGCACGCGCCCCGACCGAGGCGCGGCCCCCCGCCGTCCGTACGGCAGCACCGCCTGGTGGGCCGCCGTCGGCCTGCTGGTCGGAGCCGGCGGTGGCGCGGCCGCGGTCGCGCTGGCCCCGACCGCACAGCAGTCGGCCGTGGCCGGCACCGTCGGCGGGGCGCTGCTGCTCTGGTGCGGGCTGCTCGTGCTGGCCTGCCGCCAGCTCGACCGGGCCCGCCGGAGCGCCGAGGAACTCGACGCCGCCCGCGCCGAGTTGGCCGCGACCACCGGCCACGCAGCCACCCTGCACGCCGAGTTGAGCGCCGCGCACTACGCCGCCGCCGAGCTGCGGGCGGTGCTGGCCACCACCCGGGCYGAGGCCGACGCGGCGCACGCCGAACTCCGCGCCGCTGAGGCAGAATTGGCGGCCTTTCGGGTCGAGGCCGAGGAGCTGCGCGAGCACGCCCGACAGGCGGAGGCCGACCGGGCCGCCCTCGACCGGCTGTCTGCCGAGGTGCTGCCCGAGGTGGTCGGCCGGCTGCGCTCCGGCGGTTCGGTGGAGACCGTGCTGGCCCCGCACCGCGAGCTGCCGCACGCCGCGCTGCTGCGCACCGTGGCGACCGAGATCGGCCGGGGCGAGCGGCAGCGGGCCGCCGCGCTGGCGGTCTGCGCGACCGCCGCGGGACGGGTCCAGGCGCTCGCCACCAGCATGCACGCGGAGCTGCGCGAGATGCAGCACCGGCACGGCGAGGAGGTGCTCGGCGACCTGCTGACGCTCGATCACGCCACCGCCCAGGCGGGCAGGATGGCCGACTCGATCGCGGTGCTCACCGGCGCCCGGTCCGGCCGCCGGTGGACCAGGCCGATCGGGGTGGAGTCGATCCTGCGCGGTGCGCTCGGCCGGATCGGCGCGTACCGGCGGGTCCGGCTGCACTCGGCCAGCACGGCCGCGGTGGCCGGGTACGCCGCCGAGGGCGTGATGCACGCGCTGGCCGAACTGCTGGACAACGCCGCCAACTTCTCCGCCCCGCCGGCCGAGGTGCACGTCTACGTCGAGGAGGTGCACTCCGGTCTGGTGATCACGGTCGAGGACGGTGGGCTCGGCCTCGGCGAGAGCTGGCTGAAGCGGGCCGAGGCCGCCGTCTCCGGCGATCCGCTGGACCTCACCGCGCTCTCCGCAGGCACCCGGCTCGGCCTGGCCGTGGTCGGCGTGCTGGCCCGCAAGCACGGGCTGCAGATCTCGTTCCGCCCGTCCGCCCGGGGCGGCACCGGTGTGGTCGTGCTGATCCCCGAACAGCTGATCACCCACCCGGCACCGGTTCAGGCCGAACCCCCGGAGCCCGCTCCCGTACACGAGCGACCGGAGCCCCGGCCGGCCGTCACCGAGCCTGCCGAGAGCACCGAGAGCACCGAGAGCGCCGAAACCACCGAGAACGGCCTGCCGCAGCGCCGCCGCGGCCAGACCCTGGGCACGGCCCACCCCGTAGCCGAGCCCGCCCCCGAGCCCGTACGCGCCGATGCGGCAGTGGCCGCCGCCCGGTTCGGCGCGTTCCGCCGGGCGATCCAGGCCGGCTCCGTGGCAAGCCCCGACGACGCTTCCCGGAAGGACGACTCCCGATGAGCAGCACCGACCGCGGTCTCGACTGGCTGTTGGAGAACCTGCTGGCCGCCACCCCCGGCGCCCGGTACGCCCTGGTGCTGTCGGCCGACGGCCTCAAGCTCTGCCACACCGCCGATCTGAGCACCGATCAGGCCGACCAGCTGGCCGCGATCGCCTCCGGGATCCAGAGCCTGGCGCACGGCGCCTCGATCGAGTTCGGCGACCGCACCGGCGGCGTCCGGCAGTCGATGACCGAGTTCCACGGCGGCATCCTGTGCATCGTCGCGGCCGGCGAGGGCGCCCACCTCGCGGTGGTCACCGACGAGAGCGCCGACGTCGGCGTGGTGGGGCACAACATGTACGGACTGGTCGAGCAGATCGGCACGTACCTGACCGCCCCGGCGCGCGAGTCGGCATGAGCACCCGCCGAGGCCTGCCGGGTCCTGACGATTCGCCGGACCGGCTCTACACCGTCACCAAGGGGCGCAGCCGCCCACCGGAGCAGGCCTTCGACCTGGTGACCCTGATCGTCGCCGAGCAGGAACCGACGCCCGGCATGCAGTCCGAGCACGTCCGGATCCTGGAGATCTGCGCCGACCCCACTGCCGTGGTCGAGCTGGCGGCCGAACTGGCCCTGCCGGTCAGCGTGGTGAAGATCCTGCTGGGCGACCTGCTGGAGGCCGGCCGGGTCACCGCCAGGCACCCGCGGTTCGCGCCCAGCAAGGCCCGGCTGCCCGACCTCGACACGTTGAAGCAGGTGCTGAGTGGACTCCAAGGGCTCTGACACCGCGCTGCTGCGGGCGAGGTCGGCCAGTCCGCTGCGCAGCACCGCCTCGGACGGGCTGAAGATCGTGGTGGTGGGCGGCTTCGGGGTCGGCAAGACCACCCTGGTCGGTTCGGTGAGCGAGATCCGTCCGCTCAACACCGAGGAGACCATGACCAAGGCGGGGGAGGGGGTCGACGACCTGACCGGGGTGGCCGAGAAGCGCTCCACCACGGTGGCCTTCGACTTCGGCCGGATCACCCTGGACGACCGGCACGTGCTCTACCTGTTCGGTGCCCCCGGCCAGGAGCGGTTCTGGTTCCTCTGGGACCGGCTGTTCGCCGGTGCGCTCGGCGCGGTGGTGCTGGTGGACACCCGGCGGCTGGCCGAGTCCTGGTACGCGATCGACCGACTGGAGCACCACGGCACTCCGTTCATCGTGGCCAGGAACAACTTCGGCGGCCCCGAGCACAGCCTGGCCGAGGTGCGCGCCGCACTCGACCTGCCCGAGCACGTGCCGCTGATCGACTGCGACGCCCGGGACCGGGACTCCGGCAAGCAGGTGCTGATCGGACTGGTCCGCCACATCCAGCAGTTGGCCCAGAGAGCCCTTGACGAGGAGACCCCGTGACCGAGCCCGCGACTACCCCGCCGCCGCCGGGCTGCCCGGCGCACGCGGGCGCCACCCCGCTGTACGGGCCCCGGTTCCAGACCGACCCGGGCCAGCTCTACCAGGAGCTGCGCCGAGTCCACGGCCCGGTGGCGCCGGTCGAGTTGGCCGGGGGAGTGCCCGCCTGGCTGGTGATCGGCTACCGCGAACTCCAGCTGATGACCGGTCAGCCCAAGTTGTTCGGCCGGGACTCGACCCGGTGGAACCAGTGGCCGGACATCCCGGCGGACTGGCCGCTCAAGCCGATGATGGCCCCCGTCCCGTCGATCCTGTACGCCGAGGGTGCCGAGCACCAGCGCCGGAAGACGGCGGTCACCGACGCGCTGGCCGGGGTGGACCAGTACGAGCTGAAGCAGCACTGCGAGGAGGTCGCCGACCGGCTGATCGACGGGTTCGCGGGCAAGGGCGAGGCGGAGCTGGTCGCCGACTACGCGCACCGGCTGCCGTTGCTGGTGCTCTGCCGGCTGTTCGGTCTGGACGAGGACGAGGCGCCGGTGCTGATCGGCGGCCTGGTAGCGATGCTGGACGGCGGCGCGGACGCCCAGGCCGGGGCGCAGCGCCTGCTGGACGTGATGCTCGGGCTGGTGAACCGCAAGCGCGCGGAGCCGGGCCCCGACATCACCTCCCGGCTGCTGGGGCACCAGGCCGGGCTGACCGACGAGGAGGTGATGCGCGACCTGCGGGTGATCCTGATCGCGGGTCACCAGCCCTGCGCGTACTGGATCTCCAACGCGCTGCGCCTGATGCTCACCGACGACCGGTTCGCCGCCTCGCTCTCCGGCGGTCGGCGGAGCGTCGGCCAGGCGCTCGCCGAGGCGCTCTGGGAGGACACCCCGACCCAGATCTTCGCGGGCCGCTGGGCGACCAGGGACACCCAGCTCGGCGGGCAGCGGATCGCGGCGGGGGACCTGCTGCTGCTCGGCCTGGCCGGGGCCAACACCGACCCCTCGGTCCGGCAGCTGGACGGCACCCCGGCCGAGGGCAACCGGGCCCACCTGGCCTACTCCTACGGCCCGCACAGCTGTCCGTTCCCGGCCCAGGAGACCGCCGAGGTGATCGCCACGACGGCGATCGAGGTGCTGCTGGACCGGCTGCCCGACCTGCGGCTCGCGGTGGCCGAGCACGCGCTGGTCTGGCGTCCGTCGGCCTGGGTGCGCGCGCTGATGGCGCTGCCGGTGGCCTTCACCCCTGGCTACCTGGCCGGCTGACCGGCCGTCACCTGGCTGACCGTCCGTCAAACGAAGGAGTACCTATGACCGCCCCGTTCCTGATGGACCCGCTGGCCACCGACAGCGCCGCCGAGGGTGCGCTGCTGCGCGCGGCCGGGCCGGTGGCCGCGGTCGAGCTGATGGGGGGCGTCAGGGCCTGGGCGATCACCCGGCACGCCGCCGCCAGGGCGCTGCTCAACGACGAGCGGCTGGTGAAGAACGCCCAGCACTGGGCGGCCTACCAGCGCGGCGAGATACCGAGGACCTGGCCGCTGATCGGCCTGGCGGTGCCGGGGCCGAGCATGGTCACCACCGACGGGTCGGAGCACCGGCGGCTGCGCTCGATCGTGGCGCAGGCGTTCACCCCGCGCCGGGTGGAGGCGATGCGGCCCGGTATCGAGGCGATGACCGCCGAGCTGTTGGAGAAGGTGGCGGCGGCCGGTCCCGAGGTGGACCTCAAGACAGTGTTTGCCTTCCCGCTGCCGATGTCCGTGATCGGGTCGCTGCTCGGCCTGCCCGAGGAGGACCACAGCCGGATCCGCGAGCTGTACGAGCGCTTCTTCAGCAGTGTGAAGGACCCGGCCGAGGTCCCGGCGATCATCGCGGCACTGAACGCCTTCGTGAACGACCTGGTGGCCAAGCGCCGGGCCGCGCCGGGCGAGGACCTGATCAGCGCGCTGCTGGCGGCCGACGTCGAGGGCGGCGCACTGACCGACGCCGAGGCGGCGGCCACCGTTCGGGTGATCATCGCGGCCGGGCACGAGACCACGGTCAACCTGATCGGCAACGCCGTCCGGGCCCTGCTCACCCACCCGGACCAGCTGGAGCTGGTCCGTAAGGGCGAGGTGCCATGGTCGGCGGTGGTCGAGGAGTCACTCCGGTGGACGCCGCCGACCAGCAACTTCCTGTTCCGGTTCGCCGCCGAGGACCTGCCGTACGGCGACGTGGTGATCCCGGCCGGGGACGCGGTGCTGGTCTCCTACAACGCGATCGGCCGTGACCCGGCCCAGCACGGGATCACCGCCGAGGTGTTCGACGTCACCCGGGAGCCGTCCAGGCTGCTCTCCTTCGGCCACGGCCCGCACATCTGCCCGGGGGCGTCGCTGGCGCGGATGGAGGCGCAGATCGCGCTGCCCGCGCTGTTCGAGCGCTTCCCCGGGCTTCGGCTCGCGGTGCCGGACGCGGAGCTCCGGCCGAGCCCGTCGATGGTGGTCAACAGCCTGAAGGCGCTGCCGGTCCTGCTCTGATCCGTCGCCGGGTGACCTGGTCGCGCAGCACGGCCAGGTCACGACTGCGGCACTGGCCGATGAAGGTCGAACGCACACCTTGGCTCGGGATGACGACTGGGTTAACGTCTTCGAGCCAGCCCGACGGGTTGGGACACTCTCCTTCTCTGGTTCAGCGCCTGTTGTTCCGTCTTACTGCTGGCATGTCATGCCCTGGCAAGGAGGACCCTCGTTGACCACCGTCCTGCTCGTGATCGAAGGCTGCCGATGACCCTCCGCCCTCGGCTGCTGGCCGTTCCCGCCGTCCTCGCCCTGGCTCTCACGGCGGCCTGCTCCAACTCCTCCAGCAGCGGTGGTGGCGGCGGCTCGGCCGCCCCGCTGACCGGCGACTGCGTCAAGTACCAGGCCTACGCGGGGCACTCCGGAACGACGGTGACGATGTTCGCCTCGATCCGCAGCCCCGAGTCGGACTCGCTGGAGAAGTCCTGGGCCGAGTTCAGTTCTTGTACGGGGATCAAGATCTCGTACGAGGGCTCGCCGGACTTCGAGTCGCAGATCCAGGTCCGGGTGACCGGCGGAAACGCGCCCGACCTGGCGATCATCCCGCAGCCCGGTGTGCTGGCCCAGATGGTGAAGACCGGCAAAGTGGTGAAGCCGCCGGCCCAGACCGAGGCCAACCAGGCCAAGTGGAGCCCGATCTGGAAGACCTACGGGTCGGTGAACGGGACCTTCTACGCGGCGCCGATGAGCGCCAACATGAAGTCGCTGGTCTGGTACTCGCCGAAGGCCTTCAAGGCGGCCGGCTACGAGGTGCCGAAGACCTGGGCCGAGCTGATGACGCTGAGCGGGAAGATCGCCGCCTCGGGCTCCACCAAGCCCTGGTGCGGCGGCATCGGCTCCGGCACCGCGACCGGCTGGCCCGCGACCGACTGGCTGGAGGAGGTCGTGCTCGGCACCCACGGTGGCGAGGTCTACGACCAGTGGGTGAGCCACCAGGTGAAGTTCGGTGACCCGAAGATCGCCGCCGCGATGCAGACGGTGGCGGGCTGGATGCAGAACCCGGCCTGGGTGAACGGCGGCATCGGCGACGTGAAGTCGATCGCCACCACCACCTTCCAGGATGCCGGGGCGCCGATCCTGACCGACAAGTGCGCGATGCTCCAGCAGGCCTCGTTCTACGCGGCGCAGTGGCCCAAGGGCACCAAGATCGGGGCGGACGGCGACATCTTCGCCTTCCAGTTCCCGGCGGTGAACCCCTCGGTGGGCAACCCGGTCGAGGGCGGCGGCGAGTTCGTGGCGGCCTTCTCCGGCAAGCCCGAGGTGCAGGCGGTGCAGAACTACCTGTCCAGCTCGGAGTGGGCGAGCAGCCGGGTCAAGGTCTCCAGCGGCTGGGTCTCCGCCAACCAGGGCGTGGACAAGAGCCTCTACACCGACCCGATCGACAAGCTCTCGGCGGCCGCGCTGACCGACCCGGCCGGGCGGCGCGGGTCCACCCGCCCGCGCCGCCCCAACTCCCTTGCCGGGAAGGACATCTGAATGCCTGCCACCCTGCACGTGGCCGCCTCCGCCGGGCCGCTGGCGGCGTCCGCCTGGACCGACGCCGGGATCAAGCTCGGCAACAGCCTGGGCGCGATCGCCGGGTTCCTGGGCATCCTGCTGCTGATCTTCTTCGCGGCGGGCCGGGCCACCGGCCGGTTCGCCAAGCCGCTCGCGGTGCTGGTGATGCTCGGCCCGGCCGTCCTGCTGCTGCTGGTCGGCCTGGTCGCGCCGCTGGTCCGGACGGTCTTCCTGAGCTTCTACAACGCCGACAGCGACCGCTCGGTGGGCCTGCGCAACTACGACTGGGCGTTCACCACCGACTCGATCCACACCGTGCTGCTGAACACCGCGCTCTGGCTGGTGGTGGCGCCGCTCACCGCGACCGGCCTCGGCCTGGCGCTGGCGCTGCTGGTGGAGCGGATGCGCTGGCAGGGGCTGTACAAGTCACTGATCTTCCTGCCGATGGCGGTCTCGCTGGTCGGCGCCGGGATCATCTGGAAGTTCGTCTACGAGTCCCGCGGCGCGGGCCAGCCGCAGATCGGCCTGCTCAGCCAACTGGCCGTCAGCCTGGGCTGGGAGGACCCGCCGAACTGGATCCTCACCCAGCCGCTGAACAACTTCCTGCTGATCGCGGTGATGGTCTGGGTGCAGACCGGCTTCGCCATGGTGGTGCTCTCGGCCGCGATCAAGGCGATCCCGGACGAGGTGACCGAGGCGGCCCGGCTGGACGGTGCGCGCGGCATGCGGCTGTTCTGGTTCATCACGGTGCCGATGATCCGCACCACGGTGGTGGTGGTGCTGACCACCGTCATGATCACCACGCTGAAGGCCTTCGACATCGTCCGCACCATGACCGGCGGCAACTTCGGCACCCAGGTGCTGGCCAACGAGATGTACGCGCAGTCCTTCACCCAGTTCGACGTGGGCCGGGGGAGCACCCTCGCGGTGATCCTCTTCCTCGCGGTGCTGCCGCTGGTGGCCTACAACATCGTCCAGCTGCGCAAGGAGCGTGAGACCCGATGAAGGGCTCCACCGCCGTCCGACGGTCCTTCAGCGGACCGCTCGGCTCACTGTTCGTCATCGTGGTGACAGTGCTCTGGACCATCCCCACCTTCGGCCTGCTGGCCACCTCGCTGCGGCCCAAGCAGGAGGTGGCGACCACCGGTTGGTGGGAGGTGTTCACCCACCCCGAGCTGATCCTGTCCAACTACCACACGGTGCTGTTCGAGGGCGGTTTCGGCGTCAGCGCCGGGATGATGCCGTTCCTGGTCAACTCGCTGGCGATCAGCGTGCCGGCCACCGTCTTCCCGCTGGTGATCGCGGCGATGGCGGCGTACGCGCTGGCCTGGGTGCGGTTCAGGGGCAGTGACACGGTCTTCTTCGTGATCTTCGCGCTGCAGGTGGTGCCGCTGCAGATGGCGCTGATCCCGCTGCTCCAGCTGTTCTCCGGCGGGGCCCACCTGGGCGGGCTGACCATCATCCCGGCGGTGGACCTGAGCGGGACGTACGCGCCGGTCTGGCTGGCGCACACGATGTTCGCGCTGCCGCTGGCCACCTTCCTGCTGCACAACTTCATCTCGCAGCTGCCGCGCGACCTGATGGAGGCGGCGATCATGGACGGCGCCTCGCACTTCAAGATCTTCCGGTCCATCGTGCTGCCGCTCTGCACCCCGGCGCTGGCCTCGTTCGCGATCTTCGAGTTCCTCTGGGTCTGGAACGACCTGCTGGTCGCCCTGACCTTCGCGGGCGGTACCCCCGAGGTGGCACCGATGACCGTCCGGCTGGCGCAGCTCTCCGGTTCGTTCGGCGGCCGCTGGGAGCTGCTGACGGCCGGGGCCTTCCTTTCGCTGATCATCCCGCTGATCGTCTTCTTCGCGCTGCAGCGCTACTTCGTCCGGGGGCTGCTGGCCGGGTCCGTCAAGGGCTGACCTGTCATGCCTCGGGAATGTGTGGGTTCTGCGTACGAGGGCTCTCGCCAAGCTGTACACCGGTAACGGCATTCCGCCAGTGATGTTGTTATCAGACACTTGGGGATGGGTGTGGGGTACAGAGAACGACTCTCGGGGCTGATGGTGGCCCTGCTCGCGGCGACGGCGCTGAGCGCCGGACCGGCGAGCGCGGCCGAGACGGCCAAGCTGGGCAACACCACGATCGGCACCGCCACCGACTCCGGCGACTCCAACCACCTCAACGCCTCCCGGTTCGTCACCGGCGCCAAGGGGGGCCAGGTCAGCAGCGTCAGCGCGTACGTCGGCTCGGTCGGGACGGCGCCCAACAACCAGTACCAGCTGGCGGTCTACCAGGACGCCAGCGGCAAGCCCGGCGCCCTGCTGGCCAACAGCGCGGCCGGCGCGCTGACCGCGAACAGCTGGAACACCCTGCCCGTCGCGGCCGCCCTGGCCCCCAACACCGCGTACTGGCTGGCCTACAACAGCAACGGCGCGAGCGGGGCCGTCAACAACCTGAAGTACAACGGCGGCGGCAAGGGCGTGTACAGCAACGCCGGTACGCCGTACGGCAGCTGGCCCGCGAGCTTCGGTGCCTCGACCACCACCTCGCTGGAGTTCTCGATCTACGCGACCTACACCCCGACCGGTGGCGGCAGCGTCACCCCGGGGGCCGGGCCCGGCGGGTCGGGTCCGGTGCTGCTGGTCACCACCGCGGCCAACCCGTACGGCAAGTACCTCGCCGAGATCCTCAAGGCCGAGGGGCTGAACCACTACCAGGTGGTCGACCTCTCGCAGGTCACCCCGGCGCTGCTGGCCCAGCACGACCTGGTGCTGCTCGGCGAGACCGCGCTGACGGACAGCCAGGTGACCGTGCTGACCGACTGGACCAACGGCGGCGGACGGCTGGTCGCGATGCGGCCGGACAAGAAGCTCGCCCCGCTGCTCGGCCTGACCGCCACGGCGGGCACCCAGTCCGACTCCTACCTGCGGATCGACACCTCGGCCGCCCCCGGGGCGGGGCTGACCGGGGAGACCATCGGCTTCCACGGCACCGCCGACCGGTACACGCTGAACGGCGCGACCGCGGTCGCCACCCTGTACAGCGACGCCTCCACGGCGACCGTCAACCCGGCGGTCTCGGTCCGCGCGGCCGGCTGGGGGCAGGCCGCCGCGTTCACCTTCGACCTGGCCAAGTCGGTGGTGCAGACCAGGCAGGGCAACGCGGCCTGGGCCGGGCAGCAGCGCGACGGCACCGACGGCTACGAGGCCAGCGAGATGTTCTTCGGCCTGAGCGGGCAGTCGAACTGGAACGACCTGGACAAGGCGCTGATCCCGATCGCCGACGAGCAGCAGCGGCTGCTGGCCAACCTGGTCACCCGGATGAACCTGGCGAAGACCCCGCTGCCGCGGTTCTGGTACTTCCCCCGGGACGTCAAGGCGGTGGTGGTGATGACCGGTGACGACCACGGCGTCGGCGGCACCTCGGGCCGCTGGGACTACTACATCTCGCAGAGCCCGCCCGGCTGCGTGGCGGCCGACTGGCAGTGCGTGCGCGGGTCCTCGTACCTGTACACCGGCGGCCCGATGACCCCCGCGCAGGCGCAGGCCTACTCGGACGAGGGCTTCGAGGTGGGCGTCCACATCACCACCGACTGCCGCCCCTGGGGCACGGCGGCGAACCTGCAGTCCATGTACGCGAGCCAGTTGAGCGCCTGGAAGACCAAGTACCCGGCGCTGCCCACGCCTTCGGGCAGCCGGACGCACTGCGTGGAGTGGGACGACTGGGCCACCCAGGCCAAGACCAAGCTGGCCAACGGCATCCGGCTGGACCACGACTACTACTTCTACCCGTCCTCCTTCGTGCAGAACCGGCCCGGCTACTTCAACGGCACCGGGATGCCGATGAGGTTCGCCGACACCGACGGCAGCCTGATCGACGTGTACCAGGCGACCACCCAGCTGACCGACGAGTCCGGCCAGTCCTACCCGGGCACGGTCAACACCCTGCTGAACGCCGCCTACGGCCCGCAGGGTTACTACGCCGCGCTGACCGCCAACATCCACACCGACTTCGCCAACTCCCAGACCTCCGACCAGGTGGTCGCGGCGGCCAAGGCCAAGGGCGTGCCGGTGGTCTCCGGACGCCAGTTGCTGACCTGGCTGGACGGGCGGAACGGCTCCGCCTTCACCGAGCTGGCCTGGAACGGTAGTTCGCTCACCTTCGAGATCACCGGCGGCACGAACGGGCTGCGGGCGATGCTGCCCGTGCAGTCCGCCACCGGGACGCTGACCGGGGTCAGCCGGGGCGGCCAGTCGCTGCCGTACCGGGTGGAGACCGTCAAGGGCGTCGCCTACGCGTTCTTCGACGGCGCGGTCGGCAGCTACACCGCGAGCTACGGCCAGGACACCACCGCGCCCACGGTGACCGGGACTTCGCCGGTGGCGGGCGCGCCTGCCGCGCCGGCCGGGAACCCGGTCCGGTTCTCGTTCAGCGAGCCGCTGGACGGGGCCACCGTGAACGGCTCGGCCGTCACCCTGCGGCCCACCGCCGGGGGAGCGGCGGTGGCGGGCACGGTCTCGTACGACTCGACCACCAGCGGGGTGGTCTTCACACCGGCGGCGGCGCTGGCGCTGAGCACCGGGTACACGGCGACGGTGCAGGACGTCCGCGATGTGGCGGGCAACCAGCTGGCCGCGCCGTACGTCCTCACCTTCAGCACGGCAGGTCCGCCGCCGCTGACCATCGGCAACAGCGAGATCGGCACCCAGATCGACGACACCGACTTCAACCACCTGAACGGCAGCCGGATCGTCACCGGCGCCGCCCCGGTGACGCTGAATCAGCTGAGCGTGCACGTCGGCGCGGTCAGCCCGGCACCGAACAACCAGTACCAGCTGGCGGTCTACACCGACGCGGGCGGTGCGCCCGGCACCCTGGTGACCACCACGGCGGCGGGGACGCTGACCGCCAACGCCTGGAACGCGCTGCCGGTGAACGTGACGCTGACCGCCGGGACCACGTACTGGCTGGTCTACAACACCAACGGCACCGGCGCGATGGTGAACAACATGCACTTCAGCACCGGCGTGTACGGCGACGGGGCGTACCAGGGTGCGGCGGTGCCGTTCGGGACCTGGCCGAGCAGCTTCGGTACGGCGACCAAGACGGTGCTGTCGTACTCGCTGTTCGGGTCCTACTGATCCGTCAGGTTCTGTCACAGCTCTGCGACAAGGAGGTCGCAGGGATGTTTTGAACCTGTTCAGAAGTGGCGTTCGACCCCTAGGGTCACGAGCGGCGCGGCTTCCCCGTCCGGAACCGCGCTGCTCGTCGAACTCTGAGGGAGCGTCATGTCCAGTCCTTCTGTGCCCGGTCCGCCGATACCGGGGCCTGCTGCCGGTGCCCGCACCGGTGCGAAGCCCGGTCCGGCCGCCGGTCCGGCCGGCCCCTGGCGGGCGCCGGCGGCACCGCCGAAGCCCGCCTGGGTGACCGCGACCGAACCGCGGGTGCCGGCCACGCCCCCGCTCCGGGTGCTGGGTGCGGCGGCGGGGGCCGGACTGCTCTCGGCGGTGCTGATGGCCCACGGCCTCGGCGTCAACCTGCTGCTGTTCGCGCTGGCCGCCGGTGTCGCCGCGGCCCTGGCCGCTCGGGCGGGCGGCCGCCGGGTCCGGCCGTGGACCGTGACGTGGGTGGTGGTCGCACTGGTGCTGGCCGCCGTCCCCGCCTTCACCGACGCGGGCTGGCCGGTCTTCCTGGCCGTCGCGGCCGCGCTCGGCGTCGCCTCGCTGGCCCTGCACGGCGGGACCAGGTGGGCCGGTGTGCTGCTCGGTCAGCTGGGCGTGTGGGCGCACTTCCTGCCCTCGCTGTTCTGGGCGGCCGGATCGGCCCGGGGCAGGTCGTACCCCGCCAAGGCGAAGGTGCTCCCGGTACTCAAGGCGGTGCTGGTCGCCGTGGTGCTGCTGGGGGTCTTCGGCGCCCTGTTCGCCAGCGCGGACGCGGCGGTCGCCGACCTGCTCGACGGACTCACCCCGAGCGCGGACCTCTCCGACCTGCCGGCCCGGTTGATCTTCTTCTGGGGTGGCCTGGTGCTCGCACTCGGCGCCGCCCACACCGCGGCCGCCCCGCGCCGCTTCGACCGACTGCCCGTCAAGCCCGGCCGTGAGCGCGGCCGGACGGAGTGGGCCGTCCCGATGGTCGCGCTCAACCTGCTGTTCGGCGCCTTCGTGGCGATCCAGGCCGTGGTGTTCTTCGGCGGCTACGAGGCCGTCATGAGCAAGCCCGGGCTGCTCCCCGCCGAGTACGCCAGGCAGGGCTTCTGGCAGCTGCTCTGGGTCACCGTGCTCACCCTGGTCGTGGTCGCCCTCGCCCAGCACTGGGCGCCCCGGAGCACTCCCGCCGACCGGCTGCTGTCGAAGAGCCTGATCGGTCTGCTCTGCGCGCTGACCCTGGTGGTGGTGGCCTCCGCGTACTACCGGATGCAGCGCTACGTGGAAGCCTTCGGGCTGACCCGGCTGCGGATCTCGGTCACCGCCGTCGAGGTCTGGCTCGGCGTCGTGCTGCTGCTGGTGCTGGTCGGCGTCCTGCTCGGGGCCCGGCGCTGGCTGCCCCGCGCGGTCGTGCTGAGTGCGGTGGTCGGGATAGCGGTCTTCGGGCTGATCCGCCCGGACGCGCTGATCGCCGAGCAGAACGTGGCCCGCCTGGAGGCCGGTGGCACCGGCGCCACCATCGACATCGACTACCTGAGAGATCTCTCCGCCGACGCGGTGCCCGCCCTGGACCGGCTGACGGGCGACCGGCGGACCTGCGCGCTCCAGCGGATCTCCACGTCGCTGGCCGGTGCGGACCAGTCCTGGTACGTGACCAGCCTGGCCGAGGCCCGGGCGGCCGAGATCCTGCGGGACCGGCCGGTCGAGATCGACCGGGGCGAGGCCTGCGCCCGGGTCCGGGGTTACTAGGGACCGGCTGCGCAAAGGACTTGGCGGTCGTGGGCGTGCCGGGGGGCACGTCCGCGACCGTCGGGACAGCAGCGGGGTTGTCGTAGGCTGAAGGCGTCAGACCTTCGCAGCCGGAATGGACCCCCGATGCCGTACGAGCCACCCACCCACTCGGTAGAGCGCTCGCTGCGCCGGGCGGGGGCGCAGGTGGTGGCCGGCCTCGACGAGGTCGGCCGGGGCGCCTGGGCCGGGCCGGTCACGGTCGGTGCGGCGGTGACCGGGCTGCGCAAGGCACCGGACGGGCTGACGGACTCCAAGCTGCTGACCGAGAAGCGCCGGACCGAGCTGGCCCCCGTGCTGGCCGACTGGGTCACCGCGTACGCGCTCGGCCACGCCTCGCCGGAGGAGTGCGACGAGCTGGGGATGACGGCCGCGCTGCGGCTGGCCGCGACCCGGGCCCTGGAGGCCCTGCCGGTCCGCCCGGACGCGGTGATCCTGGACGGCAATCACGACTACCTCGGTGGCCCCTGGCGGGTCCGGACCGTGATCAAGGGCGACCAGTCCTGCATCTGCGTCTCGGCCGCCTCGGTGCTCGCCAAGGTGAAGCGCGACGCGATGATGGCCGAGATCGGCCTGGACCACCCGGAGTTCGGCTTCGCCGACAATGCGGGCTACCCCTCGCCGGTGCACCGCGCGGCGCTGGAGGAGTACGGCCCGACCGGGCAGCACCGGCTCTCCTGGTCCTACCTGGACGCGCTGCCGAGGTGGAGCCACCTGAAGCGCAGCCGGTTCGACGAACCGGCCGGCGAGCAGCTCTCGTTGGGTTTCTGACTCTCACTCCGACCCCGACCCGACCCCGACTCGGGTCGCAGGCCCTCGCGTTGGCCCGGTGTTCGCCCGGTGTTCGGACCTGCGGTGACCGTTCGGGGTCCAATGATTGCCGGTCGGTTCCAACTGGTGGGGCGCCCGTGCGCATTCGACCGGCATTTGATAGACATCGGGCATGCCTGTCTTCCCCGAGGAGCCGGAGATTCACGAGAGTATCCCGGGCCCCGGCGTTCCCTTTCCGCGAGAGTCGGACGCACGAGCCCCCCGTACACCTGTCCCCGCCGGAGCCGCCCGCCCGGTGCCGGGCCCGCGTCCGGCCGCACCCCGGCCGGGGCCCCGCCCCGGACCGCCGCCCGCCCGACGACCCGGCACCCCGGTCCAGTTGGTGCCCTCGACCACGCGCGGCGCGGTCGACCGTGCCGACGACACCGTCGACCGGCTACTGGAGTCCGGTCGGCGCCCCGGCACCGTCCTGGTCCTGACGGTCGGTGAGCCGCACCCCTGGCAGCAGCACGAGATCGGCTTCGGCGAGGAGCGCTACTGGGCGCAGCTCACCGACGGCGGCGACGTCTTCTACGCGGACGCCGCCGCGACCCGTACGGTCGGCCGCGAGGTGGTGGTGCTGGTGGTCAACTCCCCGGTGCCTGCCGACCGGTTGGCCCAGGCTGCCCGGGCCGCGCACGCGCTGGCCACGCCGCCCCACTGGGGCGCCCCCTGCCGGGGTCGCCACAGTCCTGGGCCTGGTGTCTCAACTCCCGGTGGCTCAGCCGATGGTGATCCGGAGGAGCTTGTCCGCTCCGTCGGCCGCCCCGCCGTTGTTGTCGGCGTTGGTGGTGGTCAGCCAGAGCTGGTCCGCGCCGGGCACCTTGCTGACCGTGCGCAGCCGGCCGTAGGTGCCGACGTAGTAGGAGGTCGGCGTACCGACGGTCTCGGTGTCGCCGTTGATCGGGATCCGCCACATCCGTTCGCCGCGCAGCGCCGCCATGTAGACCACGTTGCGGACGATCGCGATCCCGCTGGGGGAGGCCACGTTGACCGCCCAGCTGGCCTTCGGGTTGGTCATCCCGGCGGTGCTGCAGGTGCCCTCGCAGGTCGGCCAGCCGTAGTTGGCGCCGGGCTTGATCAGGTTGAGCTCGTCGTACGTGGCGTTGCCGAACTCCGCCTCCCAGAGCCGCCCGTTGCGGTCGAAGGCCAGGCCCTGCGGGTTGCGGTGGCCGTAGCTGTAGACGTAGTTGTTGAACGGGTTGCCCGGAGCCGGCTTGCCGTCGGTGGTGAGCCGCAGGATCTTGCCGTTCAGCGAGTTCTTGTTCTGCGCGTTGGCCGAGGTCTGGGCATCCCCGGTGGTGGCGTACAGGTACCCGTCGGGGCCGAACGCCAGCCGCCCGCCGTTGTGGTAGCGGTTCTTCTGGATGCCCTGGAGCAGCACGGTGTAGCCGCTGAGCGTCGTGCCGTCGTAGTTCATCCGGACGATCCGGTTGCCCTCGCTCGCGGTGTGCATGAAGTAGACCCGGTGGTTGGTCGACCAGTTGGGGTCGACGGCGACCCCGAGCAGCCCGCCCTCGCCGTCGGTGGTGACGGCGTTGGGGACGGTGCCGACCTGGGTGCGGACCCCGGCCAGGGTGGTCCTGAAGACCTTGAAGCTGTCCCGCTCGGTCACCAGCGAGGTCTTGCCGTCGGGCATCCAGTACACGCCCCAGGGGATGGTCCACCCGCTGGAGAGGGTGGTGGGCGATCCGGGCACACCGCCGTCGGCCGAGCAGGCGCCGGTGGTGAACGACACCGGTGCGGACGGCACCGAGTAGCCGCCCGCGGTGTCCTGGGCCACCACGGTGAGGGCGAACGGTGCGTCACAGGCCAGGCCGGTGACCGCCGTCGAGGTGGCGGGAGGCGTGCCGGTCACGGTCTTCACCACGGCGTTGCCGCTGCGGATCTCGTACGCCACGACGCCCTGGTCGTCGGTCGAGGTGGCCCAGGTCAGCGTGGCGCCGGTGGAGTTGATGCCCGAGACGGTCGGCGTGCCGGGCTGGCTGGGCAGCGGGTCGGTGCCGGCCAGGGTGGTGCAGTCGACCGGGGTGCTGGCCGCCGAGGCGTTGCCGGAGGCGTCCCGCGCGATCACCGTGAGGTTGTAGGTGGTGCTCGGGGTGAGGCCGGTCAGCTGCTTGACGGTGGTGTCGCCGGGCGCTTCGCCGATCTTGTTGCCGTGCTCGTAGATGTCGTAGGCACTGACGCCGACGTTGTCGGTCGAGGCACCCCAGGACAGCGTGAGGCTGTTCGCCCCGACGGCCGAACAGCTGGGCGCCCCGGGCCTGCTGGGCGCGCTGCTGTCGGCGCCGGTGCCGACCTGGAGCCGGTCCAGGTTGGGCCCGCCGTTGGCGGTGGTGGCGGTGGCCCGCACCTTGTTGGTCCCGGCGAGGAGGGCGGCGTTGACGGTCTTGCCGGCCCAGGTGTCCCAGTTCGCGGTGGGCGGGAAGCTCACCCCGGTGGCGACCACGGTGCCGTTCACCGCGATGTCCATCGGCCGGTCGGCCGTCCCGGCGTTGGCGTACCGGAAGGCGAGCGCGGCGCTGCCCGCGGTGGCGGCGCTGACCGTGAACTCGACGTAGCTGCCCGCGATGTTGGTGTAGTCGACGAAGCCGGTGCCGGTGTAGCCGGTGTGGTTGGTGGCCACCGCGGCCTGGCCGGTCGCCGCGTCCTCGGCCTGGTAGTCGGTGGTCGGGGCGGTGATGTCGAGGTCGAGGGCGTCGAGGTTGGGCAGGCCGGTCGCACTGGTCGAGGTGAGCCGGATCTTGTTGGCCCCCGCGTTGACCTGGGCGGTGACGGTGGAGGTGGCCCAGTCGTCCCACGTCCCGGTGGAGGGGAAGGAGCGGGCCGCCGAGACCACCGTGCCGTTCACGGTCAGATCGCCAGGGCGGTCCAGCGTGGTGCCGTTGGCGTACCGGATCGCGATCGCCGCGGTGCCCGCCGATGCGGCGTTCACCGTGAACTCGACCCAACTACCCACCACGTTGTCGCCGTTGACGAACCCGGTGCCCGAGTACCCCGTGTGGTTGGCCTCCACCACGCCGAGCGAGACGGCCGCGTTCTCGGCCTCGTACCGGGTCGGAGCGGCCGAGGCGGTCGGTACGGTGACCGCCCCGACCAACAGAGCTGCGACGGCCAGGCCGCCGACTGCCTTGAATGGACGCATGGTTGCTCGCTTCTTGGGTCTGGTGCGGGGGAAGTGCCGGGCGTTGCGCCGGACTTGAGGGCACCGTTCAGAATCGAGCCGTGAGCGCGAGGGGTCAAGGGCTTTGGTTAGGAAAGTTTCCGATTGGTCTGGCGGGTCAACTCGGCGTGGCGGGTTGGGCCTTGAGTCGGACTCGGCTCGGCGTAGTGGTCGTCTCCCAGGGCGGGGTATGACGTTCGGTCAGCCTGTGGCGAACCGGTGCAGGGGGCGGACCGGTGCGACCCGGGCGGGCTGGGCCGTCTGCTCGGTCTGCGGTCGCGGCGGACGCGGGGCCAGCTCGGTGACGGTGTGCACCGGGCCGTCGGCCCAGGAGCCCGAGTGCGGGTTGCGCCCGCTGCGGCCGTCCCCGAGCGACTGCCAGCCGCTGGGCGTCAGGGCGATGTACGAGCCGCAGCGCAGCCCGTGCAGCGCGGCCGCGTCCCGCAGGGCCCACATCCAGGCACCGTCCTGCAGGGTCCAGCCCGCCGCGCCGTCACGGCAGCGCAACAGCACCGCCGTCCGCTTCGGCTGTGCCAGCCGGAGGTCGTGCGGGGTGACCTGGCGGAGGTGCGTGAGGATCTCGTGCCGGTGCTGCCAGCCGTCCTCGCTGGGCCGGCAGGCGGCGAACGAGGCGGAGGCGGTGACCTGGTGCAGCGCGTCCAGCACCGCGACCACGGTGGTGCCCGGCGGCGGGAGGTGCCGTTGGTACAGCTCGGCGACGAACTCGCGCGGGTCGCGCAGCAGGGGGACGTCGGAGCTGCTCCAGCTCTCCAGGTCGAGAACGCGTCTGCCGGAGAACCGGTGTCGGTCGCTGCCGCTGATCACGATCCTCCTTCCCGGCCGCCGCCCCTGGTGTGCGAGGGCGTGCGGGTGCCTGCGTACGCCGAAGGCCGGGTCCGTCGGACCGGGCTCTGGGTACCTCCCAATTCTCAGCTCAGATGGGGGCGACGGCAACGATGAAATGACGAACGCCGCCCGAATGCCGATGGTCTGCCGGATATATTCCACCGTAAGCTGACTGCCATTCGGCTGACGGAGGGTCGGATGTGTCAGGTCGGCCTGGCCTGGATGGCCTGGCTCGGTGGTCAGGCTTGGGTGGTCAGGCCTGGACGGCGAGGGTGAGCGGGAGCACCGGGCCCGCACCGGCCTGGCGGAGCAGCCGGGCCGCCACCGTGACCGTCCAGCCGGAGTCGACCAGGTCGTCGACCAGCAGCACCGGGCCGGGGGCGGCGGCGATCGCCTCCTGCAGCGCGGGTGGCACCAGCAGGGTGCCGGCCAGCGAGTGCAGCCGCTGGGCGCTGTTGCTCCGGGCGCCGCGTGGCGGCTGGCCGCCCACGTACTCCAACTGTCCGAGCAGCGGGAGCCGGCCGACCTCGGCCAGCCGGGCACCGAGGCTGCCGACCAGCTGCGGTCGGCGGGCCGAGGCCATCGTGACCACCCCGACCGGGCGGGCCGACCGCTTGCCCTCGGCGTCCGCAGGACCGGCCCAGCCGCCCGGGCCGCGCGCCCAGTCGGCCAGCACGGTGACCATCGCGTCCAGCACCTCGGCCGGGACCGGGATGTCCGGTGCGTCGTCGGCGAGCAGGGCGCGCAGCCGGGTGCCCCAGCCGATGTCGGAGAGCCGCCCGAGCGCCCGGCCGGTCTCGGCCTGCTCGCCCGCCGGGATCCGGCCCTTGAGCGGGACGCCGATCGCCTCCATGCCGGTCGGCCAGAGCCGCCGGGGCTCGAAACTGACGCCGGGTCGGCCGAGTGCGGCCCGGGCCGCCGTGTCGGCCTCGGCCGAGATCTCGGCGGTGGGGCGGGTGCCGGCGCAGTTGTCGCACCGCCCGCACGGGGCGGCCTGCTCGTCGTCCAGCTGGCGGCGGAGGAACTCCATCCGGCAGCCGGTGGTGGCGGCGTACTCGCGCATCGCCCGCTGCTCGGCCTCCCGGGACTCGGCCACCTTGGCGTAGCGCGCCGCGTCGTACGCCCAGGGCTGCCCCGTCGCCGTCCAGCCGCCGCGCACCCGGCGGACCGCGCCGTCCACGTCGAGCACCTTGAGCATGGTCTCCAGCCGGGCCCGGCGGAGGTCGACCCTCGGCTCCAGTGCGGCGGTGGAGAGTGGCCGGCCGGCCTCGGCGAGCGCCGTGAGCGTCCGCCTGACCTGCTCCTCGGCGGGGAAGCCGAGCGAGGCGAAGTACCGCCAGATCGCCTCGTCCTCGCGGCCGGGCAGCAGCAGCACCTCGGCCCGGTCCACCCCGCGGCCGGCGCGGCCGACCTGCTGGTAGTACGCGATCGGGGAGCCGGGCGAGCCGAGGTGCACCACGAAACCGAGGTCGGGCTTGTCGAAGCCCATGCCGAGCGCGGAGGTGGCGACCAGGGCCTTCACCCGATTCGCCAGCAGGTCGGCCTCGGCGGTGCGGCGCTCGGCGTCCTCGGTGCGGCCGGAGTAGGACGCGACCGGGTAGCCGCGCTCGCGGAGGAAGGCGGTCACCTCGTCGGCGGCGGCCACGGTGAGGGTGTAGATGATGCCGGAGCCGGGCAGCTCGGCGAGGTGGTCGGCGAGCCAGGCCAGCCGCTGCGCCGGGTCGGGCAGCTGGAGCACGCTCAGGCTCAGGCTCTCCCGGTCCAGCGGGCCGCGCAGGACCAGTGCGTTGCCGTCGCCGTCTTCACCGGGCTGGCCGCCGGTGTCCGTGCCCGTGCCGGAACCGGTGCCGAGCTGGTCGGCCACGTCGGCGGTGACCCGGGCGTTGGCGGTCGCGGTGGTGGCCAGCACCGGGACGCCGGGGGAGAGCTCGGCCAGCATGGTGCGCAGGCGGCGGTAGTCGGGGCGGAAGTCGTGGCCCCAGTCGGAGATGCAGTGCGCCTCGTCGACCACCAGCAGACCGGTGGAGGCGGCCAGCTTCGGCAGCACCTGGTCGCGGAAGTCGGGGTTGTTCAGCCGCTCGGGGCTGACCAGCAGCACGTCCACCCGGCCGGCTGCCACCTCGGCCTGGATCTCGTCCCACTCCTCGGGGTTGGCCGAGTTGATGGTGCGGGCCTGGATGCCCGCCTTGGCGGCGGAGTCCACCTGATTGCGCATCAGGGCGAGCAGCGGCGAGACGATCACCGTGGGGCCGGCGCCCCGGGCCCGGAGCAGGGCGGTGGAGATGAAGTAGACGGCGGACTTGCCCCACCCGGTGCGCTGCACCACCAGGGCCCGGCGGTGGTCCACCACCAGGGCTTCGATGGCCCGCCACTGGTCCTCCCGCAGCACGGCGGCCGGGCCGGCCAGCTCACGGAGCACGGCCTCGGCCTGCGCCCGGACGGCGGCGCGGTCGGGGGTGGGGGCGGGGTGGTGCAGCGGCTGGGTCATGGCTCATGGATACAGGCTGGGGGCGACAGACGGCGAACTCCGCCCGAGGGGCGGTGCAGCCGGTTGGTCATTAGATCATCTGAATGGGTGTCATTTGTCAGCATCTGTACAGATATTGTGGTTGCTCCGAACGGGTGTACTGATGCTGAACCCCCTCAGTTGTCCACAGGCGCCGGGTGCTCTCCGGGTGGGGCACCGGTGCGGCGGGACCCTTCTCGACATGAACGGCAACGAGGAACACCTGATCCAGTCCGTCACCGGCCCGCTCTCCGGGCAGGTCCCGCTCCAGATGCGCGGCCCGGCCGACATGGCCGAGATGCTGCCCTACCTGCTCGGCTTCTTCCCCGATGACAGTGTGGTCGCCGTCGGTCTGCAGGGGCCGATGCTCCAGCAGGGCGGGGTCATCCGGCTCGACATCCCCACCGATCCGGCCGACTGGCCGTCTGTCGCGGCCGACACGGCCCGGCTGCTCGTCACACTCTCCGGGCAGCGGGACAGGCCGCCCGAGCAGGTGCTGCTCTACCTCTGCCGGGATGCGGCGGAGCCGGCCGCCGGCGCCGGGAGCGGGCCCGGGAGCGGGCCCGGCAGTGAGTCCGGCAGTGGGCCCGGGAGTGGCGGGCCGGCCGACGGCCCCGGGGTGCTGGCCGGGCTCAGGCCGCTGGCGGAGCAGCTGGCCCAGGCGTTCCGGGCCGCCGGGGTGCTGGTGAAGGAGTCCCTGCTGGTCTCGGACGGGCGCTGGTGGTCCTTCCTGTGCGGCGGCGAGAGCTGCTGCGACCCGGCCGGGGTGCCGATCCGCTCCGTCCGGCTGCCCAGCCCGATCGCCGCGGCCGCCGCTTTCGCCGGGGTGGCGCCACGCGGCAGCCGGAAGGCGATCGCCGCCGGGCTGATCCCGATCGGGCCGCCGGAGGACGCGCCGGTCCGGGAGGCGATCGGGCGGGCCGGGCCGCAGCTGATCCACGAGCTCTCCGGCCCCGGCGGCCGACTGGCGACGCTGGAGCGGACGGGCGTCTTGCTCGCCGAGGTGCTGGCCGAGTTCGGCACCGGCGCCCGCGAGCTCGACCGGGTCCGCACCGCGCGCCTGCTGGTCGGCCTGCAGGACAAGCTGGCCCGGGACCGCGCGGCCGAGTACGCCGAGCCGGACGAGCTCATCCCGGCCCAGCGGCTGTGGCGCTACCTGGCCCGGCAGTGCGTCCCGCCGTTCGAGCACTACGCGGCACCCCCGCTCACCTTGCTGGCCTGGACGTCCTGGCTGGCGGGGGACACCGCGACGGCGCGGGTGGTGCTGTCCCGGGTGCTCGACCTGGACCAGGGGTACACGCTGGCCCAGCTGCTCTACGAGTCCCTCAACGGCGGTCTGCACCCGAGCGAGCTGCACGACCGGGTCCGCCAGGAGCGCCGGGCCCGCGAGCAGCTGGCGGGCCTCCGGCCGGCGGACGTGGCGGTGCCACCGGACGACCCCGGGCCGTCGGCCACGCCGCCCCCGCCCCCGCCCGGGCCCCCGACCGTGCCGACGCAGCGTCAGCACCCCCCGGCACCGCCGGGCGGCTCGGCCGGTCCGCCCGACCAGCCCGCCCGGTCGGGTCAGCCCGGCCGACCGCGGGTGCCCCGCCAGGCCGGCGACCCGGGGCGGTCCGGCCAGCCGTCCCCGTCCCGGCAGAGCCGCCGCAAGGCCCGCCGCTCGGGCCGGGGAGCGGGCGGTGGCGGCGGCCCGGCCTACGACCTCCCTGAGGAGGCGGGCCCATTCACCGTCCGGGTGGCCAGGCGGGCCCACCGTCCGCACCGGGCCCACCGCGCCAGGCGGGCCCGATGACGGGCCGTCCGGGGCCGGCCCCCAGGGCCTCGCCGGTGACAGGCCCTAAATCTCGCCGCGCGCCATCCGGATCAGCCGGTCGAGGACGGCACCGCCGCTGACCCGCAGCCCGTCGTGCTCCCACTCGTTGGTGACCCAGACCCGCACGCCCTGGACGGCGTCCGCGGTGGCCAGCGAGTCCGTGGTGTCGACGTACATGTCGTCGTGGTAGACCGCTGCCAGCACCGGGACTTGATTGCTCGCCAGCTGCTTCGGGGAGTACAGGTCCGGCCAGTCGGTCCGCTCCGCGAGCAGCTGGGCGGTCTCCCGCAGCGACCGCAGCGCGGGGTCGTTCTCGAACAGCGCCGGGTAGATCATCTCCCCGGTGAGCAGCACCGCCCGTCCCTCCCGTACCGCCGCCTCGGCGTCGAACTCGGGGAAGTCCTTGCGCACGCGCTCAGCCGCCCACTCGGTCCCGGCCGGGTCAACCGACCGCTGGCCGTAGATGGATTCGTGCAGCACCGCGTACAGCGGCCCCTGGGCGAAGGAGAGTTGGGCCTGCACCCCGGCCAGGAAGGTGTCGGAGAGCTCCGGCCCGGCGAGACCCTCGACCCAGGCCTCCTCCAGCAGGTAGTGCAGCACGTGCGAGCCGCTCCCGGTGCCGAGCAGCATGCCGAGCCCCTGGAACGCCTGCACGGTCAGCAGGCCGCCGTCCGGCAGCTCGGCCGGCCGCTCCAGCAGGTGCGCGGCGATCCGCTGAACGGCCGTCACATCGTCCGGGTAGCGGGCGTAGTGGCCCGCGTTCTTCCGGGCCACCCGGGGGTAGGCGGCCCGGTAGACGTCCTCGGCCGAGCTGCGCAGGCCCGGCAGTCCGCCGGTCACGAAGGCCTCGCGCACGCCTTCGGGGGCGATCGAGAGGTAGCTGAGGATGCAGAAGCCGCCGAAGCTCTGGCCGAGCAGGCTCCAGCGGCCGGTGTCCCCGAGCAGTCGACGGCGGATCAGTTCCGCGTCCCGGACGATCGAGTCGGCCCGGAAGTGCGCCAGGTAGTCGGCCTGCTGCCGGGGGTCGCCCCGCCGGGCCAGAGTCTGCCGGGTGGCGGGGGTGGACCGGCCGGTGCCGCGCTGGTCGAGCAGCAGCACCCGGTAGTCGTCCAAGGCCCGGACGAGCCAGCCGTCCCGGCCGATCGGGCGGTTCGCCCGGCCCCCGGGGCCGCCCTGCAGAAAGAGCAGCCAGGGCAGGTCGTCACCCTCCCGGTCGGAGGCGACCACCTCCCGGGCGTACACCTCGATCTGCTCGCCGTCCGGGGTCCGGTGGTCGAGCGGCAGGTGGAAGAGGTGGTCGGTGGTGACAATCCCGGGCAGCCGGCTGGCGGTGGACATACAACTCCTCGGTACACGCTGGTCACAGGCGCTGAGCGGCGGCCGCCCACGGTGTTCCCGGTGCGCCCGCCGACGCCACCGCACCGTATCCTGACGCGGGCGAGGCAGCCGTCGGGACGGGATCCGGTCGGGGCACTCCGGCCGCGAACGACACGGGGGAGCCGTTGCCGACCGCCGCTGACGGTGGCCGTTCAAGGCAGTGCGACAACTGGTGCGACAGGTGATCGGCCTGCCGATGACAGCCGGATCGGCGTGACCTGGGGGAGGTGCGGTGCGTTCAACCTGCGGGGCATATGCGCCGGCCGACCGAACGACGTCCGACCGAACGACGTCCGGGCGGCGAGTGTCCGGGCGTCGGAGCAGCGCGGCTCACGACGCGTCCGGCCTGTCCGACCGGCGCCGCACCACGGGTGTGGGCCCGGTCCCATGCTCCACGAGCGGTCCGACCACCGCTCCGATCCAGCCGTACCCGCCCCTGACCGACCACGAGCCCGGCCGACCGGCGACCCAGCCGTCGACCGGCCGAAGAAGGAGAGCCTGGTGACCGACCCAAGGCCGCCCCGGGACACGCCGCCCCCCACCGGGTCTGCCGCACCGTCAGGTTCCGCCGGGCCCGCCCCGTACCCCGCTCCCGGCGCCGGTCCCACCGGCTTCGGCCCGACCGGCGCCGTGCCGCCGGGACCTGCCTGGTCCGGCGCCCCGTCGGCGCCCCCGGCCCCGCCGCACTCCGTACCCCACCCTGCTGCTCACCCCGCAGCCCAGTCCGCACCCCCGCGCCCGCCGTACGCACCACCCGGCACGGGCCCGTCCGCTGACGCGGCGTCGAGAGCCGGGATCCCGCGCCCCGACCAGGGGCCCGGCCTCCCCCCGAACCCCGCCCCCATGGCGGGTGCGCCCGGCCAGCCGCCGCGCATGCCCGTCCAGGCCCGCCCTCAGCCCGTCGCCACCCACACCACCGTGCTGTGCGTCAGCGCCCCGGCGATGGCCGCCTCCGGCCCGGACGGTCAACTGCGGGGGCATGGCCTGCACGGCTTCTACCGCGCGGGCATCCGCACCCTGGCCAGGATGGAGGTCCGGCTCGGCGGGATGGAGCCGATGCCGCTCCAGGGCACCCTCACCTCGGCGGCCGAGGCCCGCTTCGTCGGCGCCGTCCGGCTGCCCGGCGACCCCGACCCGGACCCGACCCCCCCCCCCCCCCCCCCCCGCCGGTCAGCGGTCGTCGGACCTGCCAGGGCAGGTCCAGTCGGCCGGGCTGCGCTGGGCCGGCCCGCAGCACAGTGCCACCGTCACCTCCCGGCCCTCGCCGCACGCCGTGCTGGCCGGCGCCGGCGTCCTGCGCTGGGATCTGGAGGTGCAGCCGGGCGCCCGCTGGTCGGTCGAGCTGAGCACCACGCTGGAGAGTGCCACCCCGGTGGGAGTACGTCCGCCGACCGGCCGTGGCGCTGGGGTGCCGCTGCCCTGGTCCGAGCCCGAGGTCAGGTGCGACGACTCCCGGGTGGAGCTGCTGGTGCCGCGTTCGCTGGACGCGCTCGGCAGCCTGCTGGTCGCTGACGCGGACCGGCCGACCGACCTCTACCCCGTCTCCGGAGCGCCCTGGCGGTTCGGTCTGACCGCGGCCGACGCGCTCTGGGCGGCCAGGCTGGTGCTTCCGCTCGGCACCCGGCTGGCGGCCGGTACGCTCCGCGCGCTGGCCCGCCGACAGCCGACCTCGGGCCCGCAGGCCGGGGTGATCCCCGGCGTGCTCCGGCATGCCGGGCCCGAGCTGCCGCTGTCCTGCACGGCCACCGAGGCGACCTTGCTGTTCGTCACCGTGCTGGCGGAGGCGTGGCGTTGGGGCCTGCCGCGCCAGGAGGTCGCCGAGCTGCTGCCCGCTGCGGAGCGGGCACTCGCCGCCCTGCGCGCCAACGTCACAGACGACCGGCCGGTGGTCGACGACCGGCCGACGGCCGACGCCCCCGAGGGCCCGGTCGGCTTCGTCACCGACCTCGGCCGCTCGGCCGAGGAGCGGTCCGCCCGGCCGGTGCCGGCCCGCTGCGAGGTACAGGCCCAGGCCCATCGGGCCGCGCTGCACGGGGCCGAGCTGCTGGAGGCGTTCGGTCGCCCGGGCGCGCCGGAGTGGCGGGTCTGGGCCGCCGGTCTGCGGGAGCGGTTCCGCGACCAGTTCTGGATCGACGACCTGTCGGGCGGCCGCCCCGCCGCCGCACTGGTCGCCCCGGGCCGTCCGTTGCCCGCCGTGGCCTCCTCCTTCGTGCACCTGCTGGATCTCGGTCTGGCCGGAGCCGGGGCCCAGCACGAGGGCCTGCTCGACCGGGAGCAGACCAGGATCCTGGCCCAGCGCCTGGTGACCCCGGAGTTCGACTGCGGCTGGGGCCTGCGGACGCTCAGCGCCAAGTCGCCCCGGTTCAACCCGCTCGGCCACCGCAGCGGCGCCAGCCGGGTGCACGAGACGGTGCTCGCCGTCACGGGCCTGGCCGAGGCCGGGTTCGAGCGGGAGGCCCGGGTGCTGCTGGACGGCCTGTTGGACGCCGCCTCCCACTTCGAGGGCCGACTGCCCGAGATGTACGCGGGGGAGCAGCGGGTGACGGGGTGTCCGCCGGTGCCGCACCCGGCGGCCTGTCGCCCGGCAGCGCTCTCCTCGGCCGCCGTGGTCCACCTGGTGACGGCCCTGGCAGGCGTCCGGCCCGACGTTCCGGCCGGCCGGGTCACCGTCCGCCCGGCCAGCACCGCACCGCTGGGGGAGCTGGAGCTCAGCGGCCTGCGGGTGGCGGGCGAGCCGTTCTCGGTCCGGGTCAGCCGGATCGGCGTGGCCGTCGTGGAGGAGGCGTCACCGGAGCTCCAGCTCGGCGCGCGCTGAGCCCGGGGCCGAGCCGGTGGAGTCTGCCGACACCCGCCGGGGCACCCGCACCCGGGCGGGGGCCGGGTCACCGCGTCGGGCGCCATCTGACGAGGTCTGCCGACGGCTGTGCTTATCGTCAGAGAGACGACTATGATCGTCGCCATGTCGCGTTATGACCCGTCGGCCTTCCCTCCGTTCGCTGTCACGGTCGACCTGGTGGTGCTGACGGTGCGTGAGCACGCGCTCTGCGCACTGCTGGTCCGACGGGGCGAGTCCCCGTTCCAGGGCTACTGGGCGCTGCCCGGTGGTTTCGTCCGCCCCGGCGAGGGCCTCGCCGAGGCGGCCTCAAGAGAGCTGGCCGAGGAGACCGGTCTGCGCGCCCACTCCGCGCCGGGCCCGGGTCCGAGCGCGGTCGGCGCCCATCTGGAGCAGCTGGCCACCTACGGTCATCCGCAGCGCGACCCCCGGATGCGGGTGGTCAGCGTGGCCCACCTGGTGCTGGCCCCCGACCTGCCCACCCCGCAGCCCGGCGGCGACGCCAGCAGTGCCCGCTGGGCCCCGGTCGGCGACCTGCTCGGCCCCACCCCGGTCGAGGGTGTCCCGCTGGCCTTCGACCACGGGAAGATCCTCGCCGACGGCGTGGAGCGGGCCCGCTCCAAGATCGAGTACTCCTCGCTCGCCACCGCGTTCTGCCCGCCCGAGTTCACCGTCGGCGAGCTGCGCCAGGTCTACGAGGCGGTCTGGGGCGTGGTCCTCGACCCGCGCAACTTCCACCGGAAGGTCACCGGCACGCCGGGCTTCCTGCTGCCCACCGGTGGTACGACGACCCGTCAGGGCGGCCGCCCCGCACAGCTCTTCAAGGCCGGCGGCGCCACCGTGCTCAACCCGCCGATGCTCCGCCCCGAGTCCTGACCCCACCCGGGCAGCCCGGCCTGCCCGGCCTGACGGGGCTGCCTGCTGCTCCCGGCCCCGTCGCTGTCCCCTGATCGGGTGAGCTGGACGGGCACGCCGTCCCAGCCGCGTCCGTAATGCCCGATTTCTCGGCCTGCTCGCCCTACTGTGCAGGCTCGGGGCCAGCGGCGCTCCGTGGCCCCGGTCGGCCGAGACATGGGAGCAGGCAGCGATGATCCAGATCACCGGACTGACCAAGGTCCACCGCCGGGGCCGGGCACCGGCCCTGCTCGACCTCACCTTCGACGCCCGCCCCGGCGTGGTCACCGCGCTGCTGGGTGCGGAGGGTGCGGGCAAGACCACCGCCCTGCGGCTGATGGTCGAACTGGAGCGTGGCCAGGGCATCACCCTGTTCGACGGCCGGACGTACCGCAGGCTCCGCCACCCCGAACGGCAGGTGGGCGTGCTGTTCCCCACCGCCGGCGGGGACGCCGCGGCCGACGGCGGTCACCCGGGCCTGAAGGCCCGCGCGCACCTGCGGATGCTGGCGGGCGCGGTCGGCGTCCCGGCAGCCCGGGCCGACGAACTGCTGGAGCAGACCAGACTGGCGGCGGTCGCCGGGCACCGGCTGCGCTCGTTCTCACCCGGCATGCACCGCCGGCTGGCCCTGGCGGTCGCACTGCTCGGTTCGCCCGGGACGCTGCTGCTGGACGCCCCGACCGAGGGCCTCTCGCCGCGCAACGTCGAGTGGTTCCACTCCTTCCTGCGCTCCTTCACGGTCTCCGGCGGCACCGTCCTGGTCACCACCCGCGCGCCGCAGGAGGCCGCGGTGCTGGCCGACCGGGTGGTCACGCTCGACCGGGGCCGCCTGGTGGCCGACCAGCCGGTCGCCGAGTTCCGCCGCACCAGGCTGCACCCCGAGGTGTCGGTCCGGGGCCCGCAGATGGCCCGGCTGGCCGACCTGCTGACCGAGCAGGGCCACCAGGTCCGCCGGGACGGCGGCGTGGGCCTCGCGGTGAGCGGTCTCGGCCGCACCGAGATCGGTGAACTCGCCTACCGGCACGGCATCCTGCTGCACGAGCTGGCCGACCGGGTGGTCGAGCAGCCCGTCCCGCATCCGTCCCTGCCGGCCGCCTCCGGCCGCTCCGGCCACGTCCTGCTGAACCCGCCGGACGCCGCGGGCAGGAACCGGGACGACACCCGGCCTCAGCCCCAGTTCGGCCAGTCCGGACTGCCCGAGCAGGCCGACCAGTCCGGGCAATCCGTTCAGTCCGGCCGGCCTGCTGAGCGCCCGGAGGAGCAGACCCTGGTCGCCCAGCTCACCGCCGCCACTACCGCCACCGCCGCCACAACCACCGCGACCGCCGCCCCTGAACGGCCGTTGCGCGCCTCCTCCCTGAGCGGCCGTCAGCTGTTCCGCGACGAGGTCCCCGAGAACTCCACCGTCCGCCCCATCTCCCGGCCCGTAACCGGGCCCGACCACCGGAGCGAGTGACCGTGCGCGTACTGGCATACGAGGTGCGGCGGTTGCGCGGCCTCCGGTCCACCTGGCTGATCCTGGCCGCCGTCCTGCTGGCGGACGCCGCCGTGGCGGTGGTGCTGGCCCGGCAGCTGCCGGCCGGCCAGCTGGGCACGGCCGCCGCGGTCCGCTGCGTGACGGCCGTCGTCCCGCTGCTGCCGCTCCCGATCGCCGCCCTCGGTGCGGGCGCGCTCGGCGCCCTGTCGTACGGCCACGAGGTCCGGTACCCGGGCCTGCCGGCCGGCCGGGTGTCCTACCGTCGCCGCCTCGGGCTGCTGGTCGCCAAGCTGGCCGCGACCGGGGTGCTGGCGGTGCTGCTCGCGGCCGCCAGCGTGCTGCTGGACGCGGCGGTGCTGCGGCTGCTGCACGCGCCGGGGGCGCGGGTCGCCGCGCTGTTCGACCCGGCCTCGGCCGGATTCGCCGAAGTGCTCCGGCCGTTGGTCTTCTTCGTCGGCCTGACCGCGTTGGCGGGCTGGGCCGGTCTGCTGGTCACCTCGCTGGTGCGCAGCGCCGCGGCCGGTCTGCTGATCCTGTGTGCCGTCCCGGCCCTGCTCGAGCCCGTGCTGTCGCTGCTGCTCCGGCAGAGCGGCCGGGTCTGGCCGGCCCAGCTCCGCGAACTGCTGCCGTTCCAGTACGGCTTGGACCTGGTGCGGGGTGCCGATGCCCAGCAGCTGGAGGTCTCCTCGGCGCTGGACGGCACGTTGCTGGCCGCCGTCTCGGTTCCGGCGGTGCTGTTGCTGCTGGCCGGCCTGCTGGCCCAGGTCCGGCGCCGCGCGCTCTGACCCGCCGCCACACACGCACGCGCCTCTGGCACTGACTCCGTGCGCGTGGATCCGCCTGTGCCACAAGCCAGGTGACGTCCTGTCACCAAGGTTGTCGACCCTGGGGCGAAATGGTGGCTTCTGGCTGATAAGAAGTCAATTATCCGGTCACGGGCGATCACCCTTTCGTGTGCTTTTCACGAGAATTCTCAAGCCGGGCCCGCCGATCGCCGACAAAGGAGCTGTGAGTACCCTTGCGCACCCCACCATGAACACGGCTCGCCCGTCCGACGCAGTCGGTCCCGCCGAGCTGGACCGCTTCTCCTACGCCGAACGGCCCACCCCGCCCGCCCCCCGCTGGGAGGGTGCCGAGTCCGAGCTGCGGATCGGCCGGAAGACCACCAGCAGCCGGGGCCGCGGCCTGCACGGCCAGCTGGTCCAGCAGCTCGGTCAGATGATCGTCTCCGGCGACCTGGGCGCCGACCGCCCGCTGGTGCCGGAGGAGATCGGCCAGCGGTTCGAGGTCTCCCGCACCGTCGTCCGCGAATCCCTCCGGGTCCTGGAGGCCAAGGGCCTGGTCAGCGCCCGGCCGAACGTCGGCACCCGGGTCCGTCCGGTCAGCGACTGGAACCTGCTCGACCCCGACATCATCGAGTGGCGCGCCTTCGGCCCGCAGCGCGACGAGCAGCGCCGCGAGCTGTTCGAGCTCCGCTGGGCGATCGAGCCGCTGGCCGCCCGGCTGGCGGCCGGCCACGGCCGGGAGGACGTCCAGCAGCGGCTGGCCGAGCTGGCCGAGCTGATGGGCCTCGCCGCCACCCAGGGCGACCTGGTCGGCTACGGCCGGGCCGACCTCGAACTGCACGCGCTGATCCTGCAGATGGCCGGGAACCGGATGCTGGAGCACCTCTCCACCATCGTCTCCTGCTCGCTCCAGGTCTCCGGTGGTCCGGCCACCTCCTGCGAGCGTCCGTCCGACGCGGCGGTCAGCCTGCACATCCGCCTGGTCGACGCGCTCGGCACCGGCGACGGCACCGCCGCCGACGCCGCCGTCCGTGCCCTGCTCACCGTGCACCCCGAGGTCGAGCACTCCGTCCCGGCCCCCCGCGAGCACTGACCGCAAGCACTGACCGCCAACCTGGCCGTGAGCCCTGATCCGGGCGCCCTGCCAGGTCGAACACCGCCCGGGCGGTCGAACGAAGCGTCGATCACCAGCCCGAAAGGCAACGATCCGAGTACGGATACGCGTCGGTACCCAATGGCCCTTCAGCCGTCTTCACCTGCGGCTGAAGGGCCATGGCCGTCTTTCGGCCGTGATCGGGACGGTCCGGGGCCCGTCGGTGTGACCGGCGCCACCAAGGCCATGCGTAACACTTGAGGAGCAGCGGCGATGTGTACGGAGCGGAAGCAACTCCGGAATACCGCCACCGTGTCAGAATGCTGTGTTGGTCTGCGGCGCCGCTGCCGTCCTGCACACCCCAGTCCTCAAGCCCGAGCCGGTCGGAACCGGGCCCGCGCGGATCGCGCGTGGCCGCTCCTGTCGGCTCGGCGGCAGGTACTGGTGTCGAGTTTGTCTCATCGTCCGAGAGGTTGTTCGTGTCGGCCAGCACATCCCGTTCGCTCCCCCCCGAGATCGCCGAGTCCGCGGCTCTGCTGGCGCTCATCGAGCGGGGCAAGGCCCAGGGGCAGATCGCCGGTGACGACGTGCGTCAGGCTTTCGAGGCGGACCAGATCCCGGTCACCAAGTGGAAGAACGTCATGCGCAGCCTCAATCAGGTTCTGATTGAGGAGGGTGTGGACCTCATGGTCAGCGCGGCGGAGCCCACTGTCGCCAAGCGCAAGAGCGTCGCGGCCAAGAGCACTGCCAAGCGCACGGCGGCCAAGGCGGTCACCACCCGCCCGTCCGCGCCCACCAAGCCGCCGGTGCGGATCGCGCCGTCCGCGAACCCCGTCGCGGCCCCGGTCGTGGCCGAGGTCCGGGTGGTGGAGAGCCTGGAGACGGACGCCGTGACCGGCGAGGTCAAGGTCGTCACCGCCAAGAAGGCGGCCGCGCCCGCCAAGAAGGCCGTGGCGAAGAAGGCCGCCCCGGCGAAGAAGACCGCCGCCAAGAAGACCACCGCCAAGTCCGGCAGCGACGAGTCCGGCTCCGAGGAAGAGCTCGAGGACGACGCGCTGCCCGCCGACAAGGCCGACGCCGAGGCGGAGCCCGAGGAGGAGTCGAAGGGCTTCGTGCTCTCCGACGACGACGAGGACGACGCGCCCGCTCAGCAGGTCGCGGTCGCCGGTGCCACCGCCGACCCGGTCAAGGACTACCTGAAGCAGATCGGCAAGGTCCCGCTGCTCAACGCCGAGCAGGAGGTCGAGCTCGCCAAGCGGATCGAGGCCGGCCTGTTCGCCGAGGACAAGCTGTCCGCGGCCGACAAGCTCGCCCCCAAGCTCAAGCGCGAGCTGGAGATCATCGCCGAGGACGGCCGCCGGGCCAAGAACCACCTGCTGGAGGCCAACCTCCGCCTGGTGGTCTCGCTGGCCAAGCGCTACACCGGCCGCGGCATGCTCTTCCTGGACCTGATCCAGGAGGGCAACCTCGGTCTGATCCGTGCGGTCGAGAAGTTCGACTACACCAAGGGCTACAAGTTCTCGACCTACGCGACCTGGTGGATCCGGCAGGCCATCACCCGCGCGATGGCCGACCAGGCCCGCACCATCCGTATCCCGGTGCACATGGTCGAGGTCATCAACAAGCTGGCCCGCGTGCAGCGCCAGATGCTCCAGGACCTGGGCCGTGAGCCCACCCCGGAGGAGCTGGCCAAGGAACTCGACATGACCCCCGAGAAGGTCATCGAGGTCCAGAAGTACGGCCGCGAGCCGATCTCCCTGCACACCCCCCTCGGTGAGGACGGCGACAGCGAGTTCGGTGACCTGATCGAGGACTCCGAGGCGGTCGTCCCGGCCGACGCGGTCTCCTTCACGCTGCTCCAGGAGCAGCTGCACTCCGTCCTCGACACGCTCAGCGAGCGTGAGGCGGGCGTGGTCTCGATGCGCTTCGGCCTGACGGACGGTCAGCCGAAGACCCTGGACGAGATCGGCAAGGTCTACGGCGTGACCCGCGAGCGGATCCGCCAGATCGAGTCCAAGACCATGTCGAAGCTGCGTCACCCGTCGCGCTCGCAGGTGCTGCGCGACTACCTGGACTGATCTCGACCGATCCAGCGCAACCCCGAAGGGCCCGGAGCACACCCGCTCCGGGCCCKTCGGGCTGTCCGGGGCGGGTCGTTCGTCAGCCGGGGCCCCGCCGGGTCCCCCGTCCGAGTGCTCACGGCGTGGCCAACCGCACGGTGCGTGATCACTCAACTACGCTGTGGCGGTTGCTGCCGCCGACCCAGCTTGGAGAATCCGGTGCCGCCCATCCTGGACGCCCGCCCGACCCCGCCGACCGCCCGGCGCCACCGCCGGGGGGTCGCCCTGGCGTTGCTCGCCACGTTGCCGACCTCGCTACTCGCGCTCGGTGCGGCCACGCCGGCCCAGGCGCAGCGCAGGATCGTCGGCGGCCAGGAGGTCAGCACCCAGCAGCTGCCCTGGATGGTGGCGCTGGCGAGCCGTCAGCAGTTCGGCAACGCCCGCTCCGGCCAGTTCTGCGGTGCCGCGCTGATCTCGCCGACCAAGGTGGTCACCGCCGCGCACTGCTTCTTCGACGAGTCCTCGGGGCAGCAGGTGAAGCGGCCCGGCCTGCGGGCGGTGATCGGGCGGGACGACCTGGGCGGCCGGGCCGGCCGCGAGGTCGAGGTGCGTGAGATCTGGGTGCACCCGCAGTACGACTTCTCCCGGAACCTGAACGATGTGGCGGTGCTCACGCTGGCCGAGTCGCAGGGCAGTCGCCCGGTGATCGAGCTGCTCGGGCAGGGCGACAACGAGCCGTACGCGCCGGGCACCCCGGCGACGGTCTACGGCTGGGGTGACACCAAGGGCAACGGCAGTTACTCACAGCGGCTGCGCGCGGTGGAGGTGCCGGTGGTCTCGGACGAGACCTGTGGCCGGGCGTACTCGCACGGTGACGTCGGCGCCTACGACGCGCACGTGATGGTCTGCGCCGGCGAGGAGAAGGGCGGCAAGGACGCCTGCCAGGGCGACAGCGGCGGCCCGCTGGTGGTGCACGGCAGGCTGGTCGGGCTGGTCTCCTGGGGCACCGGCTGCGCGGACGCCAGGTACCCCGGGGTCTACACCAGGGTGGCGGCGGTCTCCGACGCAGTACGCTCCGTGCTCTGACGGGCACGCTCCGACATACCGTCAGGTGACAGGGTGTCGGACATGCGACGGAGCCGGACGGCTCGCCCCGGGTGGGGCGGCCGACCGGCTCCGTCGGTCAGCTCTGCGCGCTCGCCTGTGCGAGCGGCGAACTCAGCGTTCGTCCTCCGAGGCGTTGGTGCTCGGCTCCGTGAGGCGGCCGCTCTCGTTGTGTATCTCGACCGCGATCTTCTTGAGCTCGGGCTCGAACTTCCGCCCGTGGTGGGCGCAGAAGAGCAGCTCTCCGCCGCTCGCGAGTACGACGCGCAGGTAGGCCTGGGCGCCGCAGCGGTCGCAGCGGTCAGCCGCGGTGAGCGGGCTCGCAGGGGTCAGAACAGTAGTCACGTCGCCTCTTCTCTAGCTCGACGAGCTGTCGTACCAGGGTCAACATCCAACCAGGCCGAAAACGTTCCCGCTCGTGGCTTTTCTTCTCTGAGGATTCTGCTGTGTTGTTGCTGAGGACGTGCCCAGGGCGCCGGCGGTTCATGCCTGCCGAATCCCAGGACTCGCCATTTGGCTCGAACTCCCGATCGGTCGGGTGTCGAGGTCCGCGTAGCATAATCCTCTGCTGGGTTGGAGCATAAGCCCCGTCCCCGACACCGGGTAGCCTGCATATCGCCTGCTCCACCGCCTGCTCATTGGGCGACGGTCCTTCAGGACCCGTGGTGGCAGGAGGAGATGGCGCTCCGGCGCCGCCGGATCCGGCCGAGGTCTTGTTCGCGCAGCGCGTACAAGCTGCGCAGGCCGTCTCCGATGTGTCTCAGGCATTGGGAACACTGTGGGGTCCGGCCGGGAAGCACCGGGCCGAAGTCAGACGAGTCAGAACGTCATTGAGGAGTGCACACCGAGTGAGCGCCGATCCGAACGCGTCGTCCGCCCTGCTGGCCGGAGACGACGGCTCCAACTACACCGCTCGGCACCTGCTCGTCCTGGAGGGGCTGGAGGCGGTTCGCAAGCGCCCCGGCATGTACATCGGTTCCACCGACAGCCGTGGTCTGATGCACTGCGTCTGGGAGATCATCGACAACGCGGTGGACGAGGCGCTCGGCGGTCACTGCGACCGGATCGAGGTGATCCTCTACGAGGACGGCTCGGTCGAGGTCAAGGACAACGGCCGTGGCATCCCGGTCGACGTGGAGCCGAAGACCGGGCTCTCCGGGGTCGAGGTCGTGATGACCAAGCTGCACGCCGGCGGCAAGTTCGGCGGTGGCTCGTACGCCGCCTCCGGCGGTCTGCACGGTGTCGGCGCCTCGGTGGTCAACGCGCTCTCCGCGCGGCTGGACGTCGAGGTGGACCGGAGCGGGCACGTCCACGCGATCAGCTTCCGGCGCGGCACCCCGGGCATCTTCACCGAACTCAGCCCGGACGCCCCCTTCGAGGCGGGCAGCGGGATGGCCAGGAAGGGCAAGGTCGCGAAGGGGAAGACCGGAACCAGGGTCCGCTACTGGGCCGACCGGCAGATCTTCCTCAAGGAGGCCAAGCTCTCGCTGGAGCACCTGCACGCCCGGGCCAGGCAGACCGCCTTCCTGGTCCCCGGCCTCACCATCATCGTGCGTGACGAACGTCTGACGGAGAGCGAGAAGGTCCAGCAGGACACCTTCCGTTTCGACGGCGGGATCAGCGAGTTCTGCGAGTTCCTGGCGCCCGACAAGCCGGTCTGCGACGTGCTCCGGCTGCACGGCGAGGGCAGCTTCAAGGAGACCGTCCCGGTGCTGGACGAGCTCGGTCACATGACCCCGACCGAGGTCACCCGCGAGCTCGGGGTGGACATCGCGCTGCGCTGGGGCGCCGGTTACGACACCACATTGCGCTCGTTCGTGAACATCATCGCCACTCCCAAGGGCGGCACCCACGTCACCGGCTTCGAGCGTTCGCTGGCCAAGACGGTCAACGAGGCGCTGCGGTCGGGCAAGCTGCTCCGGGTCGCCGAGGACGACATCACCAAGGACGACGCGACCGAGGGCCTGACCGCCGTGGTCACCGTCCGGCTCGCCGAGCCGCAGTTCGAGGGCCAGACCAAGGAGGTGCTCGGCACCTCGGCCGCGAACCGGATCGTCGCGGCCGTGGTGGCCAAGGAGTTGAAGGCCTTCCTCACCTCGGCCAAGAAGGACGAGAAGCTCCAGGCCAGGGCCGTGCTGGAGAAGGTGGTGGCCGCCGCCAGGACCAGGGTGGCGGCCCGTCAGCACAAGGAGGCGCAGCGCCGGAAGACCGCGCTGGAGACCTCCTCGCTGCCGGCCAAGCTGGCCGACTGCCGCAGCGACGACGTCGAGCGCAGCGAACTCTTCATCGTGGAGGGCGACTCGGCGCTCGGCACCGCCAAGCTGGCCCGCAACTCCGAGTTCCAGGCGCTGCTGCCGATCCGCGGCAAGATCCTGAACGTGCAGAAGGCGTCCGTCGCCGACATGCTCAAGAACGCCGAGTGCGCCTCGATCATCCAGGTGATAGGAGCCGGTTCCGGCCGGACCTTCGACATCGACCAGGCCCGCTACGGCCGGGTCATCTTCATGGCCGACGCCGACGTCGACGGTTCGCACATCCGCTGTCTGCTGCTGACGCTGTTCCAGCGCTACATGCGGCCGATGGTCGAGCAGGGCCGGGTGTTCGCCGCCGTCCCGCCGCTGCACCGCACCGAGCTGACCAGCCCCAAGCGCGGCCAGGAGAAGTACCACTACACCTACTCCGACGCCGAACTGCGCTCCACCCTGCTGGAGTTCCAGCGCAAGGGGATGCGCTGGAAGGAGCCGGTGCAGCGGTACAAGGGCCTCGGTGAGATGGACGCAGACCAGCTGGCCGAGACCACCATGGACCCGCGCCACCGCACCCTGCGCCGGATCAACCTGGGTGACCTGGAGCAGGCCGAGCGGGTCTTCGACCTGCTGATGGGCAACGACGTGGCGCCGCGCAAGGAGTTCATCGTCGACTCGGCGGCCACCATGGACCGTTCACGGATCGACGCCTGAGTCTCCGTCGGTAACAGGTGAGCCCCCGTCAGCAGACGGGGGCTCACCTGTTTGAGTGAACGTATCTGCAAAGCCGCCGCGAACGGTTCCGCGAGGGTTCCATGCTGGAGCGGTCCAGGTGACCGGAGGCTCGCCCTCCGGTGCCGATGCCGACCGTGGAGCAGCCGTGGCCCAACAGGAGATCACACCGCAGCAGAGCGTGGGCCGGGCCGAGGTGTACCGGACGGTGCAGGAGAGCGAGGCGTTCCAGCAGATCCGGCGCGGCTACCGGGGGTTCGTCTTCCCGGCCACCGCCGGCTTCCTCGGCTGGTACCTGCTCTACCTGGTGGCCCAGACCGCCGCCCCCGGCCTGATGCGACAGCAGGTGGCCGGTCCGCTGAACGTGGCCTGGGTGCTCGGCCTGCTGCAGTTCTCCTCCACCTTCGTGCTCACCTGGCTCTACGCCAGGAACGCCCGGGCCGGCCGGGACGCCGCCGCCCTGGAGCTGCGCTGGGACACCCAGGACCAGCTCCGGTGAACAGCGCCCAACACGGCCTGGCCGTGGCCCTGTTCGCCGTCATCGTGCTGGTCACCCTGGGCATCACGCTGTGGGTCGGGCGCCGGGGGCAGGCCGCCGAGGAGTTCTACACCGGCGGCCGGGAGTTCAGTCCGTTGCAGAACGGCCTGGCGCTCTCCGGCGACTACCTCTCGGCCGCCTCCTTCCTCGGCGTCACCGGTCTGATCTCGCTCTACGGCTACGACGGCGTGCTGTACAGCATCGGCTTCCTGGTGGCCTGGCTGGTGGTGCTGATGCTGGTCGCCGAGTTGGTCAGGAACGCGGGCCGGTACACCCTGGCCGACGTGCTGGCGCTGCGGATGCGCCAGCGGCCGGTCCGGGCGGCGGTCGGCAGTGCCAGCGTGGTGGTCACCCTGCTCTACCTGGTCGCGCAGATGGTCGGCGCGGGCAGCCTGGTGGCGCTGCTGCTCGGCACCGGCAGCGGTAGCAGCTCGGCGAAGACCTGGGCGATCGTCGGGGTCGGCGCGCTGATGATCGTCTACGTCACGGTGGGCGGGATGAAGGCCACCACCTGGATCCAGATCGTCAAAGCCGTGCTGCTGGTGGCCGGTTCGGTGCTGCTCACCCTGCTGGTGCTGGTCCGCTTCCACGGCGACCTGGCCGAGCTGATGCGGGCCGCCGCCCGGGGCAGCGGTGCGGGCGAGGCGTTCCTCCAGCCCGGCCTCAAGTACGGGACGAGCCGGGTCAGCCGGCTGGACTTCTTCTCGCTCGGCCTTGCCCTGGTGCTCGGCACCGCAGGGCTGCCGCACATCCTGTCCCGGTTCTACACCGTGCCCACCGCCCGGGCCGCCCGCCGCTCCACGATGTGGGCGATCGGGCTGATCGGCGGCTTCTACCTGATGGCCATCGTGCTCGGTCTGGGCGCCGCCGCGCTGGTCGGCAGCGCCGCCGTCCGGGCCGCCAACCCGGCCGGGAACACGGCGGTTCCGCTGCTGGCCCAGGTGCTCGGCGGGGGAGCGGGCAGCACCGGCGGGGTGCTGCTGTTCGCGCTGATCTCGGCGATCGCCTTCGCCACCATCCTGGCGGTGGTCGCCGGGCTGACGCTGGCCTCCTCGGCCGCCTTCGCCCATGACCTGTTCGCCCGGGCCTGGCGCCGGGAGGACGAACGGCAGGTGACGGAGCGTCAGGAGGTCGCGGTGGCCAGGATCGCGGCCGTGCTGATCGGGGCGCTGGCGATCGGCTTGAGCCTGTACGCCCAGCGGCTGAACGTCGCCTTCCTGGTCGGCCTGGCCTTCGCGGTGGCCGCCTCGGCCAACCTGCCGACCCTGCTCTACTCGCTGTTCTGGCGCCGTTTCACCACCCGGGGCGCGGTCTGGGCGGTGTACGGGGGGCTGGTCCCCGCCGTGCTGCTGGTGCTGTTCTCCCCGGTGGTCTCCGGTTCGCCGACCGCGGTCTTTCCCAGCCTGGACTTCCACTGGTTCCCACTGGAGAACCCGGGCCTGGTCTCCATCCCGGCCGGCTTCCTGGCCGGCTGGCTCGGCACCGTCACCTCGCGGGAGGTCGCCGACCCGGACAAGTACGCGGAGCTGGAGGTCCGTTCACTCACCGGGGCGGGGGCTGCGTAGGCAGCACGTATCGGTGCTCGGGCCGGCCGGTGTCGCCGTAGCGCAGGCTCAGCCGCAGGCGGCTGTCGCGTTCCAGCTGCTTGAGGTAGCGCTGCGCGGTGGAGCGGCTCAGCCCGGTCCGGTCGGCCACCTCCTGGGCGGAGAGCGGGCGCCCGGCCTGCCGGAGGACACCGAGCACCAGGTCGGTGGTGGGCGCCGAGTGGCCCTTGGGCAGGGTGGCCAGCGGGGAGGCGGCGGTGCGCATCGTGGCGTACATCCGGTCCACCTCGTCCTGGCAGGCCTCCCGGGCGGCCGGCCCGGCCAGCGCGTGCCGCAGCTCCGCGTAACTGACCAGCTTCTCGCGCAGCCCGGCGAAGCTGAACGGTTTCACCAGGTACTGCAGGGCGCCGTGCTGCATCGCGGCGTGCACGGTGGAGACGTCCCGGGCGGCCGTCACCATCATCACGTCGCAGCCGATCCCGGCCTCGCGCATCCGGCGGACCAGCACCAGGCCGGTCTCGTCCGGCAGATGGTGGTCCAGCAGCACCAGGTCGACGGGGGTGCGTTCCAGTGCGGCCAGCGCCTCCCCGGCGCTGTGCGCCCGGCCGGTCACCCGGAAGCCCGGCACCTTGGCCACGTAGGCGGCGTGCACGTCGGCCACCCGGAAGTCGTCGTCCACCACGAGTACGTCGATCACGCGATCACCACCGGGTGCAGGGCTTCCGGGAGTTCGACGCTGAACCGGGCGCCGCCGAGCGGCCCCTGATCGACGACCACCTGGCCGCCGGAGCGCTCCACCAGCCGCCGGACCATCGCCAGACCCAGGCCGCGCGGACGGTGTGCGGGGGCGGTCTTGTCGGTCCAGCCCTCCTCGAAGATCCGCTCCCGCAGCTCGGCCGGGACGCCGGGGCCGCTGTCGGCGACCTCGATCAGCAGGGCGTCGCCGCAGACCCGCAGGCCGACCGCGACCACCCCGTCGGAGCGCACCCCGCCGGAGAGCACGTCCAGCGCGTTGTCGACCAGGTTGCCGAGCACCGTGACCAGCGCGCGCGGGTCGACCGCCGCGTCCGGCAGGTGGCTGTCCGCGGTGATCTCCAGCTGGACGCCGCGCTCGGCCGCGACCGCTGCCTTGCCCGCCAACAGGGCGGCCACGTGCGGGTCCTGGACCTGTTCGGCGATCCGGGCGGCGACCGCGGCGTGCGAGCCCGACTGCTCGGAGATGAACTCGGCGGCCTGCTCGTGTCGCCCGAGTTCCAGCAGGCCGAGCAGCGTGTGCATCCGGTTGGCGTGCTCGTGGTCCTGCGCCCGGAGCGCCTCGGTCAGGCTTCGGGTGGTGTCCAACTCCCGGACCAGGGACTCCAGTTCGGTCCGGTCCCGGAGGGTGATCACGGCGCCGTCGTGCTCGGTGGCCATCCGGTTCACCACCAGCACCCGGTCGTCCCGGACGGCGGGCAGGTCGGTGCCCTCGATCCGGCCGGTGAGCACCTCGGCCAGCCGGCCGGGTGGCAGCAGCTCGTCGATCGCCCGCCCGGTGCAGTCCTCGGGCAGCGCGAGCAGCCGGACCGCCTCGTCGTTGGCCAGCCGGACCCGGCCCCGCCGGTCGAGCGCGACCATGCCCTCCCGGATGCTGTGCAGCATCGCCTCCCGCTCGACCAGCAGCGCCGAGATGTCGGCGATCGCGATGTTGTGCGTGCGCCGCTTCAGCCGCCTGGCCAGCACCAGGGTGGCCACCAGCCCGGCCGCCAGGCCCGCGCCCGCGCAGAGCAGGATGCCCGCGACCATGCTGAGCAGCCGCCGCCGGATCGACAGGTCGCTGATCCCGACCGACACCTCGCCGACGATCCGGCCGTCCGCCAGCCGGAGCGGCACCTTGCCCCGGGCCGTCCGGCCCAGCGTGCCCTGCTGGATCGCGGTCACGCTCTCCCCGCGCAGCGCGGGCTCCGGGTCGGTGCTGACCCGGAAACCGATCTTCGACGGGTCGGTGTGCGAGAGCCGGATGCCGTCCAGGTCGGTGATCACCACGAAGCTCGCACCGGTGGCCAGCCGGATCTGCTCGGCGTCGCGCTGGGCGGCCACCGCGTCCTGGTCCGCCGCGGCCCGGGCGATTGCCTCGTCGGCCGCCGTGGACTGGGCGATCGACAGCGCACGCTGCTTGGCGTCGTGGTCCAGCTCCCGGCTCACCGGGGCCAGGAACAGGCCGGCCGTCACGGCGGTGACCCCGACCGTGACCACGGTCTGGCTCAGCAGCAGCTGGGCGAAGACCCGGCGGGGCCAGTGCGGACGTCTCATCGCGGGTCTCCTTTCGAGACGGCTTGGGTGGGATCGACACCATATGTTTCCGCGGTGTTTCTGTCAGCCCCGCTCCGCTGTTGTAACGGAAGCAAAAGGAGCAGAACAGCCCTCAACGCCAGGAAGTCGCAGTACGCCCGCAAGGGTGCCGCCGTGACCCGCGCCACTCCTAACCTCCGGGGCAGACACAGACCCCGGCGATGGCGCCGGGACCACGGAGGTGGATATGAGCGGGCTGACAACCACAGCCCCGGCGATCGAGTTGACCGGTGCGACCAAGCGGTTCAGGACCCCCTCGGGCACCCTGCACACCGCCGTACGGGACCTCGATCTGACGGTGGCCCCGGGCGAGTTCGTCGCGGTGGTCGGCCCGACCGGCTGCGGGAAGTCCACCACGCTGACCCTGGTCAGCGGCCTGGAGGAGCCGACCGAGGGCGAGGTGCGGGTCCACGGCGAGAACGTCGAGGGGATCAACAGCCAGGTCGGCTTCGTCTTCCAGCAGGACGCGGTCTTCCCCTGGCGGACGGTGCTCTCCAACGTGATGGCGGGCCCGCGCTTCCGCGGCGTCCCGGCGGCCGAGGCCCGCGAACGGGCCCGTGACTGGCTCTCCAGGGTCGGCCTGGCCGCCTTCGAGGACCGCTACCCGCACCAGCTCTCCGGCGGTATGCGCAAGCGCGTCGCGCTCGCCCAGACCTTCGTCAACGACCCGAAGATCCTGCTGATGGACGAGCCCTTCTCGGCCCTCGACGTGCAGACCCGGGCCCTGATGTCCGATCAGCTGCTCGAACTCTGGGCCGGTACCGGCTCCTCGGTCGTCTTCGTCACCCACGACCTGGACGAGGCGATCGCGCTCGCCGACCGGGTGGTGGTCATGACGGCGGGCCCCGCCACCGTCAAGCAGATCTTCACCGTGGACCTGCCCCGGCCGCGGACCGTGGAGGCCGTCCGGCTGGAGCCGCGCTTCGTCGAGCTCTACCGCGAGATCTGGGCGTCGCTGGGCGAAGAGGTCCGCATCACCCGTGAGAGAGGAGCGGGCAATGCCGCTTGAGACCGCCGTCGCCGCACCGGCCGCCGAACCTGTCGTCACCCGCACCGCCGCCCGCGAACGGGCCGCCCGGAACCGGAAGTTCACCGTGTACGGGGCCAGGGCGGGCGTACTGGTCGCCTTCCTCGGCCTCTGGGAACTGTCCGCCCGGAGCGGGGTCATCGACCCGTTCAACTTCTCCCAGCCGTCGAAGATCTGGGCCCAGATCTGGCAGTGGATCACCCACGGCACCGCCCAGGGATCGCTCGGCGAGCAGATCGGCTACACCCTCTACGAAGCCCTCACCGGCTGGGTGATCGGTGTCACCTGCGGTGTCCTGCTGGGCATCGCGCTCGGCCGGATCCGCTTCCTGGCTGACGTGTTCGGCCCGTACATCAAGGTCCTGAACGCCATCCCGCGGATCGTGCTGGCCCCGATCTTCCTGATCTGGTTCGGCCTCGGCCCGGCCTCCAAGGTCGCCTCCGCGGTGGTGCTGGTCTTCTTCCCGGTCTTCTTCAACGCCTTCCAGGGGGCACGCGAGGTGGACCGCAACCTGATCGCCAACGCCCGCATCCTGGGCGCCGACAACCGCAGGCTCACCCTTCAGGTGGTCATCCCCGCCGCCACCACCTGGATCTTCACCAGCCTGCACGTCAGCTTCGGCTTCGCCCTGATCGGCGCCATCGTCGGCGAGTACATCGGCGCCACCAAGGGCCTCGGCCTGCTGGTCGCGGCCGCCCAGGGCACCTTCAACGCCGCGGGTGTGTACGCCGCGATGACCATCCTCGCCGTGGTCGCCCTGTTCACCGAAGGCCTGCTCACCTTCGCCGAGAAGCGGCTCTTCCGCTGGAAGCCGGCCGACTCCGGCGACGGCCGCTGACGCTCCCTCACCCCACCCGCAGAGATAGGCAGATCCCCCATGCGCAGAACCGCCGCCGCAGCCGTCGCCGCCGCGCTGCTCCTCTCCCTCACCGCCTGTGCCAACGACGCCGCCTCCTCCACCCACGCCGAGGCCGGGCAGCAGGTCGAAGGACCCAAGGTCAAGATCATGGTCGGTGGCCTGGACAAGGTCATCTACCTGCCCGCGATGCTCACCCAGCGGCTCGGCCACTTCGCCCAGGCCGGCGTCAACGTCGAGCTGCTGAGCGAACCGGCCGGCGTCAACGCCACCACCGCCCTGCTCGCCGGGGACGTCCAGGGAGCGGTCGGCTTCTACGACCACACCATCGACCTGCAGGCCAAGGGCAAGAACGTCGAGTCGGTGGTCCAGTTCTCGCAGGCACCCGGCGAGGTCGAGGTGGTCTCCGCCAAGCAGGCCGACACGATCAAGTCCGGCGCGGACTTCAAGGGCAAGAAGCTCGGCGTCACCAGCATCGGCTCCTCCACCGACTTCCTCACCAAGTACCTCGCCGTCAAGAACGGCGTCGCGGTCAGCGAGTTCAGCCCGATCGCGGTCGGCGCCGGGCAGACCTTCATCGCCGCCATGCAGCAGGGCAGCATCGACGCCGGCATGACCACCGACCCCACGGTGGCCAACATCCTCGCCAAGAACATCGGCACGGTGCTCTACGACATGCGCACCCCCGAGGGCTCCAAGGCCGCCCTCGGCGGGCTCTACCCGTCCTCCTCGCTCTACATGAACACCGACTGGGTCGAGAAGAACAAGGACACCGCCCAGAAGCTGGCGAACGCCTTCGTGAAGACCCTCAAGTGGATGTCCACCCACACCCCCGCCGAGATCGCCGCCCAGATGCCGGCCGACTACGCCCAGGGCGGCGCCGAACAGTACGCCGAGGCGATCAAGGCCACCCTGCCGATGTTCACCACCGACGGCGTGATGCCGCCCGAGGGCCCGAAGACCGTGCTGGCCGTGCTCGCCGCCTTCCACCCGGACGTCAAGGGCAAGGAAGCCTCGGGGGCGGCGCCGGGGCTATCGTTCGTCCGCATGACCGTCACCACCGTCCTGGTCGACACCACCGTGGCCTGGTCCGTCCTGGCCGGGCTGCTGCTCGGCCGTCGGCTGCTGCGCCGCCCGGCCCCGCCCGGGGCCGGACGCACCGTCGGCCCGGAGGTGCTGCTGGCCGGGGTCATCGGCCTGATCTACCTCAACCAACTGCTCTGCGCCGCCTACCTGCTGCGGGTGCACGGCGGCGACACCTCCTTCGTCACCCGCTACCTGCCGCCGGGCTGGTTCGCCCAGCCGGACGGCAACCCGCTGGTCCGCCTGGTCGCCGAGCACCTGCCCGCACCGACGCTGTTCGGGCCCACCGTGCTCCGGGTCCAGGCCTTCCTCGAGCTGCCGTTCGTGCTGCTCGCGTACGGCACGGTGCTGCGCCGGCTCAGCCCCGTGCTCTACCGGACCGTGCTCGGCTCCCGGCCGCTGGTGTGGTCGGCCGTGCTCTCGTACACGGTGGTCTTCGGGGCGGTCGAGTGGGGCCTGCCCAACCCCTGGACCGTGCAGGACCTGGCGATCCGGGTGGTGTCGGCACTGCTCACCGCCCCGCTGCTCACCACCTTCGCCCGGCGCGAGCGAGGTGCCGACCGACAGCCCGGGGCGGTCGGCGTGCTGCTCTTCGGCGCTTCGCTCTGGGCCGTAGGCCAGCTGGTCATGGTGGTCTACGACACCGCACTGCTCTACAACCTGGGCCACCTGGGCGCCCGTTGGCGCGAGCTGCTGCTCGCCCTGGCGGTGCTCACGGTCACCGCCCGGTGGCAGCCGGCCCGCCCGGCCGGGGGCGCGAGCGTGGCCGCCCTGGACGCGGTGCTGCGCCGCTCACTGGTGCTCTTCCTGGTGCCGGCACTGGCGATCCGCTACAGCGCCGACTTCGGCACCCTGCTGCTCGCGGCGGGCGGGGCCCTGTTGGTCGGCGGGGTCGCCCTCTGGCACCGGCCGGTCCGTGACGCACTGCTCCCGCTCGCCCTCGGCGGGGCGGTCGGAATGGCTGCCGCGTACCTGGCGGTGCGGCTGGTCATCGACGTCTACTACGAGAGCGCCCTGCTGAGGGCGATGGTCACCCTGCTCGTGGTCACGACGCTTACCTGCGCCCTGGCGGACCGCCTCAGGCCTGAGCCGCAGTCAGTTCGCGCAGTGAGCTGACGTCCATCCGGGCCGGGGTGGCCGGGCTCTTGCCGCAGCTCTCCGCCCGGGGCGGCTCGCTGACCCCCTGCACCACGTCGGCCTGCCAGCGGCGACCGTCGATGTGCCGGACCGTCACCGACCAGGCGCCCTCGGCGGTCTCCTGCTGAGTGAGCGTCAGCGCGTCCGCCCCGGCCTCCCCGGTCAGCTCCCGGACGGCCTGCTCGGCAGCCTGGCCCGGCCGGTCCCAGTACGAGCGGCCACGCGACCACTCGGTCACGGTGTGCCCGGCGGCGGTCGCCGCCAGCACCTCCTTGGCACCCGTCGGCGTCAGCCGCCCGTACGCGTAGCCGAACGGCAGCACCAGCATGGTGGGGGAGAACCGGTGCCCGCCCAGATGGGTGACCTCCCACACCTCGGCATGCCCGGCTGCCGCCAGCTCGGCCGCCAACGGCCGGCCCAGCAGGGCGCAGCAGCGGTCCCGCCGGCCGTTGGTGCACACCAGCGCCAGCGGGTCACCCCGGTGCTCGGTGCCGAAGCCACCGTGCACGCCCGCGCCCAGCGCGGCGAAGTCCAGCGCGAGCAGCTCGGCCGGATCGGCCACCACGCTCCGTCGCACCCAGGAGTTGCCCGGCGCCGTGTGTGCCACGAGCACCTCGTGCCGGGCGGTCGGCAGACAGTCCGCATGCCGCCCCGGGCGCCGGATCAGCGCGATCCGCACCCCCGTACCCACCGCCGCAGCGTCCAACGCCCGCCCGATACCGGCATCCAGATGGCTCTCGGTCAGCGCCTTCGCGCCCCACGGCCCGGCCTGCTCGACCAACAGCCAGGTCGCCGCCGTCGCCGCGGTGGCAGCCAAAGGCTCGGTCAGTTCGCGCGACAACGTTGCACAGGTGCTCACAGAGGCCAGGCTACCCTCAGGCCGGCCAGGGGCTCGGGCACCTGCGCTCCGGGCATGAGCCACCAGGGGCTCGGGGAACTGCGACGCCGACCTCGGAAAAGGTCACCGTTGCGTAGGTGGTCAGGCACTTTGCGGTGTGACCCGCACGCCAGACCTCCTCGCAGCTCCCCGAGCGCCTGAACCTAGGAGGCCGGCCCCGCCACCACCGCGACGGTGCCCGTCACCGGGATGCCCGAGCCGTCCCGGCGAGGGTCGCGCTCCGGCAGCTCGACCGGAGCTCCCGCCGCCGTGGCCGCACGGGCCGGTGCCGGGCCCGCCCAGGCGAACGCGAGGGCGTCCTCACCGCGCAGGAAGCGTTGGCACCGCACCCCACCCGTGGCCCGCCCCTTCCGCGGGTACTGCTCGAACGGCGTGACCTTCCAGCTGGTGTGCTCACCACCCGTCAGCGTCGCCGAGGCGGCCGCGACCGAGACCACCACCGCGTCCACCGCCGGGTCCACCGCCGTGAACGACAGCACCCGTGCGCCGTCCGCCAGCTTCACACCCGCCATACCGCCCGCCGGGCGGCCCTGCGGACGGACCTGCCCCGCCGGGTAGCGCAGCAACTGGGCATCGGACGTGATGAAGACCAAGTCCTCCTCGCCCGTGCGCAGTTCGACCGCGCCGATCACGGCGTCACCCTCCTTGAGGGCGATCACCTCGAACTCGTCCTTGTTGGCCGGCCACTCCGGCACCACCCGCTTCACCACACCCTGCACCGTGCCCAGCGCCAGCCCCGGCGAGGACTCGTCCAGCGTGGTCAGCCCGATCACCCGCTCGCCGTCCTCCAGCCGGAGGAACTCGCTCACCGCCGCCCCGCCCGCCAGCGACAGCGTCGGCGACGGCGGCAGCGCGGGCAGGTCGATCACCGGCAGCCGCAACGCCCGCCCGGCCGAGGTCACCACGCCCACGTCACCCCGGGCCGTGGCCGACACCGCCGACACCACCACGTCGTGCTTGGCCCGCGACTCCGACAGCTCCACCGGCTCGCCGTCCGCCAGCCGGGCCAGCAGGCCCGTCGAGGAGAGCAGCACCCGGCACGGGTCGTCCGCGACCTCCAGCGGCACCGACAGCGTGGCGGTCGGCACCGCGCCGGCCTCCAGCAGCACCGTCCGCCGCTCGGTGCCGAACTGCTTGGACACCGCGCCGAGTTCGTTCGACACCACGCTGCGCAGCTTGCTGTCCGACTCCAGGATCTCGGTCAGATCAGAGATCTCCGAGAGCAGCTTGGCCTGCTCCGCCTCCAGCTCCACCCGGTCGAACCGGGTGAGCCGACGCAGCGGAGTGTCCAGGATGTACGAGGTCTGCGTCTCCGACAGGGAGAAACGCTCCATCAGGCGCTCCTTGGCCTGCGTCGCGTTCTCGCTCGCGCGGATGATCGCGATCACCTCGTCGATGTCGACGAGCGCGACCAGCAGACCCTCGACCAGGTGCAGCCGCTCCTGGCGCTTGCGCCGGCGGAAGTCGCTTCGCCGCCGCACCACCGTGAAGCGGTGGTCGACATAGACCTCCAGCAGCTCCTTCAGACCCAGCGTCAGCGGCTGGCCGTCGACCAGCGCCACGTTGTTGATGCCGAAGGTCTCCTCCATCGGCGTCAGCTTGTAGAGCTGCTCCAGCAGCGCCTCCGGCACGAAGCCGTTCTTCACCTCGATCACCAGACGCAGACCGTGCGAACGGTCCGTCAGGTCCTTGACGTCGGCGATGCCCTGGAGCTTCTTCGACCCGACCAGGTCCTTGATCTTGGCGATCACCTTCTCCGGACCGACCGTGAACGGCAGCTCGGTGACCACGATGCCCTTGCGCCGCGCCGTCACCGCCTCGATCGACACCGTCGCCCGGATCTTGAAGGTGCCACGGCCGTTCTCGTAAGCGTCCCGGATGCCGGACAGCCCGACGATCCGGCCGCCCGTCGGCAGGTCCGGGCCCGGCACGAACCGCATCAGGGTGTCGAGATCCGCCGTCGGATGCTTGATCAGATGCCGGGCGGCGGCCACCACCTCGGCCAGGTTGTGCGGCGGCATGTTGGTCGCCATACCGACCGCGATCCCGGTCGCGCCGTTCACCAGCAGATTCGGGAAGGCGGCGGGGAGCACGGTCGGCTCCTGCTCGCTGCCGTCGTAGTTCGGCCCGAAATCGACGGTGTCCTCGTGGATCGACTCCACCAGCGCCATCGAGGCGGCCGTCAGCCGCGACTCGGTGTACCGCATCGCGGCCGGCGGGTCGTCGTTGCCGAGCGAACCGAAGTTCCCGTGACCGTCGATCAGCGGCAGCCGCATCGAGAACGGCTGCGCCATCCGGACCACGGAGTCGTAGATCGAGGCGTCACCGTGCGGGTGCAGACGGCCCATCACCTCGCCGACCACCCGCGCACACTTCACGTGCGCACGATCCGGGCGCAGGCCCATCTCGTTGGCCTGGTACAGGATGCGCCGGTGCACCGGCTTGAGGCCGTCCCGGGCGTCGGGCAGAGCACGGGAGTAGATGACCGAGTAGGCGTACTCCAGGAAGGAGCCCTGCATCTCGTCCACCACGTCCACGTCGAGGATGCGCTCCTCGAAGTCTCCGGGCGGCGGGGTGGGCGAACTGCGGCGGGCCATCGCGGCGGGGCTCCCTTACGTCTCTGACGGGTACTTCGGTAACTGTCCGGGGGGCTGCTGGGGTACGGCGCCCCCCATTGTGGACCCTCGCACCGACAGCCTCGGTCAACCCCCTCCCCACGAGCTCCCCCAGAGCGCACTTCCGCCCGTGGCGAACGCCCTGCTGGCGCGGGCACATCCAAGCGCCTCACGCGTTGCACCACAATGAGGGAACGGCAATCCAGCCGCCCGGACCGACGACTCGAAGACGGGAAGGACCCAGCATGGCCAACCCGGCCCCCGCCTCCACCCGAGGCCTCGCCATCACCGAGCACCGCCTGGCCAACGGCCTGCGCGTGGTGCTCTCCGAGGACCACCTCACCCCGGTGACCGCCGTCTGCCTCTGGTACGACGTCGGCTCCCGCCACGAGGTGAAGGGGCGCACCGGCCTGGCCCACCTGTTCGAGCACCTGATGTTCCAGGGCTCGGCCAACGTGTCCAACAACGGCCACTTCGAACTGGTCCAGGGCGCCGGCGGCTCCCTCAACGGCACCACCAGCTTCGAGCGCACCAACTACTTCGAGACCATGCCCGCCCACCAACTCGAGCTCGCGCTCTGGCTGGAGGCCGACCGGATGGGCTCCCTGCTGGCCGCCCTCGACGACACCTCGATGGAGAACCAGCGCGACGTCGTCAAGAACGAGCGCCGCCAGCGCTACGACAACGTCCCGTACGGCACCGCCTTCGAGAAGCTCACCGCACTCTCCTTCCCGGACGGCCACCCGTACCACCACACCCCGATCGGCTCGATGGCCGACCTGGACGCGGCCACCCTGGAGGACGCCCGGGAGTTCTTCCGGACGAACTACGCGCCCAACAACGCCGTGCTCTCCATCGTCGGCGACCTCGACCCCGAGCAGACCATCGCCTGGGTCGAGAAGTACTTCGGCACCATCCCCGCCCACGACGGCAAGCAGCCGCCGCGCGACGGCGCCCTGCCCGAGGTGATCGGCCAGGAGATCCGCGAACTCGTCCAGGAGGACGTCCCCTCCCGGGCGTTGATGGCCGCCTACCGCCTGCCGCACGACGGCACCCGCGAGGCCGACGCCGCCGACCTGGCGCTCACCATCCTCGGCTCCGGCGAGTCCAGCCGCCTCTACAGCCGACTGGTCCGCCGCGACCGCACCGCCGTCACCGCCGGCTTCGGCCTGCTCCGGCTGTCCGGCGCACCCTCGCTCGGCTGGCTCGACGTCAAGACCTCCGGCGACGCCACCATCGACCGGATCGAGACCGCCGTCGACGAGGAGCTCGCCCGGTTCGCCGCCGAGGGCCCCAGCGCCGAGGAACTCGAGCGCGCCCAGGCCCAGATCGAACGCGAGTGGCTCGACCGGCTCGCCACCGTGGCCGGCCGCGCCGACGAACTCTGCCGCTACGCCGTCCTGTTCGGCGACCCCAAGCTGCTCAACGAGGCACTCGGCAAGGTCCTCGACGTCACCGCCGACGAGGTCAAGGCGGTCGCCGCCGCCCGGCTGCGCCCCGACAACCGCGCGGTCCTGGTCTACGAGCCCACCACCACAGACGACGCTGCCGAGACCGAGGACGAGGAGGCGGCGGCATGACCGACCCCACCCCCACCATGACCTTCCACCCGCAGCCGACCGCGGGCACCCCCACCCCCTGGGCCTTCCCGGCCCCCGAGCGCACCACCCTGGCCAACGGCCTCACGGTGCTGCACTGCCACCGCCCGGGCCAGCAACTCGTCGCCGTGGAAATCCAGTTGGACGCCCCGCTGGCCGCCGAACCGGACGGCCTGGACGGCATCGCCAACATCCTCTCCCGCGCCCTCAGCGAGGGCACCGACACCCTCACCGCCGAGGAGTACGCCGGCGAGCTGGAGCGGGCCGGTGCCACCCTGGACGCACACGCCGACCACCCCGGCATCCGGGTCTCGCTGGAGGTCCCGGCCTCCCGCCTGGAGCGCGGCCTCACCCTGCTCGCCGACGCCCTGCGCGCCCCCGCCCTCCCCGAGGACGAGATCGAGCGGCTGGTCGCCAACCGCCTCGACGAGATCGTCCACGAGCAGGCCAACCCGGCCCGCCGCGCCGCCAAGGCGCTCTACGCCACCCTCTTCGAGGAGGCCGACCGGCTCTCCCGCCCGCGCAGCGGCACCGCCGACACCGTCAAGAACATCACCCGGGCCGCCGTCCAGTCCTTCTACGCCGATCACGTCAGGCCCGCCACCGCCACCGCCGTGGTGGTCGGCGACCTGACCGGCATCGACCTCGGCGCGCTGCTCGAAGCCACCCTCGGCAGCTGGACCGCCGCCCCCACCGCCGCCGGCACGCACGCCCCGGTCAGCGCCGACGACGCCGGACGCGTCGTCATCGTCGACCGCCCCGGCTCCGTCCAGACCCAGCTGCTGATCGGCCGGATCGGCCCCGACCGCCACGACCCGCTCTGGGCCGCCCAGATCCTCGGCACCTACTGCCTCGGTGGCACCCTCACCTCCCGGCTCGACCGCGTGCTGCGCGAGGAGAAGGGCTACACCTACGGCGTCCGGGCCTTCGCCCAGCCGCTGCGCTCCAACGCCGAGGGCTCCGGCCGCGCCCTGCTCGCCATCAGCGGTTCGGTGGACACCGCCTCCACCGCCCCCGCCCTGGCCGACACCTGGACCATCCTGCGCACGCTGGCCGCCGAGGGCCTCACCGACGACGAGCGTGAAGAGGCCGTCCAGTTCCTGGTCGGGGTCGCCCCGCTCAAGTACGAGACGGCCGGCTCGGTCGCCGCCACCCTGGCCGACCAGGTCGAGCAGTACCTGCCGGACGACTACCAGGCCGAGATCTACCGGCAGCTCGCCGCCCTCGACACCGCCGCCGCCACCGCAGCCGTGGTCGCCGCCTTCCCGCCGGACCGGCTGGTCACCGTGCTGGTCGGCGACGCCTCCGTGATCGCGGACGAGCATCAGCTCCGTCGGGCCGTCGCCGTTCACGCCGTTTATTCCGTTGCCGGGGCGTTGCCCCCTGTGGCTAGATAGCACCCGTCGCCCGGTCGGGCGGCCACACACAGGAGAGGAGGCGGTCACCATGCGGGTCGAGCGAACCAGCTCCCTCAGGCGACCGTACTTCCCCTGTACCGCTCGCTGAGCGCTCTCGACTCTCCCGAGCCACGCCGGAAGCTTCGCGCGGCACCCCTTCACTAAGCTTGGAACCAGCCGACCCCTGGAGGTCGTTCACCATGTCGTACACCGAAGTCCCCGGCATCCGGGTCCCGATCCGGATGTGGACCAACCCCTCGACGGTCGAGGGCCAGGCCATGCAGCAGCTGCGCAACATCAGCTCGCTCCCGTGGCTGCACGGCCTCGCCGTGATGCCCGACGTCCACCTGGGCAAGGGCGCCACCGTCGGCTCCGTCATCGCCATGAAGGGCGCGGTCTGCCCGGCGGCGGTCGGTGTCGACATCGGTTGCGGCATGAGTGCGGTGAAGACCTCGCTGACCGCGAAGGATCTTCCCGACGACCTGTCGCGGCTGCGTTCCAAGATCGAGCAGGTCATCCCGGTGGGCCGTGGCCTGCACTCCGACCCGGTCGACCCGAAGAAGCTGCACGGCTTCGCGACGGCGGGGTGGGACGACTTCTGGAGCCGCTTCGACGGCATCGCCGGCGAGGTGAAGTGGCGGCGGGAGCGGGCCATGCAGCAGATGGGCACGCTGGGCGGGGGGAATCACTATCTCGAACTACTGTTCGATACCTCGGGATCTATCTGGATCACTCTGCACTCCGGTTCGCGGAACATCGGCAAGGAGCTGGCGGAGTACCACATGGGCGTTGCCCGGTCGCTCTCGCACAACCAAGGCCTGGTGGATCGGGACCTCGCAGTCTTCATCGCGGACACTCCGCAGATGGCGGCCTACCGCAGCGACCTGTTCTGGGCACAGGAGTACGCCAAGAACAACCGCGCGATCATGATGGCGCTGTTCAAGGACATCGTCCGGCGTGAGTTCCCCAAGGCGAAGGTCGCCTTCGAGGAGGAGATCAGCTGCCACCACAACTACGTGGCGGAGGAGCAGTACGACGGTGTCGATCTACTGGTGACCCGGAAGGGCGCGATCCGTGCGGGCAACGGTGAGTACGGGATCATCCCGGGCTCGATGGGCACCAGCTCGTACATTGTCCGTGGCCTCGGCAACGAGGCGGCGTTCAACTCGGCTTCGCACGGCGCGGGCCGGAAGATGAGCCGGACGGTCGCGAAGAAGACGTTCACCGCACAGGACCTGGCGGAGCAGACCAAGGGCGTCGAGTGCCGTAAGGACAGCGGCGTCGTGGACGAGATCCCGGGCGCGTACAAGTCGATCGAGAAGGTCATGGAGCAGCAGCGTGACCTGGTCGAGGTGGTCGCCCAGCTCAAGCAGGTCATCTGCGTGAAGGGTTGAGAAGTCAGGCCGGGGTGTGCGGGAAGCGCACCCCGGCCTTCTTCGGTCCGATCAGTCGCCAACGTCGGGTCTGACAGCTCTTCACCGACCGGTTCAGCAGGCGGGCCGCCTCCTCGTGGTCGGGCGTTGCGAGCAGGAGCTCGGTCTCCTCGGCGGTCCATTCCTTGCGGTGCATCCTCTTCATGCCGACGGGCCTGACCCAGTCTCCGACGTCATCCGCAGCAGCCTGCTTACGAGGGAGCGCCAAGCAGCCCGGGTAGTAGAGCTCTTGAGCCAGGGTCATGGCCTCCTCCCGCGTCAGCAGGATGTTGTAGATGTTGTCGCGCGTGTTGCGCCTCGCGGTGCGGGCCCTGCCGGTCAGACGCTCGGTGTAGTCGCAGTAGTACCGGACGAGCGCTTCGCTGGCCGTGGTGAAGCCGACGAAGGGCAGATCCTGTGCGGTGCGGCCGACGGATCCGTCGGCGTCGATGATGCCTCGGACGTAGTCCCGTTCGGAGTACGGAACGGTCGGCGGGGCTATGTTCAGCGACTTGCGGCCGCTCGGCAGGCCGAGGGCCTGGAGCGTCTCCCGAAACTCCCGGGCGCAGACGGTCCACGCCACGGAGGTGTGCTCGGCGGCGAAGTTGGTGCTGCGGGTGCGGTAGCTGATGGAGCTGTTGTACGGGCAGATGCGCTGGAACTTCTCCAGCAGCGGGGCGTCACGTGCGGACAGCTCCACCGTGAGCCGGCCTTTGCGGCCCGGCCCCTGGCTGAGGTGTCCGTCTGCCTGGATGAAGCCGAACATGTAGGCGTGCTCGGGCCGTTCGAGATCGAAGTCGTTCATGCGGCACAGCGTGCGCTTCACCAGCCCCGCTCACCGCTGCTATCAGGTCGGACCATCCGATCGGATGGAATGGCTAAAGTCGAAATGTCTGATTCTCCGTCAGTCGGCCCCGCCTGGGCAGAATGGGCCCGTGGACTACCAGCAGCTCCTGCACGACGTGATGGACACCGCCCTGCGCGCGCCCGGCCGAGGCCGGCCCGCCGACTACATCCCGGCGCTCGCCGCCGTCGATCCGACCGCGTTCGGGATGGCGATCGCGACGGTGGAGGGGGAGGTGTACGGGGCGGGGGACTGGGAGACGCCGTTCTCGGTGCAGAGTGTGTCGAAGCTGTTCACGCTGGCGCTGGCGCTCGCGGAGGGTGGGGACGAGCTGTGGAGGCGGGTGGGGCGGGAGCCGTCCGGGAATCCGTTCAACTCGTTGGTGCAGTTGGAGACCGAGCACGGGATTCCGCGTAATCCGTTCATCAACGCGGGGGCGCTGGTGGTGACGGACCGTCTGCTGGAGCTGACGGGGGACGCGGTGGGGGCGGTGCGGGACTTCCTGCGGGCGGAGGCGGGGAACGACGGCATCGAGGTGGACGATGCGGTGGCCTCCTCGGAGGCGCGGCACGGGCACCGGAACGCGGCGCTGGCCCACTTCATCGCCAGCTACGGGAACCTGCGCAACCCGGTGGACAGTGTGCTGGCGCACTACTACGCGCACTGCGCGATCACGGCCAGCTGCCGGGACCTGGCGCTGGTGGGCCGGTTCCTGGCCTCGCACGGGGTACGGGCGGACGGCTCGCGGCTGCTGACCCGCAGCGAGGCGAAGCGGGTGAACGCGGTGCTGCTCACCTGCGGGACGTACGACGCGGCAGGGGAGTTCGCGTTCCGGGTCGGGCTGCCGGGCAAGAGCGGGGTGGGCGGCGGGATCCTGGCCGTGCTGCCGGGGCGGGGCGCGGTCTGCGTGTGGAGCCCGGGGCTGGACCAGGCGGGGAACTCGGTGCTCGGGGTGGCGGCCCTGGACGCGCTGAGTGCGCCCCTTCCGGCTGGGTGTCAGGCGGCGGCGGGGAGCTCGTCCAGGCCCTCCTGGACCAGCTTCGCCAGGCGGTCCAGCGCCGCGTCGGCGCCCTCGGCCTCGGAGGCCAGGATCACCGGGTCGCCGCCCTCGGCGCCCAGGCCGAGCAGGGCGAGCATGGAGGCGGCGTTGACCGGCTTGCCGCCCTCCTTGGCGATCGTGATCGGCACGCCGACGGCGGTCGCCGCGCGGACGAAGACCGAGGCGGGACGGGCGTGCAGGCCCTCGGGCCAACCGATGGTGACGCGGCGCTCAGCCATGAGACGTGCCTTTCAGGTGGTGCTGGTGGAGCCATGTTGTCTAGACCAGTGTGACACGCAAACCGGGAGGTCGCGCCGTCGCGGGACGCTTTGGTGGCCAAGGTCCCACCCTGCCCCGCCGATCGGCCCCATGCCACGCGGCTCGCCGCCGACCAGCAGGGCAACGACTTCGCAAGACTCACCCGCGCGACCGGGTCCACCCGGCGTTCGAACGTCTAACCTGACGCTGTGGAACACCCCGCGCCGCACCGCGACGAGCACAGCTACCCCCAGCACTGGGAGGCCGACGTACTGCTGCGCGACGGCGGCACGGCCCGGATCCGGCCGATCACCGAGGCCGACGCCGACCGGTTGGTGGAGTTCTACGAACGGGTCTCCGACCAGTCGAAGTACTTCCGGTTCTTCGCGCCGTACCCCCGGCTCTCCGACAAGGACGTCCGCCGGTTCACCCACCACGACTACGTGAACCGGGTCGGTCTGGCCGTGGTGGTCCGGGACAGGTTCATCGCCACCGTCCGGTACGACCGGATCGACCCGGACGGCCGCCCCTCCGTCACCGGCACCGACGCCGAGGTGGCCTTCCTGGTGCAGGACGCGCACCAGGGCAGGGGGGTGGCCTCCGCACTGCTGGAGCACATCGCCGCCGTCGCCCAGGAGCGCGGCATCCGCCGGTTCACCGCCGAGGTGCTGCCCGAGAACCGCAAGATGGTGAAGGTCTTCACCGACGCGGGCTACACCCAGCAGCGGTCCTTCGCCGACGGTGTGGTGCACCTGGAGTTCGACCTGGAGCAGACCGACTCCTCACTGGCCGTCATGCGGGCCCGCGAGCACCGCGCCGAGGCCCGCTCGGTGCAGCGGCTGCTGACGCCACGTTCGGTCGCGGTGATCGGGGTGTCCCGCAGCCCGCAGTCGGTCGGCCGGGCGCTGCTGCGCAACCTCCAGGGCTTCGACGGCACCGTGTACGCGGTGAACCGCAACGCCCCGCCCGGCACCGAGATCGACGGCGTCCCCACCTACCGCTCGGTGCTGGAGATCCCAGGGCCGGTCGACCTGGCAGTGATCGCGGTGCCCGCCACCGCCGTGCCGGGGACCGTCGCGGACTGCGGCGCGCACGGCGTGCAGGGCCTGGTGGTGGTCACCGCCGGGTACGCCGAGACCGGCCCGGAGGGGCGGGACCGCCAGCGCGCGCTGGTCCGGCAGGCTCGGGCGGCCGGGATGCGGGTGATCGGCCCGAACGCGTTCGGGCTGCTGAACACCGACCCCGAGCACCCGCTGAACGCCTCGCTCGCCCCGGTGCTGCCCGCGCGCGGCCCGTTCGGCCTGTTCTGCCAGTCCGGCGCGATCGGCGTCGCCCTGCTGGAGGCCGCGCACCGCCGTGGCCTGGGCGTCTCCTCGTTCGCCTCGGTCGGCAACCGGGCCGACGTCTCCGGCAACGACTGGCTGCAGTACTGGGAGGAGGACCCGGCCACCGACGTGGTGCTGCTCTACCTGGAGTCCTTCGGCAACCCGCGCAAGTTCACCCGGATCGCCCGCCGGCTGGCCGCACACAAGCCGGTCGTGGTGATCAAGGGGGCCAGGCACACCGGCAGCCTGCCGCCCGGCCACGCCGTCCAGCCAGCCGCCAGCCGGCTGCGCGACGCCACCGTGGACGCGCTGTTCCAGCAGGCCGGCGTGCTGCGGGTGGGGACCATCACCGAGCTGTACGACGTCGGCGAGCTGCTGGCCCACCAGCCGCTGCCGGCCGGTGACCGGGTGGCCGTGGTCGGCAACTCCGACTCGCTCGGGCTGCTCACCCACGACGCGCTGCTCAGCGCCGGGCTGCACCCGCGCTCCCCGGTCGACCTGACCACCGGCGCCACCGGCGAGAACTTCCGGATCGCCCTGGACACCGCGCTCGCCGACCCCGCGATCGACGCGGTGATCGCGGTGGCCATCCCGCCGATCGCGGCCCAGGGCCCGACCCCCGACCTGGGCGCGGACGAGCCCGAGTTCGCCGACGCCCTGCTCGAAGCCTCCGGCCGGGCAAGGGAGTTGGGCAAGCCGCTGCTGCTCGCCCACCTGGCGCTGACCGAGCTGCCGGAGCGGCTGCGGGCCGGTGGCATCCCCGCCTACCCGGCCCCCGAGCGGGCCGTGCACGCGCTGGCCCAGGCGGTCAGGTACGCCGACTGGCGCCGCCGGACCGCCGAGGCGGAGCAGACCGCCCGGGTGCCCGAGCTGAGCCGGATCGCCGAGACCGAGGCCCGCGCCCTGGTGGAGGCCGCCCTGCAGACCAGGACCGCCGTCGCGGCCAGGACCCAGCCCGGCGGTGCAAGGATCACACTGCCGGACGCGGAGGCCGCCGCACTGCTCGGCCACTACGGCATCGACGTGCACCCCACGCTGCCCGCCCCCGACGAGGAGAGCGCACTGCGGGCCGCCGCCACGCTCGGCTACCCCGTCGCCCTCAAGGCCACCGCCGAGCACCTGCGGCACCGCCCTGACCTGGGCAGCGTCCGGCTCGACCTGACCGGCGAGCCCGGGTTGCGGCGCGCGTTCCGGGAGTTGGACGCCCTGCTGGGCGGCGCGGCGAAGGCCGCCCTGGTGGTGCAGCGGCTCGCCCCGCGCGGGGTGGACACCGTGATCGGCGCCACCGTGGACCCGGCGGTCGGCGCGATCCTCTCCTTCGGCCTGGCCGGCGCCCCGGCCGAGCTGCTCGGCGATGTCGCGCACCGGCTGATCCCGGCCACCGACCAGGACGTGGCCGCCCTGATCCGGGAGGTCCGGGCGGCCCCGCTGCTGTTCGGCTGGCGCGGCGCCGAGCCGGTCGACACCGCCGCCCTGGAGGAGCTGCTGCTCCGGGTCTCCCGGCTGGTCGACGACCTGCCGGAGGTCGCCTCGGTGGACCTGGAGCCGGTGGTGGTGGGTCCGAACGGCCTTGCGGTGCTGGCCGCCCGGGTGCGGATCGCACCACTCCCGGTACGAAGTGATCTGGGGCCGCGCGCCATGAGCACCCTGTAACCTTCCTTGGTTGCGTCCGACAGCGGACGCCCTCGGTCAGAAGCTCGGCGCAGTGCCGCCCGCTTCGTCCGCGGGACATGCCAGGATGGAGCTATGGCGAAGACCGGTACCACGACCACGCAGGACCTGCGCTCGGCGATCGAGCGCAGTGGCTACTACCCGGCGCTGGTCTCCGAGGCCGTGGAGTCCGCGGTGGGCTCCGAGCCGATCGTCTCCTACCTGGTCCACCAGGAGACCACCTTCGACGCCAACGAGGTCCGCCGGCACGTCACCGTGCTGGTGCTGACCTCCACCCGGTTCGTGGTCAGCCACACCGACGAGCAGAACGGCGACGCCGCGACCCCGGTGCCGTACGCGACCACCTCGACCGAGTGCGTCCGGCTGGACCGGATCGGTTCCGTGGTGCTCAGCCGGATGGTGGCCAACCCGGAGACGTACACCCCCGGCACGCTGCCGCGCGAGGTGGTGCTCACGATCGGGTGGGGTGCGGTGCAGCGGATCGACCTGGAGCCGGCCGGCTGCTCGGACCCGAACTGCGAGGCCGACCACGGCTACACCGGTTCGGCCACCGCCGACGACCTGTCGCTGCGGGTCAGCGAGGCGGGCGACGGTCCGGAGACGGTGGCCCAGTCGCTGGTGTTCGCCCGGGCGCTGTCCGAGGCGACCATCGCCAACCGCGGCTGACGGGCGCCCATGACCACGCATCTCGGGTACGAGGCCTTCGAGATCCTCGACCCCTCCGACGCGCCCGCCCCGCACTACGGCACCGGCTCGCTGGCCGACCTGCTGCCCGCCGTGGCGGCCGGGCTCGGCGTGCCCGGGTTCGAGAGCGGGCTGCCGCTGGCCCCGGCCGACCGGGTCTGCGTCTTCCTGGTGGACGGTCTCGGCTGGGAGCTGATCAAGCGTCACCCCGAGTACGCCCCGTTCCTCAACTCGTTGATCAACGGCGGCGGTCGCTCGATCACGGCCGGTTTCCCGTCCACCACCGCGACCTCGCTGGCCTCGGTCGGCACCGGCCTGCCGCCGGGCCTGCACGGCCTGGCCGGGTACACCGTCGCGGTGCCGGGCACCAACCAGCTGATGAACCAGCTGCGCTGGCAGCCGCCGGTGAAGCCGAAGACCTGGCAGCCGTACCCGACCGTCTTCCAGCAGGTGCACGCGGCCGGGGTGGCCACCGCGCAGGTCTCCTCCCCGCTGTTCGCGCAGACCCCGCTGACCCAGGTCGCGCTCTCCGGTGGCACCTTCCTCGGCCGCACCACCGGCGAGGAGCGGATGGACCTGGCGGCCCAGTGGCTGGCCGAGCACGACCGGGCGCTGGTCTACACGTACGTCAGTGAACTCGACGGCGCGGGCCACCGGTTCGGGGTCGACTCGGACGAGTGGCGGATGATGCTGGACAAGGTGGACCGGCTGGCCAAGCGCCTCGCCGAGCAGCTGCCGCCGCGCTCGGTGCTGTACGTCACCGCCGACCACGGCATGATCGACATCACCCCCGAGGACCGGATCGACTTCGACGAGGACTGGGAGCTCAGCGCGGGCGTCGCCCTGCTCGGCGGTGAGGGCCGGGCCCGGCACGTGTACGCGGTGCCCGGGGCGGCCTCGGACGTCTTCACGGTCTGGAGCGAGGTGCTCGGGGACCGGATGTGGGTGGCCACCCGGGACCAGGCGATAGCCGCGGGCTGGTTCGGCCCGACGGTGGACGAGCGGGTGTACCAGCGGATCGGCGACGTCGTCGCGGCCGCCCGCGACGACATCGCGGTGATCGCCTCCCGCAGCGAGCCCGGTGAGTCCTCGATGATCGGGCTGCACGGCTCGATGACCGCGGTCGAGCAGATCGTGCCGCTGCTCGAAGTCCGCGGCTGACCCGCGCCCGACGCTCCACGACCGAAAGGCTCCTGCTCCACCCATGGCTGAACTGGTGTTCTTCTCGGGCACGATGGACTGCGGCAAGTCGACGCTCGCGCTCCAACTCGACCACAACCACGCCGCTCGCGGCCGCCGGGGCAGCCGCCGGTGGCGGTCGAGGTGACCGACGGCTTCGACTTCCACGCGCACGTGGTGCAGCTGCTCTCGTCCGGCGGCCGGGTGGACTACCTGATCTGCGACGAGGCCAACTTCTACACCTCCGAGCAGGTCGACCAGCTGGCCCGGGTGGTCGACGAACTCTCCATCGACGCCTTCACCTTCGGCATCACCACCGACTTCCGCACCAAGCTCTTCCCGGGCTCGCAGCGGCTGGTGGAGCTGGCCGACCGGGTCGAGGTGCTCCAGGTCGAGGCCCTCTGCTGGTGCGGCGCCCGGGCCACCCACAACGCCCGGACGGTGGGCGGCGTGATGGTGGTCGAGGGCGCCCAGGTGGTGGTCGGCGACATCGCCAAGAACGAGGGCGAGGTCGGCTACGAGGTGCTCTGCCGCCGCCACCACCGCCGCCGGCTGACCGCCGCCACCGCTCGCGCCTCGGTGCTCTCGCCCGACGTCCTGCCGTTCGGCGACAGGTCCTAGGTCCTACCGGACCCCGACCACCGAGAACCGGCCGCCCTGCGGATCGGCGAGCCGGGCCACCCGGCCCCGGTCGGTGTCGTGCGGGGCCACCAGCACCCGGCCGCCCAGCTGCTCGGCCCGAGCCGCCGTCAGATCCGGGTCGGCGACGGCGAAGTGGACCCGCCAGCGCGGCGGGCCGTCCCGCAGGTCGCCCGGGCGGATGGTGCGCTCGACCCCGGAGCCGAACGCCATGTCGTAGAAGTACCCGGCCTCAGAGTCCGGGGTGAGCAGCTCGGCCCAGGCCGGTGCGCCGGGCACGTTCATCACGTCCCAGCCGTGGTGCTGCTCGCCCTGCCAGAGGCCGAACACCGCACCCGAGACATCCGACGCGATCGCCAGCCGTCCGGCGTCCGCGGCCTGCAGCGGGCCGACCGCCACGGTGCCGCCGCACTCGCGGATCCGCTGCGCCACGTCGTCCGCCTGGTCCACCGCGAAGTACGTGGTCCACTCGACCGGGTGGCCGGTGCCCAGCGGCTGGTCACCCAGACCGGCCACCTTCGCCCCGTTCAGGGTGGCCCGGACGTAGACCCCGAGCTGGCTCGGACCCGGCCCGAACTCCCAGCCCAGCAGGGCGCGGTAGAACGTCTTCGCACCCTCCAGGTCATCCGTCATCAGGCTCACCCAGCAGGGCGTGCCCTGGGCCACTCGGGCCTTCACCGCGGTCATGGCGGACCTCCTTGGGAGCGCGTCGCAGAGGAATGGTTCCACCGCCGACGGCGTGCCTTCCTGACATACACCGGCGAGCCGGGCAAAGACCAGACAAAGAGCGGAGATGCGCGGGAAGAATAGGGGTATGACCACTCCCCTGATCACGGTTGCCGAGTTGGCAACCGAACTCGCCGCCGAACGGCCGCCCGTCCTGCTGGACATCCGCTGGCAGCTGGGCGGCCCGCCCGGCGTCGAGGAGTACGCGGACGGCCACCTGCCGGGTGCTCACTACCTCGACCTGGACCGGGAGTTGGCCGCGCCGCCCGGCGCCGCGGGGCGGCACCCGCTGCCGGACGTCGAGGTGCTCGGTGCCGCGCTGCGCCGYGCGGGCGTCCGGGCCGACCGCGCCGTGGTGGTGTACGACGCTGGCCCGGCCACCTCGGCGGCCCGGGCCTGGTGGCTGCTGCGCTGGGCCGGGCACACCGACGTCCGGGTGCTGGACGGGGGCCTGGCGGCCTGGCGGGCGGCCGGACAGCCCGAGTCGGTCGCACAACCGGCCACCGAGCCGGGGGACTTCAAGCCGCAGCCCGGCGCACTGCCCACGGTGGACGCCGCCGGAGCGGCCGAACTGGCCCGCACCGGGCTGCTGTTGGACGCCCGGGCGGGCGAGCGCTACCGGGGCGAGGTCGAGCCGGTGGACCCGAAGGCGGGGCACATCCCCGGCGCGGTGAGCGCCCCCACCATGGCGAACCTGGCCGCGGACGGGCGCTTCCTGCCGCCGGCCGTACTGGCCGAGCGGTTCCGCGCGCTGGGGGTCGACGAGGCGTCGGAGGTCGCGGTGTACTGCGGTTCAGGCGTGACGGCGGCGCACCAGCTGCTGGCCCTGACCGTCGCAGGGCACCCGGGCCTGACGCTCTACCCGGGCTCGTGGAGCGAGTGGTCCGCCGATCCGGCGAACCCGGTGGCGACCGGCGCCTGACCTACTCCTGCACCTACGCCCAAAACCGGTGACGGCGGGTCAGGCACTGCCTGACCCGCCCGTTCACTCCTGCTTCTTGCGGCGGCTGCCGAAGACGATCTCGTCCCAGCTGGGCACCGTGGCACGCCGACCGGGCCGGACACCGTCCGCCTCGGCCTGCCGGTCGGTGGTGCCGACCAGCCGCTCCCGGTGCGGCGAGACCGCACGCGGCATCAGGATGTCCGCGTACGCCGAGCCGGCGCCGACGCTGGCCGCCGGGGCGGCCTGCTCCTCGGGCTCCACCGGCTCCTCGGCGACCACCGGCTCCGCCACGGGGACGGAGAGGTCGCCGCGGTAGGCGGGCACCACGTCGAGCAGGCTGGTGAGCGAGTCCCGGTTCTCGGCCGTGGCCTCCCTGACCTCCCTGACCTCGCGTGCCTCCCTGGCCTCGCGCGCCATGATCCGGTCGGGCAGGGCGGGCCGCTCGATCATCGGGCGGGCCGGCCGGTCCTGGGGGAGCCGGGCGATCCGCGGGATGAACGGGAAGACCTGCTCCTCCTCGCGCTCGACGTTCTCGCCGATCAGCGCGCGGGCCTCGTCGTCGTTCGGCTGGACCAGGCGGCGGGGCGGGTCGTACGTCCAACTCGCGGTGCGGGTCTCACCGTCGGCGCGGTAGGAGAGGAAGATCTCCCAGGTGCCGTCGTCGCGGCGCCAGGAGTCCCAGTTCTCGGCGTCCTTCTCGGCACCCCGCAGGGCCAGCCGCTCCGCGACCGCCTCGCCGAGCTGGGGGCCGGTGGACTCGCCGTGCCGACGGATCGCGGTCTTCCGCGCCCGCTCGGCCATGAAGGCCCGCTCGGCCAGCACCGGACCCTCGAACCGACGGACCCGGTCCACCGAGATACCCGCCGCCTGCGCGACCTCCTCAGCGGAGGCACCGGCTCGTATCCGAGCCTGGATGTCGCGGGGGCGGAGGTGGCTCTCCACCTCGATCTCGATCTGTCCGAGGCGCGGACGGTCACCCCGGATCGCGGCGCGAAGGCGCTCGTCGATGGGAAGGGTGTACTCCGTGCTGTCGGCAGCTTTGAGCACCAGCCGTGTGCCGTCGTTGCTGACGGCCACGACGCGCAGTTCGGGCACGGTTACCTCCCGGGTGGTGCCTGCCGACGTCACCTGCGTCGCTGCTCCCGTACTGAGTGTGGCCTGCCCACTCACGACTGGCCACAACCTTGCAGAGTTACTCGGCGTGTCGGGCTTTCGCCCGGCCCTGCCGTTGTGGCACGGTTGCCTGTTTGCCACGTCGTCGGTCGACGCTGCGCCCGGGATGCCCCGGCCGCCGTCTGATGGACAGTCGGCACTGATGACCGAAGGCTCAGGCTTCACGAACAGTACTCCATTCGTGGCATCCACAGGGGCGGCTCGCCGCTCAAGTCTCCCGCGATTCACGGGAATCTCAAGGGTGGGCACTCCAATGGCCGACCGTCGATCAGTGCGCGGTGATCATCTTCACATATATCGACCGCCAAGAACCAGATTTTCGCCCGTTGTGTCCTTCTTTGTGCAAGATGGAGGGACTTTTCCCGCTCCGAGCCGTACCCACCGAGGGATGTTGATGCCCCAGCAGCGCGCACCGCAGGATGTCGCCGAGCTGTCCGACCGGACCACGAACAGCCCGAAGCGAATCGATCTGAGCGTGGCTCAGGTCGCGGCGAGTGCACTGGCGACGATCGTCGGTGCACTGCTCGCCTCGGAGCTCGGGGTCTACGGCACGATCATCGGCGCAGCGGTGGTCAGTATCGGCGCCACCACCGGCGGGGCGGTCTTCCAGCACCTGTTCCGGCGGGGCGGCGAGCAGTTCCGGCAGGCGGTCGACCGGGTCGGCACCGGCAGGCAGCCGACCCTGCTGTCCTCCGAACCGTCCTCGGAACCGTTCACGGAGCTGTCCTCGGAGTGGAACGAGCCGCAGACCGTCCGGGCCAAGCGGCGCTGGACCTGGAAGACCTACCTGGCGGTCTCCGGCCTGGTCTTCGCGCTCGCGATGGGCCCGATCCTGACCTTCGAGTGGGCCACCGGTCAGCCGGTGTCCGCCACGGTGAAGGGGGAGAGCGGCTCGGGCACCTCGTTCGGTGGCTCGGTCGAGCAGAAGCCGGCCTCGACCCCGCCGGCCGATCCCGCCGCGACCCCGTCCGGGGACGCCGGGTCGACCCCCTCCGGCACACCGAGCCCGACGCCGTCCGGGACGCCCTCGGGCACCCCGTCCGCCACGCCGAGCGGCAGTCCGTCCGCGACGCCGACGCCGACTCCGACCCCGTCCGGCAGTCCGACCTCGACCTCGACCCCGGCACCCCCGCCGTCGGGCGACCCCACCGGCAGTGCCTCGGGGGAGGCGGCGACGCCCAGCGGGACGCCGTCGCCCTGACGGCCGGTCAGTCGCCGAGCACCCGGCGCAGGTAGTCGTTGGCGAACAGCCGGCCCGGGTCCACCTTGTCGCGCAGCGCGGTGAAGTCCTCGAAGTGCGGGTAGACCGAGGCCAGGTACTCCGCGTCCCTGGTGTGCAGCTTCCCCCAGTGCGGGCGGCCCTGGTGAGCGGTCATCAGCTTCTCCACCTCGGTGAAGTAGCCCTGCTCGGCGGTGCCCCGGTAGAGGTGCACGGCGATGTAGACGCTGTCCCGGCCGTTCGCGGTGGAGAGCCAGAGGTCGTCGGCGGGCGCCAGCCTGACCTCCACCGGGAAGCTGATCCGCCAGTTCGAGCGCTCGACCAGCGCCTTGAGCTCACGCAGCACGGTGGTGGCCGCCGCGCGCGGCACGGCGTACTCCATCTCGATGAAGCGCACCTTGCGCGGGCTGGTGAACACCTTGTACGCGGTGTCGGTGAACGTCCGCTCCGACCAGGCCCGGCTGGCCAGCTGGGCGATCGTCGGAATGGCGGCCGGGAACCGCCGGCCGACCTGGCAGGCACCCTCCCAGACCGTGTTGGAGAGGAAGTCGTCGTCCAGCCAGGACTTGAACCTCGGCAGCGGCGCGGCCGGGCCCTGGCTCCGGTTGTTCCGCTTCACCGAGCAGCGGTCGGTGTGCGGGAACCAGTAGAACTCGAAGTGCTCGTTCACCGCCGCCAGGTCGTCGAAGGCGGCCAGCACCTCATCGAAGCCCATCGGCCGCTCATGAGCCGTCAGCAGGAAGGCGGGCTCCACCCCGAAGGTCAGCGCGGTGACCACGCCGAGCGCGCCGAGCCCGAGCCGGGCGCCCTGGAACAGCTCGGGGTTCTCGGTGGGGGAGCAGTGCCTGACACTGCCGTCGGCGAGCACGATCTCGACCGCCCGGATCTGCGCGGCCAGCGAGCCGGAGTCCCGGCCGGTGCCGTGCGTACCGGTGCTGGTGGCCCCGGCGACGGTCTGCACCTCGATGTCGCCCATGTTGGTCAGCGACAGCCCGGCCGCCTCCAGCAGCCGGTTCAGCTTCCACAGCGGCAGCCCGGACTCCACCGTCACCGTGCCGCCCTCGCGGTCCAGCTCCCGGACGGCGGTCAGCCCGTCGGGCCGGACCAGCACCCCGTCACCGGCGGACGCGATCGAGGTGAACGAGTGCCCGGAGCCGACCGCCTTCACGGTCCGCCCCTGCTCGGCCGCCTGCCTGAGCACCTCGCCGAGCTGCTCGGCCGAAGCCGGCGCAACCGTCCGGCTGGGCCGGGCGCTCTGGTTGCCGGCCCAGTTGCGCCAGTCGACCGATGTGCCCTGGGGCATGGGGGTGCCTCCTGCTCCGGGGCCAACGGCACCCGTACGTACCGGTGAGTAGGGGGAGCGTAGCCACTCGACCCCCGCAGGTCTACGGTTCACCGGCTCGGGCAGGCACCCTCAGGTACGAACCAGCTCCGCCTCGGCCGTCGCCAGACCACCCCGCAGGCGCGGCAGCCCCGCGAACGCCACCACCATCCCGAACGTCGCTGCGGCGAGCGGCACCCAGTACCCCGTCGCAGCCCCCTGCGCATCCACCACCAACCCCGCCGCCGACGAGCCGAGCGCCACCCCCAGGGCCAGCCCGGTGGTGGTCCAGGTCATCCCCTCGGTGAGCTTCGCGGCCGGGATCAGCCGCTCGACCAGCGCCATTGCGGTGATCAGGGTCGGCGAGATGGAGAACCCGGCGACGAACAGCGCCGCACTGATCGCGAGCAGCCCCCCGACGCCGTGCACCAGTTCGCCGACCAGCAGCAGGGGCACCATGCTGGCCGCCATCACCGCCGCCCCGACCGGGAACCGGGTCGCCATCGAGCCCTTGAGCTTGAGCGTCCCGAAGATCACCCCGGCCAGGCAGGAGCCGAGCGCGTAGACCGCCAGGACCAGACCGGTCCAGCTCTTGTGCCCCTGCTCGTCGGCGAACGCCAGGGTGACCACCTCGACCGAGCCGAACACCGCGCCGGTCGCCACGAAGGTCACCACCAGCACCTGCAGGCCGCCCGACAGGATGGCCGGACCACCGGTGTGCTGCTCGGCCGGGTGCACCGGCGGTTCGGTCCGCCGCTGGGCGGTGAACAGCAGCACGCCCACGGTCAGGAACACCCCGGCCAGCAGGATCCCGGCCTCGGGGAAGACGCTGGTGGCCAGAGTGATGGAGAGGATCGGGCCGATGATGAAGCAGATCTCGTCCACCACCGCCTCGAAGGAGTACGCGGTGTGCAGCTTCGGCGGCGAGGAGTTGTAGAGATACGCCCAGCGGGCCCGGACCATCGAACCGGTGCTCGGCATCACGCCCATCCCGAACGCGCAGACGAACAGCGTCCAGGTCGGTGCGCCGGACCGGGCGCAGAGCAGCAGCCCGATCGCCGCCAGCACGGTGATCGCGGTCGCGGGCAGCGTCACCCGGCGCTGCCCGTGCCGGTCCACCAGCCAGGAGACCGCCGGGCCGAGCACCGCCGCCGCGCCCGCCATGGTGCCCGACACCCAGGCCGCCAGACCGTACGAGCCCCGGAGCTGGGACAGCATGGTCACGATGCCGATGCCGGTCATCGAGATCGGCATCCGGGCAATGAATCCGGAGAGCGAGAAGGCCAGGCTGCCGGGGGCGGCGAAGATCTGGCGGTAGCTGGACAGCAAGGGGGCTCCGCTGGGTACAGGTAAGGAACATCGGTCGCATACACAGCTTACGTACTCGGGCAACGAGGTTTCCGTCTCCCGGACTTGACCCGGAGTCGGGTGCCGTTGGTGGCAGGATCGGAGCCATGTCCGACTCGCACACCCTCACCCACCCTGCCGCCCCGGCGGACCCGGCGCCCTTCGACGCCCTGCTGCTGCTCTCCTTCGGCGGGCCTGAGGCCCCCGAGGACGTGGTGCCGTTCCTGGAGAACGTCACCCGGGGCCGGGGCATCCCGAAGGAACGGCTGGCCGAGGTCGGCAAGCACTACTTCCTGTTCGGCGGGGTCAGCCCGATCAACGAGCAGAACCGTGAACTGCTCGCCGCGCTGCGCAAGGACTTCGCCGGGCACGGCCTCGACCTGCCGGTCTACTGGGGCAACCGGAACTGGGCGCCGTACCTGACCGACACCCTTCGCGAGATCGCCACCGACGGCCACCGCCGGGTGCTGGTGCTGGCCACCAGCGCGTACGCGGGGTACTCGGGCTGCCGGCAGTACCGGGAGAACCTCGCCGACGCGCTGGCCACCCTGGCCGAGGAGGGGCTGCCGACCCTGGAGGTCGCCAAGCTCCGGCACTTCTACAACCACCCCGGCTTCGTCGGCCCGATGATCGACGCCACCCTGGCGGCGCTCGCCGAGCTGCCCGCCGGGGTACGCGACGGCGCGCAGCTCGCCTTCACCACCCACTCGATCCCGGACGCGATGGCCGAGACCTCCGGCGCACCCGACGACCCGGCCCGGGGCACCCCCGGTGGCGCGTACGTCGCCCAGCACCTGGAGGTGGCCCGGCTGGTCGCGGAGGCCGTCGCCGTCGCCACCGGGGTGGCCGAGCGGCCCTGGGAGCTGGTCTTCCAGAGCCGCAGCGGTGCTCCGCACATCCCCTGGCTGGAGCCGGACATCTGCGACCACCTGGAGTCGCTGAAGGAGGCCGGGGCGCAGGCCGCCGTGATGGTGCCGATCGGCTTCGTCTCCGACCACATGGAGGTCAAGTACGACCTCGACACCGAGGCCACCGCCAAGGCGGCCGAACTCGGTCTGCCGGTCAGCCGGGCCGCCACCGTCGGCGCGGACCCCCGGTTCACCGCGGCGGTCCGGGAGCTGGTGCTGGAGCGGGCGGCGACCGAGCGAGGGGCGTCCGTCGAGCGCTGCGCGCTGGGGGCACTCGGCCCGAGCCACGACGTGTGCGCGGTGGCCTGCTGCCCCAACCCGCGCGCCCCCCGTCCCGCCGCCGCCCAGCTCTGACACTCCGTCACCGCCCGCCCGCCCGCTCGCCCGCCGGAAGGACCCCCGTGCCCGACCTAGCCCCGCCCGACGCACTGCTGGACGAACTCCTCGACGTTGCCCTGGAGGCCGCCGGCCGGGCAGGCACCCTGCTCCGCGACGGCCGACCCGCCGACCTCGGCGTGGCCGCCACCAAGAGCAGCCCGGTCGACGTGGTCACCGAGATGGACCTCGCCTCCGAGAAGCTGATCCTGGAACTGATCACCACCCGCCGCCCCGAGGACGGCTACCTCGGCGAGGAGGGCGCCGACCACTCCGGCAGCAGCGGCATCCGCTGGGTGGTGGACCCGCTCGACGGCACCGTCAACTACCTGTACGGGCTGCCCTCCTGGGGAGTCAGCGTGGCCGCCGAACTGGACGGCCGGGCCGTGGTCGGCGTGGTCGCCGTCCCGGCCCGGGGCGAGCTGTTCCACGCGGTGCTCGGCCGCGGGGCCTACCTGGACGGGGCGCCGATCCGCTGCCGCCCGGCCCCGCCCTGGGGCCAGGCACTGGTCGGCACCGGCTTCAACTACGTCCAGCCCGTGCGGGTCCGCCAGGCGGAGGTGCTGCTCGCCCTGATGCCCGAGGTCCGCGACATCCGCCGGGCCGGCGCCGCCGCGGTCGACCTCTGCGACGTCGCGGCCGGCCGCCTGGACGCCTTCTACGAGCGCGGCCTCCAGCCCTGGGACCGCGCAGCCGGCGCCCTGATCGCCGCCGAAGCCGGCGCCCGCACCGGCGGCACCGACGGCATGACCTGCACCGCCCCACCGGGCACCTTCGAACAGCTCCTGACCCGGCTCACGGCCCTTGATGCCTAGGGCACAAGCTTCGGAAGACAGGGGCTCGGGGAACTGCGACGCCGACCTCGGAACAGGTGATCCGTGTGTAGAAGGTCAGGCACTTTGGCAGCGACCCGAACGCCAGACCTCCTCACAGTTCCCCGAGCCCCTGGACCGTAGATACTCGATCGCCTGCCACATGCAGAAGCCCTGGCACGGGGGGTGCCAGGGCTTGGTGGTGCGTACTGCAGGATCAGGCGGCGGCGCGGTGCATCTCGCGCGCGGGGTCGATGCCGTGTTCGGCGGCGAGCCTACGGAGATCGTCCAGTTCGGACTGTTCGACCTCGGCGAGGAACTCGTCACCGGACTCGAGAGCGCGGTGCAGATCTGCTTCGGCATTCCTTATGCGCTGAATGATGCCGGCGGTGAAGGCGTCCATTCTGGCCCCCTTGCTGTGTCGGACGGGCGGTCCGGCGTTCCCCGGACGGGCTTCGGTGCCAACGGAAATGCCCCAGCCGGTGGTGGTCTCCCCAGCTGGTGCGGTGACGGCCTGAGACCGTCCGATGGACTCCGAGACCCGGGCCGGTGCGGATGAACGCACGGCGGGTGGTGACTGCGATCGGCGCTTCGGCCCGATCGCCGGTGTGAACCTGTCCTCCCCGCCCCCGGCGGCGGGAAACCTGACTCACCGAGAAAGTTGCCCGCGTCACAGTCCGTTCACGGAACCGAACCCCGTGGACGCACCGCTTACCGGTGCTTTACCGGTCCACCAGGCAGGATGTAACCACCGTCGGACTGGGGTGCCCGACCTCGGCCACTGCTGCAGAAGGGACAACCACCGTGCGGGTTCTCGTTGTGGAGGACGAGCAGCTGCTCGCCGAAGCCGTTGCCACCGGGCTGCGCCGCGAGGCGATGGCCGTCGACGTGGTCTACGACGGCGAGGCCGCACTGCAGCGGATCTCCGTCAACGACTACGACGTGGTGGTGCTGGACCGCGACCTCCCGCTGGTGCACGGCGACGACGTCTGCCGCAGCATCGTGGAGCAGAGCCTGGCCACCCGGGTGATCATGCTGACCGCCTCCGGCGACATCAGCGACCGGGTCGAGGGCCTGGAGATCGGCGCCGACGACTACCTGCCCAAGCCCTTCGCGTTCAGCGAGCTGGTCGCCCGGGTCCGGGCGCTCGGCCGCCGCGCGACCGTACCGCTGCCGCCGGTGCTGGAGCGGGCCGGGATCTCGCTCGACCCGGGCCGCCGTGAGGTGCTCCGGGACGAGAAGCCGGTCCAGCTCGCGCCCAAGGAGTTCGCCGTGCTGGAGGTCCTGATGCGGGCCGGTGGCGCGGTGGTCTCGGCCGAGCAGCTGCTGGAGAAGGCCTGGGACGAGCACACCGACCCGTTCACCAACGTGGTCCGGGTGACCGTGATGACCCTGCGCCGCAAGCTCGGCGACCCCGCCGTGATCGTCACCGTGCCGGGCTCCGGCTACCGGATCTGAACCGAGCCCCACCCGTACCCGGACCGCACCCGAGAGGACAGCCATGACCACCCCGCCCCCCACCGGCGGGGCCTCCGACGCGCCCGCCGGAGGCCCGGTGCCGCCGCGCCCGTACCAGCCCCCGACCGTCGCGACGGCCCAGCCGACGCCCCAAGTGGTGCACGGCGAGGGCCTGTTCAGCTGGTTGCCGCTGCGCCCGACCATCCGGATCAGGCTCACCCTGCTGTACGGCGGGATGTTCCTGATGGCCGGGGTGGTGCTGCTGATGCTGATGTACTTCTTCGTCCGGCAGGCCTTCTACGACGCCTCGCTGCCACCGCTGCGGCTGGGCTCCGGGGTGCAGATCCAGACCGAGGACGGCACCGTGATCACGGCCGCCAACTTCGAGCAGTGGCTGCGGCACTTCCAGAGCGTGCAGGCCGAGGCCGCGCTGACCACGCTGCTGCGCAAGTCGCTCACCGTCCTGGTCTGCCTCGCGGTGATCGCCTTCATCCTCGGGTACGCCCTGGCCGGCCGGGTGCTGCGCCCGCTCAACCGGATCACCAGGACCGCCCGCGAGGTGGCCGGTTCCGACCTGCACCGGCGGATCGACATGGACGGTCCCGACGACGAGCTCAAGGAGCTGGCCGACACCTTCGACGAGATGCTGGAACGGCTGCACCGAGCCTTCGACTCGCAGCGCCGGTTCGTCGCCAACGCCTCGCACGAGCTGCGCACCCCGCTGGCGATCAACCGCACCCTGCTGGAGGTCCAGCTCTCCGACCCGGAGGCCTCGGCCGACCTGCAGCAGCTCGGCAAGACCCTGCTGGCCACCAACGAGCGCAGCGAACAGCTGGTGGAGGGCCTGCTGCTGCTGGCCCGCAGCGACAACGAGCTGACCGACCGCCGACCGGTCGAACTCTCCGAGGTGGCGGTGCGGGCACTGGAGCAGATCCGCCCGGAGGCGGCCGGCCGGGAGGTCGAGCTGCGGTCGGTGCTGGAACCGGTCCAGGTGAGCGGGAACGGGGTGCTGCTGGAGCGCATCGCGCTCAACCTGCTGCAGAACGCGACCCGGTACAACACTCCCGGTGGCTGGGTGGAGATCACCACCTCGCCGGTGCCGGGCGGTGCCGGGGAACTGGTGGTGAGCAACACCGGTCCGGTGGTGCCGGGCTACGAGCTGGAGCACATCTTCGAGCCGTTCCGGCGGGTGAAGGGCGCCGACCGGACCCGGAGCGACAAGGGGGTCGGGCTCGGCCTCTCGATCGTCCGCTCGGTGGTCCGCGCGCACGGCGGGGCGATCGAGGCCACCCCGCGCACCGGCGGCGGCCTCACCATCCGGGTCCGGATCCCGGGAGCCTGACCCCCTACCGCCCCTAGGGGTCGCCGCAGGCACCCCAGCATCCTTCAGGGCCGGATTTCGCTCCGTGCGCGGAGCATCCCGCCGGGCCCGATCGCCGCCCCCGCCAGGCCAGTCGCCATGACAAATGCCCTGGCGGGGGCGGCTTGTCATTTTTGGTCGGGACAACTTACGGTGTCGTAACCTACGGAGCCGTAAGGTTGGTCGTAGCCACCCGGCCAGACGCGACCCCGTCGTCCCTGCCCCGCCCTTTCAGGAGCACCGCCGTGACCATCGCACCCGAGCAGCGCACCGCCGCCGCCCCTTCCGCCGCCTCGCTCAGCACCGCGGGCTGGACCGACGCGCGACTGATCATGGCGCTCGAGGAGGTCGTGGAGGTCGAGCTGAACCGGCACCTCAAGGTCGCCAAGGAGTGGATGCCGCACGAGTACGTGCCGTGGAGCCTGGGCCGCGACTTCGACGGCGTGCTCGGCGGCGAGGCCTGGGCGCTGGACCAGTCCAAGGTGACGCCGCTCGGCCGGATCGCGCTGGTGGTCAACCTGCTGACCGAGGACAACCTGCCCAGCTACCACCACGAGATCGCCACCATGTTCGGCCGCGAGGGCGCCTGGGGCACCTGGGTGCACCGCTGGACGGCCGAGGAGGGCCGGCACGGGATAGCCATTCGCGACTACCTGCTGGCCACCCGGGCCGTCGACCCGGTGGAGCTGGAGCGGGCCCGGATGACGCACATGGCCGAGGGCTTCGAGTCGGACAACTCGCACAGCATGCTGCACTCGGTCGCGTACGTGGCCTTCCAGGAGCTGGCCACCCGGATCTCGCACCGCAACACCGGTCACTTCTCGGGCGACCCGATCTGCGACCAGCTGCTCGCGAAGATCGCCAATGATGAGAACCTGCACATGGTCTTCTACCGGAACCTGCTCAAGGCCGCCCTGGAGATCGCCCCGGACCAGGCCATGCGGGCGGTAGCCGACGTGGTGATCGACTTCCGGATGCCCGGCCACGGCATGCCCGGCTTCGAGCGCTCCGCGGCCCAGCTCGCCATCGGTGGGGTCTACAACCTCCGGATCCACCACGACGACGTGCTGCAGCCGGTGCTGCGCCACCTGAAGGTGATGGAGATCGGCGGCCTCGGCCCGGCCGGTCTGCAGGCCCAGCAGGAGCTCGGTGTCTTCCTCGGCGCCCTCGACGCGCAGGCCACCAAGTTCGACGAGCGGCAGGCCGCACTGCTCGCCAGGCGGGCTGCGAACGCCGCGAAGAAGTAGCCTTCGGGTGGGTGGATTTCCAGGATTTGCCCGAAAAGTTCAGACTGTGAGGAAGCTCACAGGAAGTCGCCCCACACGTTCGGATGATCTCTCAGGGTGATCACTGGTTCGGGTGATCCGATCGCCGAGGGTGACGGTCGTCCAGCCCGAGAGATTTGTCGACACATCATCAAGTCGCTGTCGGTGCAGCTGAGTTGGCCGATGATCGCGCGGACCTCGACCACTGAGCGTGATGGCCCGAACGGTCGGTCGGCCTCCCGGAGGAAGCTCTCCGTGAGGCCGTTCGGACCGCCCGGGAGGGCCCTGAAGAGGCCGTTCGAGGATGTCGATTGAGTAACAGGGCTTGAAGTAAGGCAAAATCTCCGCCTCGGGTCGGGCACAAGACCGGCCCCCCATGCGTTACGTGCGCTGGAGATACCGCACACACCCAGAGGGGGAGAGCGAACAATGGCAACGGACTACGACACCCCGCGCAAGACCGACGACGATGTCAACGAGGACAGCATCGAGGAGCTCAAGGCTCGTCGGAACGAGAAGAGCACCAGCTCTGTCGACGTCGACGAGTTCGACGCTGCCGAAGGCCTGGAGCTTCCCGGCGCTGACCTTTCCAACGAGGAACTCTCGGTCCGGGTGCTTCCGCGCCAGGCCGACGAGTTCACCTGCATGAGCTGCTTCCTGGTACACCACCGGAGCCAGCTGTTCGGCGAGAAGAACGGGCAGCCGATCTGCCAGGACTGCGGCGCCTGAGCACCGGGCGGGAAGGCCCGGCCCGGCGGATCCCCGCCGGTCCGGCACACCGCCCCGCCCGGCCTTGGGCAGCAAGGCCGGAGGCAGCAACTGCGGTCACCCCGGCGGCCGCGCCCGCTCCACCGCGCGATCGGTCCCACCGATCGCGTCGCAGTACGGAACACAGGGACGGTCCCGCGTGCACATGCGCGGAGCCGTCCCTCCGCCGTTTCCGGGGCCGGGCGAGGTCAGCTGATCCGGCTCCGGCGGGCCTCGGCCAGCGCGTCGGCCAGCCGCTGCGGCGAGCGGGTCGACAGGTAGACGTACGGGGTCGGGTCGGCCGGGTCGGTGATCTCGACCCGGAGGGCGGTCGGCACGTAGCTGCGCAGCAGCATGAAGGCGCGCGGGTCCGCCTTCACGGACCGCCAGGCCACCGTCTCGGCCGGGTTCAGCACGTGGGCGGCGCCGAGCACATCGGCCGGGATCCGGGCCTGGCCGGCCACCAGGGAGCCCTGCACCACGCGGATCCGGGCAGAGCCGTAGCTGCTCAGCGCGGCGGCTCCGGCGACGATGCCGACCACCAGGCCGGCCAGAGCACCGATCGCGCTGAACCGCAGCATGATCAACGCCAGCGAGAAGCCGAGCGCAACGGGAAGCAGCCACCAGCTGCGGGGGACGGTGAGGCGTTCGTCGTACATGCCCCCATTGTGTGTGCCGCCGCCCGGCCTTCGGCCCCCGCCTCCCTGGCGGACAGCCGGTGCGGCCCGTACTACCCGCGGGTAAGGTCGCCGCTGTGAACGGACCCGCCGCCTCCCCGCCTGCGCAGCAGGGCTCCGAAGAGCCCGTCGCCCGCGCCACCGCCCTGCCGCCGACCACGCCCCCGGCCGACGCCGTACTGCCGCCCCGGGCGCCCGAGGCACCCGCCCCCGGCACCCTGCTCGGCTCGCACTACGACCACTGCTTCGGCTGCGGCCCACAGCACCCGCAGGGCCTCCAGCTGACCGCCGTCGCGGGCGAAGGCCTGAACGTCACCGCCGAGTTCACCGTCCGCCCCGGCCACCAGGGCGGCCCCGGCCTGGCCCACGGCGGCGTGCTGATGACCGCCATGGACGAGACCCTGGGAACGCTCAACTGGCTGCTGCACATGGCCGCCGTGACCGGCCGACTGGAGAGCGACTTCGTCCGCCCGGTCCCGGTCGACTCCACGCTGCACATCCACGCCTGGGTCACCGGCGTGAAGGGCCGCAAGATCTACAGCGCGGCCGAGGGCCGGATCGGCGGACCCGACGGGCCGGTCGCGATCCGGGCGCAGGCACTCTTCATCCAGGTGAAACTGGAACACTTCACCACGCACGGGCGTCCCGAGGACATCAAGAAAGCCCTGGACGACCCGGATCTGTTCAAGCGTGCCCGAGCCTTCGAGGTGAACCCGTGAGTACCACCGCCCGCCCGCCGGTCGACGTCCTGATCACCCGTTTCGATCCGGAACTGCCGCTGCCGTCGTACGAGCACCCCGGCGACGCCGGAGCCGACCTGCGCACCACCGTCGACGCCGAGCTCGCCCCCGGTGAGCGCGCCGTGCTGCCGACCGGTGTCGGGATCGCCCTGCCGGACGGCTACGCCGCCTTCGTGCACCCGCGTTCCGGCCTCGCGGCCCGGTGCGGAGTTGCACTGGTGAACGCCCCGGGGACGGTCGATGCCGGGTACCGTGGTGAGATCAAGGTGATTCTGGTAAACCTCGACCCGCGCGAGGGAGTCAGCTTCCGCCGTGGGGACCGAATCGCCCAGCTGGTGATCCAGCAGGTCGAGAAGGCGAGTTTCCACGAGGTGGCCGAACTTCCCGGATCGGCACGTGCCGAAGGCGGGTTCGGGTCGACCGGAGGTCACGACAGGGTTACCATGCCCGCGCCAGCGCAGTAGCCGAGCAGGTATTCGCATCGGTCTTGGACCGGGAAGGACAGTGACCGTGTTCCGTCGCCGCCAGAAGAGTGAGGACGCTGTCGAGCAGCTCGCCGACGACGCCATCAGCGCCGACGAGACGGCCGATGACGCCGAAGGCTTCGCCGACTCCGAGAACGAGAACGCCGACACCGACCCCGCGGACCGGGTCGGCCTGCCGCCGGCCCCGCGACCGGACGGCCCGTGGGACATCTCCGAACTGGAGAACCCCGAGGAGGGCCGAGTCGACCTCGGTGGCCTCCTGATCCCTGGTGTCGAGGGCATGGAACTGCGGGTCGAGGTGGCCGGCGACGCGATCGTGGCCGCCACCCTGGTCCTCGGCAACAGCGCCATCCAGCTCCAGGCCTTCGCGGCCCCCAAGTCCGAGGGCATCTGGGGCGAGGTCCGCGAGGAGATCGCCTCGGGCATCACCCAGCAGGGCGGCCTGGTCGAGGAGGAGGAGGGCCCGCTGGGCTGGCACCTCCGGGCCCAGGTCCCCGTACAGCTGCCGGACGGCACCCAGGGTGTCCAGCTGGTGCGCTTCGTCGGGTGCGACGGACCGCGCTGGTTCCTCCGTGGCGTGATCTCCGGCCAGGCCGCGGTCCAGCCCGAGATGGCCGGCATCCTGGAGCAGGTCTTCCAGCAGACCGTCGTGGTCCGCGGTGAGACCCCGATGGCTCCGCGCGACCCGATCGTGCTCAAGCTCCCCGAGGACGCCCAGATGGTCGCCGACGGCGGCGCAAGCGTCGTCGACGCCGGCAGCTCCCGCTTCGCGGAGACCTCGCTGGACCCGTTCGCACGCGGTCCGGAGATCACCGAACTCCGCTGACGCCTGCGGGATCGTCGGCCGATCGCCTCCGTCCGGTACGCCGGACGGAGGCGATTTGCTTGTGAGGCGGCGATGCCCGTACAGTTCCGGAGTCGCACCGAGAGGGGCGAAGAAAAGCGAGTCGGCTGAATGAAACTCCGGAAAACGGAGCGGAAAACGTCTGATAAGCTCGGAACACGAAAGAACGAAGCGCCCGGAGGGTCCGCCTGATAAGCGGCTCGAAGGAAGTGTCCGTTCCTTGAGAACTCAACAGCGTGCCAAAAGTCAACGCCAGATATGTTGACATCCCCGGCCTCACCGTTTGGTGG
>NZ_JBFUMY010000015.1:0-116316 GCF_054049135.1 Kitasatospora sp. P5_F3 | reverse complement strand
ATGCACCCCTACTACGCCGCCGAACGCGGCCTGGTGGACGACGTCATCGACCCGGCCGAAACCCGCGCCGTCCTGGCCTCCTCCCTCGCCATGCTCCGCACCAAGCACGCCGACCTGCCCAGCCGTAAGCACGGCAACCCGCCGATGTAGTCGAGGAGTCAAGCCATGACCATCATCGTCACCCGTGGTTCGCTGACCGACGAGGAGATCGCCGCCCTGACGATCGCCCTGCTCAGTCGGAGCTCGGCTGCCAGGGCGGCCGCCCAGGCGGAGCCCGCCGTCGAGCGGCAGCGCTCCTGGCACCGCATCGACTATGCGCCGCCGTCCAGTTGGCAGACGGCGGCCTGAACGACCGTAGGGCCGGCTGTCCAGGATCGTTCGAGCGGCTCTTTAGTGCGCCGGTGCACCCTGCGGCGAGACGCCACTGCGAAGGAGCATCTGATGACAACCACTGGTTCGGTTGATCGAGAGCAGGACATCAAGAGCTGGCTGACCGAGCGGCTCGCCAGCCACGTTTCCCGACCGAAGTCGGAGATCAACGCGGAAGTGCCGTTCGTGGAGTACGGCCTCGACTCCGTCGCCGCGCTGAGCCTGTTCGGCGACATCGAGGAGAAGTTCGCTCTCTACCTCGAGCCGGCGGTGGCCTGGGAGCACCCGACCGTCACCGCGATGGCCGCGTTCCTCGCGCAGGAGCAGGAGGCGTCCGCCAACGTCGGCTGACCCGCACGCCAAGGCCCGTTCACTCCGTCCTCGGACGGGGTGAACGGGCCTTCTGGGTATGGCTTCTGGTGATCGGTCAGGCGTCTACCGACTCCCCGGTGGTGCGGCGGCCGAGCAGCAGCACGGTGGCGGTCAGCAGCCCCATCGCGGTGGCGATGACGGCGAACAGCGGGCCCGCGCCGTGCGACTGGAGGACGGGCAGCAGGACGAACGGCAGCGCGGCCGCGCTGAGCTTCGACAGCGAGTACGCCGCACCGGAGGCCGCGGCGCGGATCGCGGTGGGGTACTGCTCGGCGAGGTAGACGTGGGAGACGGTGGAGAAGACGTTGCTCGCGACGGTGTAGCCGAAGCCGAACAGCACGACGAGTTCCACCGAGCCCGCGTAGGCGAAGCCCAGCCCGGCCAGCGCCATGGCCACGGCCGAGAGTGCCACCAGGACCTTCCGCTCGACCCGGTCCATGATCGGTACGGACAGCAGTGAGCCGATCGGGTAGCCGACGAAGGAGAGAGCGGTGTAGCCGAGGCCGGCCACGATGCCGTAGCCCTTGGCGGCCAGGATCTGCGGGGCGAGCGCGCCGAAGCCGTAGTAGCCGATCACCGACAGGATGCAGAAGATCCAGAGCATCGCGGTCCGCCTGAGGTACGGCGGGCGGAAGATCTCCCGTACCCGGGCCCGGACGGTGAGCGGCTCGGCCTGGACCGGACCGACCGTCAGGTCGATGGCCGGCCGTCCTTCGAGGCGGGCGACCAGCAGCTCGGCCTCGGCGTGCCGGCCGACCGAGGCGAGCCAGCGCGGCGACTCGATCAGGTGCCGCCGCAGGACCCACACCACGGCCGAGCCGAGCGAGCCGAGGATGAACAGCCAGCGCCAGCCGGCGATCCCGAGCGGAGTCAGCGGTACCAGCCACAGTGCGGCGAAGCCGACGGCCGGTACGCCGCAGAACGCGATGGTGTACGCCCAGGCGGTGTATCTGCCACGTTTGCCGGCGGGCAGGATGTCGGCCAAGTAGCAGTCGGAGAGCGCCTGTTCGGCGCCGATGCCGATGCCGGCCAGGAATCGGGTGGCGATCAGCCACTCGGCGTTGGGGGAGAAGGCACCGAGCAGGGAGAACCCCGAGTACAGCGCCAGGTTGATCAGGAAGGCGCGGCGCCGTCCGATCCGGTCGGCCACCCGCCCGAGGACCAGGGCGCCGATGAACTGGCCGACGAAGGCCGAGGCCAGGACCAGCTTCAGGGTGTTGCCGCCGAACGCGAACTCGTGCTGGAGGACCTTGGAGATCGTCCCGGAGAGGTTGTTCTCGAAGGTGTCGAAGAGCAGGCCGACGCCGACGATGGCGGTGAGTCTGCGGTGGATCGGTGTGATCGGCATCCGGTCGAGCCGGGTGCCGATCGAGGGCCGGGCTGCCGGCCCCGCCACGCGGATGGATTGGTCGAGCATGGGAACTTACCGGCTCCTCTGCTGAACCGCCCCGGCACGTCGGCCGGGGCGGTGAGTGGTCGGGGTCGAGGGAGGGGCAACGGTCAGGCGGCCCGCAGGGCCTCGGCGGCGAGCGCGTCGCCCTCGCCCCGTCGGACGGGTGCGCTGACCTCGTGCAGGAAACTCGCGACCTCGCGGTACGAGGCCCAGAAGCCGACCTCGCGGTACGGCACGCCGCGCTCCGCGCAGTACTGCATGGTCAGCTCCCGCGCGCGGGCCAGGTGCTTCTGCGCCATGGCGGGGAAGAGGTGGTGCTCCACCTGGTAGTTGAGGCCGCCGTAGAGGAAGTCGATCAGCGGCGAAGGGTTGATGTTGCGCGAGGTGAGGACCTGGCGCTCCAGCCAGTCGAGGGTCTCCTCCTCGCCGTCCCGGACGTCCATGCCCTTGTGGTTGGGAGCGAAGAGCATGCCGAAGTACACGCCGAGCACGGCCGTCTGGACCAGGATGAAGGCGACGCCCAGGGCCGGCGGCAGCACCACGAACACGGCGCCCAGGTAGAGCGCGGCCCGCAGTGCGATCAGCGCGGACTCCAGCACCGGGTACTTGGTCTCACCCTTCGCGATCGCCTTGACGGCGGTCCGCTGCATCTTGAAGCCCTCGAGGGTCAGCAGGACGAAGAAGAGCACGCTCTGGTAGCGCACGATGAATCGCTGCACACCGCGGCGGGTGGCGTACTGCTTGATGTCGAAGATCGCCGTGCGGCGGCCGATGTCGGGGTCGAGCTCCAGGTGGTTGGGGTGGCTGTGGTGCCGGTTGTGGTGGTTGACCCACCAGCCGTAGCTGACCCCGTTCACGAAGTTGGCGTGGAAGTAGCCGACGATCGAGGCGGCCTTCTTACTGCGGAACATCGACTTGTGGCCGGCGTCGTGCCACATGAACGAGCTCTGCGCACCGCACAGGCCCATCCAGGCGGCGACCAGCAACTGCCACCAGGAGTCGCCGAGTTCGAAGAAGGCGACCAGGCCGCCCAGGATCATGGCGGTGTTGAGGACGAGCCGCCGGACGTAGTAGCGGGGGTCGAAGTCCAACAGCCCCTCGGCCTTCACCCGCTTCAGCAGCTCGGAGAAGGTGGCGGAGGCCCCGACTCCCGACGCAGCGGCCTGCTTCGGGTCGCCGGGAGCGTCGAGTGTGTCGAGGGCGCCAGGTTCGGCCTGGCTGACGTGCGGAGACTGCATGCCGTGAGCTCCTTGGGGCAGGCACCCGGTCGTGGCTGACGGCGCTGCCGTCAAGTGACGCGAGGCGCGGCGGGAAGGTGAGATCCGCTGGCGGCGTACGGGCTCGGAGGGCCGAGAGGCGCGAAGATCGCGGTGCCGGACGCCGGACAGGGCCCAGAATCAGGCACCGCGCTGATGCGGTGCTGATCTGTCCCTGACCCGGCGTCACCGTCCGTGCCCGTCACCGCTGGTGAGGCGGAGGAGGTTCAGGCCGCGACGGACTCGGCGGCGAGCCGTTCGTCGAGGGTGCGGACCACCCGGTCGGCGGCCCGGGCGACCTCCAGGTCGTCCGGTGCCCCGATGATGGCCATGAACGCCTCCACCAGGGACTGCTTGAGCGTGTCGGTGTCGGGTGCTTGCTGCTCGGACATCCGGGTCTCTCCTCTTGAAGGTCGATCAGAAGGCTTTGGGTCAGCAGGTATTGGCTCAGAAGGCGTTGCAGGCGCGGAAGATGTGCGCGAAGGAGGCGAGCGAGGCCGGCCCGTCGAAGGCGACGTACTCGGGCAGCAGCACGTCCGGCGCCCACTTGTCCTTGTAGGCGAGCTGGGTCTGGGCGGGGTAGATCGCCTCGCCCTCGGCCCACAGGAAGTGCATCAGCCACTGGAACGAGGCGCTGTGGCCCGGGAGTTCGTGTGCCGCATCCAGACCGGTGAACGGGGTGAAGCCGAAGTGCAGCCAGTCCACCCCCTCGCTGCGGAAGACCTCGATGGCGGAGGAGTTGATCGCCTCCATCAGGCCCGGCGAGCCGCCCGGGATCCGGCGGCTCAGGTCGTGCATCCAGCCGGCCCGGCTTCCGTACACCGGGGAGTACGAGATGTAGCCCACCGGGGCGCCGTCGATGGTGCCGACGAAGAGCCGACGGTGCGACTGGACGGGACCGCCGATCTGGCCGACCAGGAACTCCAGTTGACGGGCGTGATCGCCCTTGGAGCCGAGCCAGGCGCCGTCGATCTCCTGCAGCGCGCCCTCCCACTGGTCGGCCGGGACCTCCTGCACCTGCAGGCCGTTGCGGAAGGCCCGGGAGATCTTGTTGCGCAGCTGCATGAACCGGGAGCCACGCAGGGTGAAGTCGGGCAGGTGGACCGCCCAGGACGCCCCGAGCTGATTGACCGTGAAGCCGCGAGCGGCGTAGTGGTCGGCGTCCGGGCGCTGCAACTGGACGCTCACCAGCTGGAGTTCCTGCTCCCTGGCGAAGGCGGTGAAGCGGTCGAGCAGCGGGCTGTAGGCCTCGGGGGAGGCGAACGGGCCGCCGAACTGGACCAGGTGGCGGCCGGTGCGGCGGTAGACGATGACGCCGTCGGTGCCCGGGGCGGTGAACACGCTGTTGCCGCTGTTGAGGGCGAGGAAGGCGCTGGGGTTCTCGGAGCCGGTGTGGCTGCGGACGGCCTGGAGGACCGGATTATCGGTCTCGGTGGCGGTTGACATCAGGTGTCGGTCCCTTCCGGATCGAATGTGCGGTGAGAGAGAGTAGAGCACCTGGAAATGGCGTCGGGAAAGGGGTGAAAATTCCTTCTGCGGGGCGTCAGCGGGGCGTCAGGGGGATATCAGGGACGGCAGGCAGTGTTATCCCTGTGAACGGCACGGGGAACCGGGTCGGGAACAGGGAGAGGTGCCCGGAGTGGTTTATCGGGGGCCGGGGCTTTGGTCCTGGTCGGGTTTGCGCCCACGCAGGTTCGAATCCTGCCTTCTCCGCGTCCGAATCGGCCGTCGGCTCTCGCCGGCGGCCGATTGAGGCTGTCGGCATCGTGTCTGGAGACTTGTGAGCATGGGATCCGCAGCTGCCCAGCGCCCCCGGCGGGCCCTGATCATCGCCAACCCGACGTCGGGGACCACGCATGCGGCACTGCTCGAAGAGGTCACCGGGCTCTGCTCCGCGCGGTTCGACTCCGTCGTCCTGCACCGCACCACGCACCGCGGCGATGCCACCGACACGGTGCGTGCCGCGCTCCGGGGCGAGGGTGGCGTGCCGGCCCCGGATCTGGTGGTCGCGGTGGGCGGCGACGGCACGGTGCGCGAGGTGGTGGAGGGGATGACCCGGCCCGGCCACGGGACGGCGGCCGCCCTCGCGATCGTCCCCGCCGGAACCGGGAACTCCGACTACCGGATGCTGTGGGGCGAGCGTCCCTGGGCCGAGGCGCTCACCACGGCGCTGGACGGCGCGGGGGAGGCGGAGCTGTACCGGATCGACCTGGCTCTGCTCGCCGAGACCGACGAGCTGGTGCTGCTCGGGGCCTGCTCCGGCGTGATCGCCGAGGCGCTGGTCACCGCGCGGGGCATCCCGCTCACCGGACGGGCCCGCTATGCGAAGGCGTTCGCCGACACCGCTGCGGCGTTCACCCCCTACCCGGGCCGGGTCACCGTCGACGGAGTCGTGCTGCACGAGGGCGACACCGTGCTCGCCAACGTCGGCGGCGGCCGCTACCGCGGCGGTCAGTACCAGGTCCTGCCGCACTCGGAGCTCGACGACGGCCTGCTCGACGTCTGCGTGATCGGCGCCGAGGTGCACCCGACTCAGGTGCCCGAACTGACCCGGGAGGCCCGCCACCTCGATCTGCCTGGGGTCGCCTACGGGCGCGGCCGGAAGATCGTGGTGGAGCGGCTGGACGCGACGCCGCTCTGCTTCGAGCACGACGGTGAGCTGCAGGAGCGCCGCTGGGCCTCGATGACCCTTGAGGTCCTACCGGGCGCCCTCCCGGTCTGGGGTGCGGCCCGGCTTTAGGCCGACCGGCAAGTGCAACTGGCTGCGGCCCCAAGGCCGTTCCGTGCCGGGCCGCCCGATTCTCAGGGAGCCCCACCGTGCCCGTGCTCAAGGAACTCTCGAAGTGGGCAGCCTGGCTGCGCCCGGAGGACATCCCCGATCGGGTGCGCTCGCTGGCGGCCAGTCAGGTGCTCTCCCAGCTGGCCTCGATCCGGGCCGGCGCCGAGCACCCGCTCGGCCGCCGGATGATCGAGGCCTTCGGCCCGCCGTTGCAGCACGATGTCCGGCTCTCCGCCTGTGTGTTGTCCGGGCTCGGGTCGTTCCTCAACCTCGACGACACCGCGTACGCGGGCCATCTCTCCAACTCCACCGTCGCGGTGCCGGTCGCCTACGCGTACGACCGCCGGCTGGACGGCGCCGCGCTGGTCGCCGCCGTGGTCGCCGCCAACGAGTGCGCGGCCAGGATCACCGCTGCTGCCACCCTCGGACCGCTGCGCGGCCACAGCGCGGTGCACACCCACCTGGCCGGGGCGGTCTGCGGCCGGCTGCACTGCGAGGGTGCCGACGACGTGGTGTGGACCAGCGCCGTCGGCCTGGCCTTCGCGATGCCCAACTGGCCGCTGATGCGGGCCTTTCTGGCCAGCGACGCCCGTCTGTTCAACTCCTTCACGCCCGTCCGCACCGCGATGGACGCCTGCGACGCGGCCCGGGTGGGCCTGCGCGGTGCGGCGGACATCCTGGAACACCCGGACGGCTTCCTGGACCGGTTCTCCGCGGTCCCGCTGCCGGACGCGGTCAACGCCGGTCTCGGCGAGCGCTGGCACACCGAGACCCTCTCGTTCAAGATGCACCCGGGCGGCCCCGGGGTGGACGCCGCCGTGGACTGCGCCGCCGCCCTGCGCCGGGAGTTGGGCCCGATCCGCCCCGACGAGATCGCCGAGGTGGTCGTCGAGGCGTCGCTGTACACACTGTTCGCCGGGCGCAAGGCCGCCTCGTACGTGGTCGGCCCCGGATCACCGCTCGGCGCGCTGGTGCTGCACACGCCGTACCCGGTGGCCACCGCGCTGCTCACCGGCGGGCTCACCGTCAACGACTTCTCGGCGCCGCTGCTGAACGACCGGGGCCGCTGGCAGGTCGCCGAACGCGTCCGGCTGGTGCACGACCCCGAGTTCACCAGGGCGCTGTTCGCCTCCGAGGCCCCGTTCGGCGAGGCACTGCGGCAGGCCGGGGACGCGGCCGAGCCGTGGTTGCGCGAGTTCGCGGGAGAGGCGGAGGCGAAGCTCGCGGTGGACGCGGCGAACAGTCGGGAGTCGGGCGACTTCTCCGCGTCCACCAAGGCCACCGGAGCCCGGGTGACGGTCCGGCTGACCGACGGCCGTACGGCGTCCCGGGAGCGTCTCGTCCCGCTGGCGGCGGCCGGCCCGCACACCCGGGCCAACCACGCCGAGCTGATGCGGGAGAAGTTCGTCGAGTTCGGCGGCGACAAGGACGTCGCCGTCGCCGCCGACCGGCTGGACCGGATGACGGCCGACGAACTGCAGGAGTGGATCTCCGCAGCCCTGCGCTGATCAGCTCCGCGTCAGCGGGGAGTCAGAATGCTCTGTCACCATCAACTCGCTTCAGCCAAAGAATTCCTCGGAAAGGCCTGATGATGCTTCTTGACGAATCGGCGGTGGGAATCCTCTCCGGGAATTCCGGTGCTCCTGGTTCCGCTGCCGAAAATGGGCGGGAAAAGCCGCTCCGCAGCTACCCGCTGTATATCGCCGGAAAGGACATCGACGGCGACGGCTGGGTCTACACGGTCAGTGCCAGGTCGCTGCTGGAGGACGTCTTCACCAGCGTCAGCCTGAAGCGCGCCCTGGAGCAGGACCCGGACTCCGACGCGGCGGAGCACCCGTACGTGGTGGGCCGGTGCGCCATCGCGAGCAACGAGGCGATCGATCTGGCGACTGAGGCGGCCGCCGCCGCCGCGCCCGGCTGGGCGGCCGTGCCGCTGGAGCGCCGGATGCGGCTCGGCACCCTCTTCCGCGAGGAACTGATCCGCCGTCAGGACGAGTTCATCGACATGCTGGTCTCCGAGGCGCACCCGGTGCGGCTGGCCCGCTGGGAGCTGAGCTGCCTGCTGCAGGTCTACAGCGAGGAGAGCATCTACTGGTACCGCCAGCGGATGCACACCGAGTTCGAGCACGCAGGTCGCCGGCTGATCGTCCGCCGCCAGCCCGACGGCGTGGTGGGCTTCAACCCGCCGCAGAACGCCCCGGCGCCGAGCGCCGCACTGGCCGTCCTCGCGCTGATGGCCGGCAACGCCGTAGTGGTGCGCGCCCCCCGGAGCATCCCGCTGAGCACCATGTGGATCCTGCGCGACGTGGTGGCGCCGCTGCTGGACGAGGTCGGTGCGCCCCCCGGTGTGCTGAACGCGGTCTGCAGTAACCCGAAGCAGACGCTGGACCGTTGGGTGGAGAGCCCGCTGGTCAACGACATCTTCTACATCGGCGGCAGCCAGGAGGGCCTGCGCTTCCAGGAGCAGTGCGTGGCACACGGCAAGAAGCCGATCCTGGAGCTGGCCGGGAACGACGGCATCATCGTCTGGGAGGGCGCGGACCTCAAGTACGCCGCCGAGGCGATCGCCGAGTCCTTCTACGGCTCCGGCCAGATCTGCATGGTGCCCAACTACGTGCTGGCGCACCCCGCGATCGCGGACGAGCTGATCGAGGAGGTCAAGAAGCAGGTCGCGACCGTGCTGCCGGGCTACCCGGAGGACGAGAACGTGCTGCTCTCCCCGGTCCGGCGGAGCGAGAAGTTCTTCGCCCTGCTGAAGCAGTCGCTGGCCCACGGCTCCGAGATCATCACCGGCGGCCAGCGCACCGAGCTGGACGGGACCCCGTCCGAGACCGGCGTCTTCCTGCAGCCCACGGTGCTCCGGGTGAACGGTCTGGCCGGGGCGCGTGAGCACGACGTCGTCCGGCACGAGACCTTCTTCCCGCTGCTGCCGATCGTGGTGCCGGACGCGGGCGACAACGACGAGCTGCTCGACAGCTTCATCACCTTCGTCAACAGCAACGAGTACGGCCTGCGCAACTCGCTCTGGGCCAAGTCCGCGCGGGTGATCAACGCCTTCGTGCAGCGCGTCACCAACGGTGGCCTGCTGAAGATCAACGACTCGCACATCGGCTTCCTGCCGTACCTGCCGAGCCACGGCGGCACCGGCCTGACCGGCGGCGTCTACGGCGAGGCGAACTACCCGATGCTCAAGACCTCCCACATCCAGGGCGTCAGCATCGCCCACGACGTGAGCCCGCGCGAGGCGGTCTTCGGCTCCAACCCGTCCTGATCGCCCCGTCCTGATCACCCACGACCGGAGGTTTTCTGCCGTGCGCTCCCTCGATTCCGCCCGCGAGACCTGTGAGCGGTACCACCCGGGGCTGGTCAAGGCCCTGGCCGACATCCCCTACGCCGAGCGGGAGGCACCGGGCAGCCCGGTGATCGACCTGTTCCGGGCCAACGGCGGAGTCGCCCTGCTGGTGCCGGCCGAGTACGGCGGGCACGGGGCCGACCCGGTCGAGGCCGTCCGGGTCCAGCGGGCCCTGGGCTCGCTCTCGCCCTCGCTGGCCGCCGCGGTGACGATGCATCACTTCACGGCCGCGATGCTCTACTCGCTGGCCGGTGACACCGGCAGGCTGAGCGCCGCGCAGCTCGACCTGCTGCACGGGGTGGTCCCCGAGCAGCGGGTGATGGCCTCCGGCTGGGCCGAGGGCCGCACCCAGCAGAACATCCTCACCCCGGCGGTGACCGCCGTCCCGGTCGAGGGCGGCTACCGGCTGGGCGGCTCGAAGAAGCCGTGCAGCCTGGCCCGTTCGATGGACCTGCTGACGGCGAGCATCGCCGTCCCGGGCGAGGACGGCACTCCGGAGATGGCGCTGGCGCTGGTCCCGGCGGACTCGCCGGGGCTGACCGTGCACCCGTTCTGGGGCAACGACGTGCTGGCCGCGGCGGAGAGCGACGAGGTCCAACTCGCCGACGTCTTCGTACCGGAGGACCTGGTCATCCGTACCTCCGAGGCCGACCCGCACCGGATCGACGACCTGCAGACCGCCGGGTTCGTCTGGTTCGAGATGCTCATCTCGGCCGGCTACGCGGGCGCCGCCTCCGCGCTGATCGAGCATGTGCTGGACCGGGGCAAGGGCAGCGCGGGCGAGCGGGCCGCCGCCGCGATCCGGGTGGAGGCCGCCTTCGCACTGCTGGAGGGCGCGGCCCGCGCGGTGCGCGACGGGGTGGCGGGCGAGGAGGCGGTCGCCCAGGTGCTGGTCGCCCGGTTCGCCGCCCAGGAGGCGCTGACCAGGGCCGCCGACCAGGCGCTCGAACTGCTCGGTGGACTGGATTTCATCCGCTCCTCCGACCACGCCCGACTCGCCACCGCCGTACGGCCGTTGGCCTTCCACCCGCCGTCCCGGGGCAGCGCGGCAGAGCCGCTGCTGAAGTACTTCGGCGGCGCCCCCCTCGAACTCTCCTGAACGACGTAGCGCCCTGAAAGGGAGTCATCCGTGACCGTGATGCAGACCGCCCCGATCAACGCCGGAAGGGTCGACACCGGCAGCGTCGACACCGAGGAGAACATCCTCAACCTCTACCGGGCCCACCTCAGCAAGGGCCGGGCGACCCTCGCCGAGCTGTTCGGCAGCCACATGGAGGTCGAGTCCTCCGGTGCCTGGGTGACCGCCAGCGACGGTGAGCGCTTCCTCAACGCCGGTGGTTACGGCGTGTTCATCATGGGTGCCAGGCACCCGATCGTGATGGAGGCGGTGATGCGCCAGCTGACCACCCATCCGGTGGCCACCCGCATCCTGCTGGAGCCCACCGTGGCCCGCGCCGCCGAGGCGCTCACCTCGATCACCCCGCCGGGGCTTGACCGGGTGCACTTCGCGCTCTCCGGCGCCGAGGCGGTGGAGACCGGCCTCAAGCTGGCCCGCGCCAACGGCTACAAGCGCACCGTCTCGATGCGCGGTGGCTACCACGGCAAGACCCTCGGCGCGCTGTCGGCGACCGCCAAGGAGGTCTACCAGGCACCGTTCCGCCCGCTCATCCCGGACGTCTCGCACCTGCCCTTCGGCGACCCGGACGCGCTGCGCGACGAGCTCCGCGCGCACCCGGGCCAGGTCTGCGTGATCCTGGAGCCGGTCCAGGGCGAGGGCGGCGTGATCATCCCGCCGAAGGGCTACCTCAAGCAGGTCGAGGAGCTGGTCCGGGAGTTCGACGGCTTCCTGATCCTGGACGAGGTGCAGACCGGCTTCGGCCGGCTCGGCGAGTGGTGGGGCATCGACACCGAGGGCGTGCAGCCGGACGTGCTGCTGGCCGGCAAGGCGCTCGGCGGCGGTGTGGTGCCGGTGTCGGCGGCCATCGCCACCCGGAAGGCGTTCAAGCCCTTCGACAAGGACCCGTACATCCACACCGCCACCTTCTCCGGACAGCCGCTGCTGATGGCCGCCGTCCAGGGCGCCGTCCAGGCGATCAAGGAGGAGCGGCTGGTCTCCAGGGCGATGGAGCTCGGCTCCCGGCTGCTGCCGCGGATCGCCGAGATCGCCTACCGCAACATCCCCGAGCTGGTCGTCGACGTCCGGGGCCAGGGTCTGCTGATCGGCGTGGAGCTGGTCGAGGCGGGCCTGGCCGGAGAGCTCCTGATCGAGCTCTTCAACCACGGCGTGGTGGCCAACCACTCGATGAACGGCAGCTCGGTGGTCCGGTTCACCCCGCCGGCGATCCTGACCGACTCGGAGGTCGAGTTCCTGCTCGACTCCTTTGACAAGGCCACCCTGGACCTCGTTCGGGGCTCGGCCAAGATGCCGGAAGGCGGTAACTGACCGTGCGACACGTCGAACTCGACGCCGTAGTGCGCAACGACAAGGCCGAGGACGTCTTCACGACCGTGGCGAAGTGGGAGCGCTACCCGGAGCTGGCCCCGCATGTGCGGGCCACCACCGTGCACTCCACCCTGCCGGAGCCGGTGGGCAGTTCCAGCTGGGAGCTGCACTTCCGCAGTGGCCTGCTGCGCTGGACGGAGGCGGACACCTTCCACCAGGACCGCCTGGAGATCCACTTCGAGCAGACCGACGGCGACTTCGACAGCTTCGTCGGCAAGTGGGTGCTGCGCCAGGACGGCGCCGATGTCGTGGTGCATTTCGAGGCGGACTTCGACTTCGGCATCCCGAGCCTTGAGGGCATCCTCGACCCGATCGCCGAGCGGGTCATCAAGGAGACCGTGGCCTGGGCCGTCACCGGCCTGTTCGCCGACACCGCCATCCTCGGCGACGCCTCGCTGGCCCAGCCGGTGGCCGCCGCAGGCTGACCGACCAGCGGCGGCGCCGGAACCCCGCCSGGCGCCGCCGCTCCCGCCGACGAAGCTTCCCCCGCACCTCGAACCCGCACCTCGAACCCGCCACGCTGCTCCAGGAGTTGAAACAGTGGACCAGGCCAATCCCTTCGAGACCCCGAGCACCTACTCCCTGCACCGCGCCGAGTACCTGGTCGGCTTCGCGGTCACCACCGGGCTCCTCGTCGCGCACCTCGGCGAGATCCGCTGGCTGCCGGCGATCGGGCTGTTCCTCTACATCGACCTGATCGGATACATCCCGGGCGCGCTCGCCTTCAAGAAGGCGGGCGGGCAGCCGATCTCCAAGACGTACTACGTGCTCTACAACGTCATGCACAGCCTGATCACCCAGGCGGCGGTCGCCGCGCTGTGGTGCTGGCTGGTCGAGCCGGAGTGGGCGCTGCTCGTGCTGCCGTTCCACCTCTTCGGCGACCGGGCGCTGTTCGGCAACTTCATGAAGTCCTTCGCGCTGCCCTTCGAGCCGGTGCGCCAGCAGGGCTACCTGCGGCTGCTGGACGACCTGGGCCTGCCGCACCCCAAGCCGGTCGGCCACGAGATGACGCCGACCCCGGTCGGGCACATCCCGGCGGCCGTCACCCCGCCGGTCCGCGAGCTTCGCGAGGTCCGGGAGCCCGTCGCCCGGGAGGCGGTCCGGTGAGCACCACGGCCGAGCCGATCCGGCGGACCACCGCCGACCCGGTCCAGCGGCGCCGCGATCTGCGTCATCTCGCCTGCCCGGTATCGGTGTTGACGGTCAATCAGCTGGGGCGGGTGCACGGCACCACCGCCAGTCAGGTCACCACCGTCTCGCAGAGCCCGCTGATCGTCGGCGCCAGCCTGAAGGCCGGCTCGGTGCTGGCCGAACTGGCGGCCGAGGCGGGCCGGTTCGCGATCAACGTGGTCGGCGGCGGCCAGAGCGCACTCGCTCGCTGGTTCGCCGACAGCTCCCGCCCGGACGGCGCCGAGCAGTTCGCGGGACTCGACTGGCGGCCCGCCCGGTACTCCGGGGCGCCTCTGCTCGACGGCGCGCTGGCGCACATCGACTGCCGGGTGGCCGGCCGGATCCGGGTCGGCGACCACGAGGTCCTGCTCGGCCGGGTGGTGCACGCCACCGCGGGCGAGGGCGAACCCCTGCTCAGCTTCGCCGGCGGTCTGTACGTCGGCGCGCTCCTGCCGGTCCCCGTCCAGGGGCCCGGTGTCAGCGGAACCAGGAAGGAGAACGTGGGACTATGACCAACACCGTGGCACACGAGGCCGGTTGGGACACCGCACCCGGGCTGCTGGACGGGGCGAAGCACCTCACCCTCGGCCCGGAGCAGTGCAATCTGGCCTACTGGTTCACCGAGGTCGCCCAGGGCACGCTCCGCGATCGGGGCGAGACCGGGCACCACAAGGACGCCGGAGTACCCGACTTCCTGAAACAGCCGGGTCCGCTGCGCGACGCCCTGGTTCTGGAGTTCGGCTACCGGGGACTCTCCGAGGAGATCGCCACCCGGCTGCTGGCCCACTACGTGGCCATCGCGCCCGGCATCCCGGAGCTGGAGTTCTACGCCACCCAGCTGATCGACGAGGCCAGGCACGCCCGGGTGTTCCGCAACCACCTGGTCGAACTCGGCCTCCCTGCCGCCACCTTGGTCAAGGACATCGACGAGATGGCCGCCGACTACCGGCGCCGGGTGCTCCAGCCGGTGGAGGACTTCACCCTGGAGATCGTCCGCGACCAGGCGGACTTCATGGGCGGCGTCGCGGTCTTCGCCATCGTCATCGAGGGCGTACTGGCCCCCGCCGCCGAGCTGAGCGAGCGCAAGTGGACCCCGCTGTCGCCCGCCACCGGCGAGATCTCCCGGGGCACCGCGATCGACGAGATCCGCCACCTCACCGTCGCCAGCACCATCCTTAAGGACCACCTGGCGGCCCACCCCGAGTACCGGCCGAGGCTGCTGGAGATTCTGCGGGCCGGCGTCAAGCTCTGGGACGAGGTGCCCGACAAGGAGTTCGTGATCCACCGCGAGCAGCTCTTCCAGCAGGGCATGGCCGAGCACGCCGACAAGATCGGCGACTACGAGATCTGGCCCGGCGTCCGGATGCTCGACACCACTCCCGAGCAGCGCTACGACATGGCCGAGCAGTGGACCGACGAGATGGCCGCCGAGCGGATGGCGTACATGGGCCTCCCGGTGGAGGTCCTCAGCAGCACCGGGGGTGACGCGGTATGACCGTCGGCCTGGCGGACCCGAGCCTGCGTCCAGGACCGCCGCAGGGCCGTGCCGCGGTCATCGTCGGCGTCGGCGCCTACGTCCCGCCGGATCTGGTCAGCAACGAGGACCTGGTGTCCCGGCTGGACACCTCGGACGAGTGGATCCGCACCCGGACCGGGATCTCCACCCGGCACGTGGTCTCGCCCGGCACCGCCACCTCCGACCTCGCGGTGGAGGCCGGCCGACGGGCCCTCAAGTCCGCCGACGACTCGCAGGTCGACGCGGTGGTGCTGGCCACCACCACCCCGGACCGCCCCTGCCCGGCCACCGCGCCGGACGTGGCGGCCAGGCTCGGCCTCGGTGGTGTCCCGGCCTTCGACGTCTCCGCGGTCTGCACCGGCTTCCTCTACGGGCTGGCCACGGCGGCGGGCCTGATCGCCTCCGGCATCGCGGAGCGCGTCCTCTTGATCGCCGCCGACGCGTTCACCACCATCATCGACCCGACCGACCGCACCACCGCCGTGATCTTCGCCGACGGCGCGGGCGCGGTGGTGCTCCGGGCCGGCGAGGCCTGGGAGCCCGGCGCGATCGGCCCGATCGTGCTCGGCAGCGACGGCGACCAGAGCGATCTGATCACCGTCCCGGCCGGCGGCTCGCGCCAGCGCTCCTCGGGCGAGGCCGCCAAGCCCGGCGACGAGTTCTTCCAGATGGCCGGCCGGGCGACCTACCGGCACGCCGTCGAGCGGATGACGGAGGCCTCGCTGCAGGCCGTCGCCGCAGCCGGCTGGGCCATCGAGGACGTGGACCGGTTGGCGGCCCATCAGGCCAACGCCCGGATCCTGGAGGCGGTCGCCGACCGCCTGGCCATTCCCACCGAACGCAGGCTCTCCAACATCGCGCGGGTCGGTAACACCGGCGCCGCCTCGATCCCGCTGCTGCTCGCGCAGGCGGTCGAGAACGGCGGGTTGGAGGCCGGTCAGCGCGTACTGCTCACCGCGTTCGGCGGCGGGCTCGCCTGGGGCGCCGCCACCGTCACGTGGCCCGCACTCGGCTGAGCTCCACCCCACCACACACTCCAAAAAAAGGACCGATCATGTTCGAGAAGCTCAAGGAAATCCTGGTCAGCAAGCTCAAGGTGTCGCCGGAGCAGGTCACCCCCGAGGCCACCACGGAGGATGTCGAGCTCGACTCGCTCGCCGTCGTCGAGCTGTCGCTGCTGCTGGAGGCCGAGCTCGGCATCTCCATCACCGACGACCAGCTGCTGGAGGCGGAGACCATCGGCGAGATGGCCGCCCTGATCGAGGAAGCGGGCGCACGGGTCTGATGGCCGGCATCGACGTAGCAGTGACCGGCCTGGGGCTGGTCACCCCCGCCGGCATCGGGGTCGCCGCGAGCTGGGCGGGGGTCCGCGACGGCCGCCCGACGGCCGCGCTCGACCCGGTGCTGGACCAGAACCCGGTCCGGATCTCCTGCCGCGTCCCGGGCTTCGACGCCGCCGAGCTGCTCGGCGGCCTCCGGGCCCACCGGCTGGACCCGTTCACCCAGTTCGCCCTGGTCGCCGCCCGCGAGGCGATCGCCGACGCCGGACTCGACCCGCAGACCTGGGACGGCGCCCGGGTGGGCGTCGTCCTGGGCTGCGCCGACGGTGGCCCCGGGACGGTGGAGGCGCAGCACCGGGTGCTGGTGGAGCAGTCCGCCGCCCGGGTCTCCCCGCTGCTGCTGCCGATGCAGCTGCCCAACATGCTGGCCGGGCAGACCGCGATCGAGTTCGGCGCCACCGGCCCCAACCTGGTGGTGGCCACCGCCTGCGCCTCGGGTGCCACCGCCATCGGCACCGCCCGCGACCTGCTGCTGCTCGACCGCTGCGACATCGTGATCGCGGGCGGCAGCGAGGCGATGATCACGCCGCTGGTGATGGCCGGCTTCGCCCAGATGGGTGCGCTGTCCCGACGCCAGGACGACCCGGCGAGTGCCTCCCGGCCGTTCGACGTGGACCGTGACGGTTTCGTCGCAGGCGAGGGCGCGGGCGTGGTCGTGCTGGAGCGGGCGGCCGACGCCCGGGCGCGCGGCGCGCGGATCCGGGCCCGGATCGCCGGGTACGGGGCCACCGCCGACGCCCACCACATGACCAAACCGCACCCGAAGGGCCTCGGCATCGAGTCCGCCGTCCGGTCGGCGCTGGCCGATGCGGGGGCCGCCCCGGGCGACGTCCAACACGTCAACGCGCACGGCACCTCGACCCCGTTGAACGACCTCGCCGAGGCCCGGATGATCCGTCGGGTGTTCACCGGCGACCCGCTGGTCACCTCCACCAAGGGCGTCACCGGGCACCTGCTCGGCGCGGCTGGTGCGGTGGAGGCGGTCTTCACGGTGCTCTCGGTGGAGCAGGGCGTCGTCCCGCCCACCGCCAACCTGCGCACGCTCGACCCCGAGATGGAGATCAAGGTCGCCACCTCGGCCACCGAGACCCGGATGCAGCTCGCGCTGAGCAGCTCGCTGGGCTTCGGCGGGCAGAACGCGGTGCTGGCGATCGCCGCAGCCTGACCACCCCCCTCCGGACGGGCCTGCGCCCGGGGCCCCACACCCGGCCGCAGGCCCGTCGTCATGCCCTCCCCGATCCACCGTCCTTTGGCGCCCTCCCTCTTGGAGCCCCGATGACTGTCACCAGCCCCTCGGCGAGATCAGTGAGCACAGCCGGTTCGCCCCCCTCCGGACGTCTGACCACCAGTCACATCGTCTTCCTGATCGTCGCCGCCGCCGCACCGCTCTCCGCCATGGTCGGCACCGTCCCGCTGGCCTTCGCCATCGGCAACGGCGCCGGCGTCCCCGCCGCGTTCGCGTTCGCCGGGGTGACCCTGCTCTGCTTCTCGGTCGGCTACGCGGTGAGCGCCCGCCGGACGGGCGGCTCCGGTGGCTTCTACGCCTCCATCGCCGACGGGCTCGGCCGCCCGCCCGCCGTGGGCGGTGGCTTCATCGCTCTGCTCGCCTACAACTGCGCGACCATCGGTCTGGTCGGCGCCCTGGGCTACTTCACCCAGCTCGTGCTGGCCGACCACGGCCTGAACCTCCCGTGGGAGCTGTGCGCGGCGGTCGGGCTGGCGGCCGTCGCGGTGCTGGGCTACCGCGACATCGCGGTGAGCGCCCGGGTGCTCGCCGTCCTGATGATCGGTGAGATCGGTGTGCTGGCCGCCCTGGACCTCGCCGTTCTCGGTCGGCACGGCACCTCCGCGCTGCCCGCCGCCTCGTTCTCCCCGGAGGTCGCGACCGGCCCGGGGCTCGGCGTCTCGTTGATGTTCGCGTTCGTCTCCTTCATCGGCTTCGAGTCCGCCGCGCTGTACGGCAAGGAGGCCAAGGACCCGCAGCGCAGCGTCCCCCGCGCCACCTACCTGGCCGTCCTGCTGATCGCCGGGTTCTACGCGCTGACCAGCTGGACGGCGGTGGGTGCGATCGGCGCCGACCAGGTCCGCCAGGTCTCCACCGAGCAGCTGGGGGAGCTGTTCTTCACCCTGGGCACGGACTACCTCGGCTCGGCCGGCGCCACCCTGCTCCAGATCATGCTCTGCACCAGCCTGTTCGCCGCCACCCTGGCCCTGCACAGCGCGGCCAACCGGTACGCCCAGGTGCTGGCCGCCGACGGCCTGCTGCCGGCTGGGCTGGCCGTGGTGCACCGCAAGCACGCCTCACCGCACCGGGCCAGCGTGGTCCAGAGCGTGGTCAGCGCCGTCGCGGTGACCGGCTTCGCCCTCGCGGGCCTCGACCCGTACGCGGACCTGACCACCAGCATGCTCGGCCTCGGCACCCTGGGCATCGTGGTGCTCCAGGCGCTGGCCGCGCTGTCGGTGCTCGGCCTGGCCCGGAAGGGGCTGCGGCTCGGCTGGTGGCAGGGTGCGGTCGCCCCGCTGCTCGGCTTCCTGGGGCTGGCGGCGACGGTCTGGCTGGTGGTCGGCAACTTCGAGCTGCTGACCGGCACCGGGAACACGCTGGTCGCCGCCCTGCCCTGGGTCGTCCCGGTGGTGGGCGCGCTGGGGCTCGGCTACGCCTGGTGGCTGCGGTCCGCGCAGCCGGCCCGGTACGGGCGGCTCGCGCAGAGCCACCGGGCCGCGGCACCGCTCACGGAGCCCGCACCGCCGGTGAAGGTGCCCGTTCCGGTCTCCTGAGAACACCCCCCAGACGCCGCAACGCTCCGAAGGAGAGTGCCGTGCACGATGTACGTGAGCTGATCGAGCTGGGCCCGGAGGCCGTACGACGACTGGCCCGCCGCAGGTACCAGCTGGAGCTGGACGCGCTGGCGGTCGCGCACCGGCGCAGGTCCGCCGCCGTGGAGACGGTCGCCCAGCTGCGGGCCGAGCTCAAGCGGGCCTCGCGCGGGAGTGGGGCGCCCACCGAGCAGGCCCGGGAGGAGTCGCGCCGGCTGCGGGAGGCCGTGCAGCAGGCCGAGGCCGTCGTCCGGGAGGTCGAACTCGACCTGGAGCAGCGGATGTCGGGCATCCCGAACTTCCCGCTGGACGAAGTCCCGGACGGCGACAGCGAGAAGCAGGCGGTGGAGATCCGGCGCGGTGGCCCGGCGCTCCGGCCCGCCGCCGGTCAGGCCAGGCACCACGCCGACCTCGGCGAGTCGCTCGGCATCCTGGACGGGCCGAGGGCGGCCAGGCTGTCCGGTGCCCGCTTCACGGTCAGCCGGGGTGCGGGCGCGCGGCTGGAGCGTGCCCTGACCTCCTTCCTGCTCGACCTGCACACCGAGGAGCACGGCTACACCGAGTACTCCGTGCCGCACCTGGTCAGCCGGGAGACCATGACCGGCACCGGCCAACTGCCGAAGTTCGAGGAGGACTTGTTCGCGACCAGGGTGGGGGACCGGGAGCTCTTCCTGATCCCGACCGCCGAGGTCCCGCTGACCAACCTGGTGGCCCGCGAGCTGCTGGACGAGAGCGCCCTGCCGCTCGCCTTCACCGCCCGGACGCCGTGCTACCGCGCCGAGGCGGGCTCGTACGGCCGCGACACCCGGGGGATCCTGCGGCTGCACCAGTTCGAGAAGGTCGAGCTGGTCCGGATCTGCGCGCTGGAGGACGCCCAGCGCGAGCTGGAGCTGATGGTCGGTCAGGTCGAGGAGTGCCTCCGCAGGCTGGAACTCTCCTACCGGGTGGTCCTGTTGCCGGCCGGGGACATGGGCTTCTCGGCCCGGATGACGTACGACATCGAGGTCTGGCTGCCCGGCAGCGACTCCTACCGGGAGATCTCCTCGGTCTCGGACTGCGGCAGCTTCCAGGCCCGCCGGGCGGGCATCCGGCACCGGGTGGCGGGCGGTGGGAAGCTGCCCGCGGCCACCCTGAACGGCTCGGCGCTGCCGGTGGGCCGGACCATCGCCGCCCTGCTGGAGCAGGGTGTCCAGGAGGACGGGTCGGTGCTGTTGCCGGACGCGCTGGTCCCGTACGCGGGATTCCGGCGGATCCTGCCGGGGGGTGCGGGCAGTGGTTCGGAGCCTTCCGACTTCGTGCGCTTCCGCGTGCCCCTCAGGCCGACTTGAGCTGCTGCAGCGGGTTGGGGTGGTAGAGGCCGGGCGCCTGATTGAGGACCTCCCGGAAGAGGTTCTTGAGCTGCGGGGAGGGCTCCATGCCGAGCTCGTCGACCAGTCGGCCGCGGGCGGTGTTGTACGCCTCGATCGCCTCGGCCTGTCGGCCGCTGCGGTACAGCGCCAGCATCAGCATCTCGGTGATCCGCTCGCGCCATGGGTGGGTGATGCTCATACGCTTCAACTCGCCTATCACCAGCGAGGGTTCGGGGCAGCAGGTGCCGAGCCAGAGCTTGTCCTCAAGTGCCGCGAGGTACTCCTCCTCCAGCTGGAGCGCTTCGCTCTGGCAGAGCGGTCCCGCGGCCACGTCCTGCAGGGGGGAGCCCTGCCAGAGTGCGAGGGCCTCCTCCAGCAGTTCGCCCGCCACCTCGCTGTCGACGGCCATCGCCCCTCTGGCCTGGGCCAGCCGCTCCCGGAACACGTTCACGTCGATGTCCTCGGGCGCCGCGTCCAGGATGTACCCCGAGGCCTGCGTGATCAGCGGAGGTACGTCCCCGTGCGGGCCGCCGAGTTTGCGCAGCGTGCGACGCAGGCGGGAGACATGGGCCTGGAGGGAGTTCTCCACGGTCGCCGGCGGGTTGTCGTCCCAGAGTTCCGTGTAGAGCTGTTCGGCGGGCACCAGGCGCCCGGGCCGGGTCAGCAGGGTGGCCAGCAGGGTGCGCTGCCGGGTTCCCGGGACCGTGCAGAACCGGCCGTCGACGACTGCCCCGACCGACCCGAGAATCCTGAACTGCATTGTTGTCTCCCTGGGGTGACTGGATTGGGTGTTCGGATTGTCAGTCCGTCAACTCGACTACCACTGGAGCGAATTCGCCCCGCTGTCGAACGGCTCCGGGCAGCCCGAAGCCCCGCCCCCCAGGATGGCGGGGACGGGGCTTCGAGGGGGCGCTGCCTACCAGGTGACGAGCAGCTGGTGCACGCCGTAGAGCAGCATGTCGTCACGGAACGGGATGTCGTCCAGGTCGGCCGCCAGGCTCAGCCCGGGGAAGCGGTCCAGCAGCGCGCCGATCGCGGTCTCCAGCTCCAGGGTGGCCAGCGGGGCGCCCACGCACTTGTGGATGCCGTGGCCGAAGGCCAGGTGCTGGTGGGCGTCCCGGGTGATGTCGAGGCGGCCGGGGTCGGGGAAGGCCGTCTCGTCGTGGTTCGCCGAGGGGAGCGCGAAGATGATGCCCTCGCCCTTGGCGATCGGCACGCCGCCGATCTCCATGTCCTCGGCCGCCGTCCGGATGAAGTCGTGCTGCTTGATGGACGCGAAGCGCAGCAGCTCCTCGACGGCGCTCGGGATCAGGCTGCGGTCCGCGCGCAGCAGTTCCAGCTGGCCGGGGTTCTCCAGCAGGAACAGCACGCTGATGGCGATCTGGTTGGCGGTGGTGTCGTGGCCGGCGAAGAGCAGCAGCCGGGCCATCGCCAGCAGGTCGTCGTGGCTGATCTCGCCGGGGATCAGGTACTTGACGCAGAGTCGGCTGATCAGGTCGTCCTGCGGGTCCTTGCGCTTGTCGTCGATCAGCCGGCTCATGAACTCGGTCAGGGTGACGAAGGCGGCGCCGGCCTCCTCGGGAGTGGCGGTCGGCGAGGTGACGATCCGTCCGTTCTCCTGGAAGACCTCGTGGTCCTTGTACGGCACGCCCAGCAGCCGGGCGATCACCAGCGTGGGCAGCGGGTCGGCGAAGGCGGCCATCAGGTCGGCGGGCTTGGGGCCTGCGGCCAGCGCGTCGATCAGGTTCTTGGTGATCCGCTCCACGTCGGGCTGCATCGCGCGGGTGGCCCGGGCGGTGAACTCCGGGATGACCATCCGGCGCAGGGTGGCGTGGTCGGGGTTGTCCATCCGGAACATCGACAGTGCCCGGGGGCTCGGCGGCAGCGGGATCAGCGCCGGGAAGTTCGGCGCCATGTCGTCCGAGCTGACCCGCGGGTCGGCGATGGCGGAGCGGACGTCGTCGTACTTGGTCACCAGCCAGGCCCGGCGGCCGCCGTTGACCCTGACCAACTTGGGTGGGCCGTTCCGCAGTTCGGTGTAGGCGGGCGGCGGGAGCAGCGGGTCGGTCCGCGGCAGCGGGTAGTCCAGGAGCGTCTCGGTGTCGGTCACGGCTCTTCCTCCGGGCGTGGTCGTGCGGGACGGATGGCTACTTGAGGGTCAGGCGGGCAGTTCGGTGATCTCGATGACGGCGGCCGCCATGGTGAACCCGACCCCGACGCTGTAGAGCAGGACCCGGTCGCCGACGGCGAGCGCCCCGTCCTGGAGCAGGTGGTCGAGTCCCGCGAACGGGTCGCCCGCACCCAGGTGCCCGACCTGCCGTCCGAGCTCGCGCCAGACGGTCTGCTCCTCGGTCAGGCCGAGCAGGTCGTGCAACTCGGCCTGACCGCCGCCCCGGTGGACGAACGGCAGGACGGCCCGCGCGATGTCGCCCAGCTGCACTCCGGCCTCGGCCAGTGCCTGGTCCCGGGCCGCCAGGACGGCAGCCGTCCACTGTCCGAACTCGGCCTCGGCACCCGGGGTGGCGGCGTGCTGCTCGAACCGCTTCTCGACCTGGACGGGCGTCTCCTGCAGCGGCCCGGCGGCGAACGGGGTGGCGCCGCGGTCCCACCGCTCCAGGCTGTTGTCGCTCACCACGACGCTGGACAGCAGCCGGGCGAACCCGCCCTCGGTGGAGAGCACCAGCGCGGTGCCGCCGTCGCCCCAGATCGCCTGGACGTAGGAGTTCCAGCGGTCGATCGCGGGGCCGTCGAACCGGTCCCCGGTGGTGATCAGGGCGTTGCTGACGGTGCCGCAGGTCAGGTAGGCGGCGGCCAGGTGCAGCGCGCCGAGACCGCCCGCCGACCGCTGGTCGACGCTGTACGCGATGGCCTGCGGGCCGACCGAGTGGTTGGCCACGTACGCGGCCGGGGCCCAGCAGTCCAGGCCCTGGAACCAGACGCTGGCGTGCAGGTGCAGGCCGAAGTCGGCGCCGGCCAGGCCGGATCGCTGGACGGCCTGCCGGGCCGCCGCGACCGCCATGTCGACCGGCGCGGTGCCGGACTCCTCGACGGCGATGGACTCGTAGCCGAGGTCGCGGTGGTTCTCCCCGACGAGTCCGGCGGCGACGGCGTCGGTCAGCGGGCGGCGGTGCTCGGGCAGCCAAGTCCCGGTGGCTGCCAGGTAGATGTCCGTGGTGGGGCGCATGATGGGGTCTCCGGAGTCAGACGGTGTGGATGGCCGGTCGGTCTGCAGCAGGTCACCAGGCGGGGGTGTCGGTGATCTGCAGGACGGCGGCCGAGAAGTTGAAGCCGACGCCGCAGCCGTAGGCCAGGACGTGGTCGCCGGGCGCGACCAGCTTGTTCTCCAGCAGGTGGTTGATCCCCGCGAACGGGTCGCCGGCCCCGATGTGGCCGGTGTAGCGGCCGAGTTCGCGCCAGACGGTCTGCTCCTCGGTGAGGCCGATCAGGTCGTGCATCTCGGCCTGGCCGTCGCCGCGGTGCTGGAAGGGCATGGCGGCGCGGACGATGTCCTTGATCCCGATGCCGGCCTCGGCCAGCACCTCGTCCTTGAGCCGCACCATGCTGTCGACCCACCGCTTCCAGTCGTTGGCCGCCTCCGGCGCGGTCATCCGGGCCTCGGCGCGCTCGAAGACCGGGACCGGGGAGGTCTGGCCGGGGAAGTCGAGGAACGGCTCCTCACCGCGGGTCCAGGTCTCCAGGTCGTTCTCGCCGAACGCCACGGTGGCCACCAGCTTGGCCACCCCGCCGGTGCGGGACAGCACGGCCGCGGTGGCGCCGTCGCCGAAGATCAGCTGCCGCTGGGTGTTCCAGCGGTCGATCATCGGGGCGGTGAACCGGTCGGCGGTGGTGATCATCGCGGTGGAGGCGGCGCCCGAGCTGAGGTAGCCGGCGGCCAGGTGCATCCCGCCGAGCGCGGTCAGCGAGCGCTGGTCGATGGTGAAGGCGACGGCCTGGTTGCCGGAGGATCGGGCGGCGACGTAGTTGGCCGCCGACCACCAGTCGTGACCCTGGTACCAGAGGTGCGCGTGCAGGTGCAGCCCGTACTCCTCGGTGGGGATACCGGCCCGCTGCAGCGCCTGCCGGGCGGCCTGCACGGCCATGTCGGGGGCGGCCGTGCCGCTGCGGTCGATCAGCACCGACTCGTAGCCGAGGCTCCGGTTGAACTCACGGACCAGGCCCTGCTCGACCGCCTCCGCCACCGGGAACCGCTCCGGCAGATAGGTCCCCGTGCCCGCGATGTAGATGTCCTGCCAGCGCATTCCGCGTCTCCCTGTCCTCGCCCCCGTGTGGGTGGCACAAGTGTGGGAGGCGGCGGTGACGCGCCCCTGACCGTCGGCTGACGCGAGGTCAGGGGCGGTGCGGACGACGCAGCGCCCGTGGCACGGGTGCCAGGGGCGCTGCGGTGTGAGGGTGGGTCAGCCGCGTGCGGCGGGCTTGGGCAGCAGCTGCACCGAGACCGCCACGACGACGGACAGCGCGGCCAGCACCTCGCAGCCCAGCACGAACGCGTGGGTGAACGAGGAGGGCTGGACGGTGGCGCCGAGCGCGTTGTAGAAGAGGTTGCCGATGATCGCGACGCCCAGGGCGGTGCCGACCTGGACGGCGGTCGACATCACACCGGAGGCCGCGGCGGCGAACTGCGGGGGGATGCCGGCCAGCACGGTGGCGGACAGCGGAGCCATCACCATGCCCATCCCGAAGCCGGCCACCAGCAGCGCCGGGGTGATCCAGCCGATCGCCCCGTCGGTGCCGAGCTGGTCGGCGGTGAGCTCCAGGACGACCAGTCCGACGGCCAGCACGACCGAGCCGACCGCGAGGGCCTGCCGACCGAGCTTGGCGCCGATCTGCTTGGCGAGCATCGAGGCCAGGAAGAAACCGGTGCCGAGCGGGACGAAGATCAGACCGGACTGGAGCGCGGACAGGCCGTGGCCCTGCTGCAGGTAGAGCGCGAAGACCAGGAAGAAGGTCGACATCACCGCGTAGAACAGCATGGTGGTGATCAGACCGACCGAGAAGGCGCGCTGCCCGAACAGCGCCATGTTGATCAGCGGCGCGCCGTCCTTGGCGCCCAGCCGACGCTGGTGGACCGCGAACACGGCGAGCAGCACGACGGAGCCGGCCAGGCACTCCCAGGTCCAGGCGGGCCAGCCCTCCTCACGGCCCTTGATCAGCGGCAGGATGACGCCGACCAGACCCAGCGTCACCAGGGCGGTGCCGACCAGGTCGAGCTTCGAGCTGCCGGTGCCCTTGGACTCCGGGACGTGGCGCCGGGTGAGCAGCAGGACGACGGCCCCGATCGGTACGTTGATCAGGAAGATCGCCCGCCAGCCGAGGCCGAACAGGTCGGCCTTGATCAGCACGCCGCCGATCAGCTGCCCGAACACGCCGGCGAAGCCCATCGCGATGCCGTACGCGTTGAAGGCCTTGAGGCGGTTCGCGCCGGTGTACGCGATGCTCAGGATGGCCAGTACCTGAGGCATCATCAGGCCGGCCGAGACGCCCTGGGCGACCCGTCCGACGATCAGCTCACCGGCGTTCGGCGCGACGCCGCAGCCTGCGGAGGCCACGGTGAACAGGGCCAGGCCGATGGCGAACATCCGCCGCCGGCCGTAGATGTCGCCGAGCCGGCCGGCCGTGATCAGCACGGCCGCGACGGCGAGGCTGATGCCGGCCACGACGAACTGGATCGCCCCCGTGCCGGCGTGCAGGTCCTCCTGGATGGACGGGATCGCGACGTTCACGATGAACATGTCCAACGTGATCATAAAGGTGGGCGCCAGTACCACCGGCAGTGTCGCCCAGTTGGGGCGGTCTTCGGCCGGGGCCGCAGCCGGCCCCGCCTTTGTGCTCAGGTCCGCTGTGTCGGTCATCGGTGCGAACTCCTTGTCTCACGTCGGAGGTTGTTCGAATACGGTCTGTGATCGCCTGGATACAGCACTGTTCTCGCGATCGTCCCGGACCGCGCTGGAGCGCCGCTCGAGAGGCCCTGGAGTGTCAGTGCCCGGCCACGGCCGCCCGACGCAGGTGGCGGATCAGGTCGGAGGTGACGGCGAGGGCGTGTTCGGCGTGGTCGATGTAGAAGTGGTCGCCGACGAACTCGCTGTTGCCGAGGTAGTCGGGAGAGCGCTTGTCCCAGGAGGCCATCGCGCCCGGGTCCATCAACGGGTCGGACTTGCCGCTGTACGCCACGATCGGGCAGTTGGTGGCCGCGCCGTCGTCCACGTAGGTGGAGACCACGGCCAGGTCGGCCCGGAGGGCCGGGACGATCATGCTCAGCAGGTCCTGGTTGCCGTAGACCTCCTCGGGGAACGAGCCGAGCGTCCGCATCCACCTCACCAACTCGGGCTCCGGCATCAGGCTCTGCTCGTACGTCACCTGCGAGAACCCCTCCGGCGCCCAGCCCGAGGCGCCGAGCAGGACCGGCGCGGGCTGCCCGTCCCGAGCCATCAGCAGCGAGACCCGGTAGGCGAGTTGGGCACCAAGGCAGTGCCCGAAGAAGGCGTAGGGCCGGTCGTCGAGGTCGTCCGCGATCGCCTCGTAGGCCGCCTCCACCAGCGGCTCGATCTCGGTGAACGCCGTCTCACCCAACCGCTTCTCGCGGCCCGGCAGTTGGACGATCTGGTGGGCGATGTCGGACGGCAGGTACTCGTGCCAGTTGCGGTAGATCGTGCCGCCGCTGCCCGCGTGCGGGAAGAGGAACAGCCTGATCGTGGCGTCGGGGCGGATCTCGGCGGGCTGCAGCCACTGGCCGGTGGCGGTCGGGGTCGTCATGCTCTCTCCTGGGGTGAGGCGGTGGTGGTCAGCCGACGCTGGCGCGGACGGCCGGCAGGACGTGCTCGGCGAGCTCCTTGAACTGCCGGGCGGCGTCCAGCGAGCCGATCCGCAGCACCACATGGCGGGCGCCCGCCCGGACGTACCCGGTGAGCCACTCGGCGCACTCCTCGGCGGAGCCGTAGCCGTACGCCTGGATGCCGGTCATCACGTCCAGCGGGCGGCCGTAGTAGCCGCGGACGTACTCGTCCAGACCGGCGGCGGCGCGGGCCCGGTCGGGGTCGACGTTCAGGGTGGCGTACAGGCCGGGAACGACCGCGTCCGCAGGCCGGTCGTGCTCGGCCAGCAGCTCGCCGATCCGCCGCCAGGCCCGGTCGTACGCCTCGGTGGTGGGCAGGAACGGCAGCCAGCCGTCGTAGCGCGAGGCGACCCGCTCCAGCACCCTCGGGGTGTCGCTGCCCGCCAGCCAGACCCGCGGTCCTGCCGCGGTGGCGGCGGGCGGCAGCCGGTGCAGCAGATCCGCCGTCAGGTGCTTGCCCCGGAAGCTGCCGGCGGCCGGATCCCCGCCGCTGCCCCAGGCCTGCTTCCACAGTCGGACGGTCTCGTCCAGCCGCCCGGCCCGGCCCGCGAACGGGACGCCGACCGCGTCGAACTCGGCCTCGCTCTCCGGCATCGGAAAGCCCGCGCCGACCCCCAACTCCAGCCGGGAACCGGCCGCGTGGTGCAGGCTGGCCACCATGTTCGCGCCGACCAGCGGGTGCCGCAGGGCGGCGGTGAGCGCGCCGGTGCCCACCGAGATCCGGGAGGTGGCCCCCGCCACGGCGGCCAGCACGATCAGCGGGTCGAGCCGGGGGCGGGCGGTGAGCGAGTCACCCGTCCACACCGAGTCGAAACCCGCCGCCTCGGCCTCCCGGGCCAGCTCCAGCAGCGGCCCGACGGCGTAGTCGCCCGTCATCGCCATCTCCCGGGTGGGCAGCAGCAGCCCGAAGCGCAGCGGACGGTTCGTGGTGCTCATTGCGGACTCCTCGTACTCGACGGTGGGTCAGACCTGCGCGGGGACGGTGGCCCGGTCGGCCAGATGGCGCTCCCGCAGCACCCGGCGCAGGATCTTCCCGGTGGGGTTGCGCGGGATGCTGTCGACGAACTCCCAGCGGCTGGGGGCCTTGTAGTCGGCGAGCCGGCCGGAGAGGAAGCGCAGCAGCTCGCGCGGCCCGGCCTGCTGTCCAGGGCGCAGCACCACGCAGGCCAGCACGGCGTCGCCCCACAGCTCGTCGGGCACCCCGAGGGCCGCCACCTCGGCCACCGCCGGGTGCTCGCCGAGCGCCTTCTCGATCTCGGCGGGATAGATGTTCTGCCCGGCCGCGATGATCGTGTCGTTGATCCGGTCGCAGAGGAACAGGTAGCCGTCCTCGGTCAGGTAGCCCGCGTCCCCCAGGTGCAGCCAGAGCCCGACCAGCGTCTCGGCGGTCGCCTCGGGCAGCTGGTGGTAGCTCAGCATCCTGGCCGGGGTGAACACGCAGACCTGGCCGATCTCGCCGGGCGGCAGCGTGCGTCCCTCGGCGTCGACGATCTTCAACTGGTGTCCGGGGCAGGCCTTTCCGGCCGAACCGAGCACCGGGCTGCCGGGGTAGTGGTCCTCCGGCGGCAGGCAGACCGCGACCGTCCCGGTCTCGGTGCTGGCGTAGATCTGCGCGAACTCGCAACCCAGCATGGCCAGGCAGCGCTTCAGCAGGGACTCCGAGATCGGCGCCGCACCGTAGGCCACCTTGCGCAGCGATCCGAACGTCGCCGGGGTGACCCCGGGCTCCTCGATCATCATCTGCAGCATGGCCGGCGCGGCGAAGGTGGTGGTCACCCGGTGCGTCTCGATCAGCCGGACGGCCTCCTCACTGACGAACATCCGCATCACCACGTTGGTGCCGCCCGCCGCGAAGCCGTGCATGAACCAGCCCATACCGGCGATGCTGAAGCCAGGCAGGGAGATCAGGTTGACGTCCTCCGGCAGCCAGTCGATCCAGTCCTGGCCGCTGCGCCGCATCGCCTCCGGCAGGGTGAAGAAGCTCCGGTGCGCGAGCACCACACCCTTCGGCGCGCCCGTGGTGCCGCTGGTGTAGATCTGCAGGACCGCGTCATGGGAGCCGGTGCCCGGATCCATGTCGGTGTCCGGCTGGTCGGCGTGCCAGGTCCGCTGGCCGCCACCGATCGGGCCGGGAGCGGCCAGCGGCACCACCGTCCACAACGAGGGCAGCTCCGCCCGGATCCGGTCCACCAGCGGCCGGAACGCCTCCTCCACGAAGAGGAGTTCGGCGCCGGAGTCGCGCAGGATGTGCTCCGCCTCGCCGGAGGTCAGCCGCCAGTTGACCGGCACCAGCACCGCGCCTGCCTTGGCGCAGGCGAGCGCGATCTCGTAGTAGTGCTCGGACTCCTTGCCGAGGTAGGCGACCCGGGAGCCCCGGTGCAGACCGGCGGCCAGCAGGGCGTGCGCGGTGCGGTTGCTCTCCTGGTGCAGCTCCGCGTACGTGGTCACCCGGCCCTCGCAGATCACCGCCGGGTGTCCGGGGCGCTGCCGGGCGTGCCGGGCGGAGACGGTGACGAGGGTCTGAACTGTGCTTTCGGTCATGGCCGTTGCGGACCTTTCACGCTGAGATGCCGGTGAGCCCGAGTTGGGCGTTGACATGGGCGGCGAGCAGGGTGGCCGTCGGGTAGTCGAAGGCCATCGACGGCGGGAGCGGGACGCGGAGGGCCGCCTCCAGCGCGTTCTTCAGGTCGATCGCCACCAGCGAGTCCAGGCCGACCTGGGCGAACTCGGTGTTCGGGCCCACGTCGTCCGGGTCCTCGATGTGCAGCACCTCGGCGACCCGGAACCGGATGAAGTCGGTGATCTCGGCGATCCGCTCCGGCTCCTGGAGGGTGCGCAGCTGCGCCACGTCGATCGTCCGCGAGCCGCCCTGCTCCGCCCGTACCAGGGCGCTGTACAGCGCGTTCACCACCGGCTTGGCAGCGGAGAAGCGGTCCCAGTCGCACTCCCCGGCCACCAGCTGCGCGGGGCCGTCGGCGCGGGCAAGCAGCGACACCAGGGTGTCCAGCGCCCGGGTGGGGGTGAAGAAGGTGATGCCCTCCCGCTCCAGCGCCTTGACGTGCTGGGCGCTCAGCTTGGCCGACATGCCGACCTCCGACCACGGACCCCAGTTGACGCCCAGCGCGGGCAGGCCCTGGCCGGCCCGCCAGTGCACCAGCTGGTCCACGAACGCGTTGGCGGCGGCGTAGTTGGACTGCGAGGCACCGCCGACCACCGCGGCGGCCGACGAGTACGCGACGAAGAAGTCCAGCTCGGGGAAGTCCGCGGCGGCCTCGTGCAGCAGCCAGCTCCCGTACACCTTGGCGCCGAACAGCCCGTCGATGCTCTCCCAGGTCTGGGCCGAGACCGGCGCGTCGGCCAGTGCACCGGCCGCATGCACGATGCCGCCGAGCGGCTGCGCCGCCTGCTTGAGCGCTGCCAGCACCCGGCGGGCATCCTCGGTGTTGCCGATATCGCCCTGAAGTACCGTCAGTTCGGCTTCGCCGCCGAGCTGTTCGTGTATCACGGCGGTCTCGGCCTCGGTCAGCGGGCGCCGGCCGAGCAGGGCCAGGTGCCGGGCGCCCTCCTTCACCAGCCGCTGGGCGGTCACCAGGCCCAGTGCGCCGAGGCCGCCGGTGACCAGGTAGGTGCGGTCCGGGCGGATCGGCGCGCCCTCGGCCGGCCGGGCGTCCTGCTCGGCGGGCAGCAGCCGCCGGACCCGGCGTACGCCGTCGCGGTACGCGACCTGGAAGTCCCCGGTGTCCTGGGCGAGCCACTCGGCTGCCAGCGCCTGCTCCCCGGCCGCTCCGGCGGGCAGGTCGACCAGGGTCACCCGCAGCATTGGGCGCTCGTTCAGCAGGACATGGCCGAAACCCCACAGGGTGGCCGCAGCGAGCCGGCTGCCGTCGCCCGCCGGGTCGCCGGGCAGCACCTGGGCCTGCCGGGTGGCCAGCCAGAGACGCAGTCCGACGGCTGTCCCGTCCTGCTCCAACTCATCGAGCAGGGTGAGGAGTTCGCGGTAGTTCCGCTCGCACTCGGCGCGCAGCCGGTCCACTCCGGCCGGGCCCTCGCCGGGTTGCCAGAGCCAGGCCAGGTCGGTCGCGCCTTCGGTGCGCAGCAGCTTGACGGCCTGCTCGGGCGTGGAGACCAGGGACACCCGCAGATCGGGCCCGGCGGGCTCGGCGAAGGCGGCCGGGTCGGCGCCCAGCACCACCACGTGCCGGGAGGTCGGCGCTTCCGGTGCGGCGGCCTGCTCGACCCAGGTGGGCACGTGCAGGAAGGGCCGCTCGCCGGTCTCCTCCTCGGTGCCGGGGCCGCTGCCGTTCGGCAGCCAGTAGCGCTTGCGGTCGAAGGCGTACAGCGGAAGCCCGATCCGCCGGCGGGGCCGGTCCCGGTGGAAGCCCTGCCAGGAGACGGGCTGCCCGGCGGTGTACATCTGGGCCAGCGAGCGCAGGATGGTGAGCCCGTCCTGCTCCTTCGGGTGCAGGCTGCTCAGCCAGCGGTGCTCGTCGGCCGCCACGCACTTGCGCGCCAGCGTGGTCAGCGCGGTGGACGGGCCGATCTCGACGAAGACGTGCTTGCCGCGCCGCTCGACCGCCCGCATGCCGGCCTCGAAGGCCACCGGCTCGCCGATGTGCCGGACCCAGTACTCCGGGTCGGCCAGCTGGGCCGGCCGGGCCACCTTGCCGGTGAGGTTGGAGATCAGCGTCAACTGCGGCTGCTGGAAGCGGATTCCGGCCAGCACGGCGCGGAACTCGTCGAACACCTCCGCCATCAGCGGGGAGTGGAAGGCGTGCGAGACCTGGAGCTGTTTCACTGCGAGGCCGCGCTCCTGAAGGATCGCCGTCACCTCCGCGAGCGAGTCGCTGCCACCCGAAATCACGCACTGATCCGGTGAGTTGACGGCCGCCAGGGCCAGGTCGGCGTACCCATCGAGGAGCGGGGTCACCTCGGCGGCGGCGGTCGGCACGGCGGCCATCCCGCCGGGGGCGGAGACCGACTGCATCAGCCGGGAGCGGGCGGCCACCAGGGTCACCGCGTCCTCCAGGCTGAACAGCCCGGCCACCGTCGCCGCGACCACCTCGCCGATGCTGTGCCCGATCAGGGTGCTGGGCCGGGCACCCCAGTCCATCCACAGCTGGGCCAGCGCGTACTCCAGGGTGAACAGCGCGGGCTGGGTGAACCGGGTCTGGTGCACGGCCTCCTGGTCCTCGCCGACGCCGAGCACCAGATCCCGGACGGACCGTCCGAGCAGCGGGGCGAACAGTCGGTCGCACTCGTCCACATGACGGCGGAACACCGGGTAGCGGTCGTACAGCGGCCGGCCCATGCCGGGGTACTGCGAGCCCTGGCCGGTGAACAGGAACGCGGTCTTGCGGGCCTCCGGGGCCTCGACGGCCCGGCGGTCCAGCTGGGCCAGCCCCTTGCTGAGCAGGCCGTCCAGGTCCTCCCGGCCGCCGACCACGCCGGCGATCCGCAGCGGGAAGTGCGAGCGGCCGACGTTGGAGGTGTGGCACAGGTCGGCCAGGTCGATGCCCGGGGTCCGCTCCAGGTGCTCCTGGTAGCGCTCGATCAGCGTGCGCAGCGACCGCCGGTTCTTGGCGGACAGGGTGAAGACCTGGCGGGCGTCGGGCCCCTCGGCGGCGGTCTCGGCGGCGGCGTAGTCGGGCGCCTGCTCCAGCACGACGGCGGCGATGGTGCCGCCGAACCCGAAGCTGTTGACCACGGCACGCTTGGTCTCGGCGGGCCACGGCCGGTTCTCGGTGGGCACCGTCACCGGGTACCGGTCCCAGGGGATCCGGCCGGACGGCGTACGGAAGTTGAGGTGCGGGTAGATCACCGACTCGCGCATCTGCAGCAGCGTCTTGATCACGCCCACCAGACCGGCCACCGGCTCCATGTGGCCGAGGTTGGTCTTCACCGAACCGACGGTCAGCGGCGCGGACTTGGTGTGCGACTTGGCGAACACGTCGCTGATCGCACCCATCTCGATCGGGTCGCCCAGCGGGGTGCCGGTGCCGTGCGCCTCGACGTACTGGATGTCCTCCGGGCGCAGCGCGGCGCGGTGGATCGCGGCCCGCATCACCGCCTCCTGGGCCGGCCCGTTGGGCACGGTCAGGCCCGCGCTGTCGCCGTCCTGGCCGACGGCGGAGCCGCGGATCAGCCCGAGCACGGTGTCGCCGTCCCGCTTGGCGTCCGACAGGCGCTTGAGCACCACCACCGCGCAGCCCTCGGCGCGGACGTAGCCGTCCGCCGACTCGTCGAAGGTCTTGCACTGGGCGTCCGGGGCGAGCATGTTGGCGTTGGAGAAGATCACCGGGATCCGCGGGTGGTGCAGCGCGTTCACCGCGCCCGCCAGCGCGATGTCGCACTCCCGGTGGCGCAGCCCCTGGACCGCCGCGTGCACGGCGGTCAGCGAGGAGGCGCAGGCGGCGTCCAGGCTCACGCACGGGCCGCGCCAGCCGAGGAAGTAGGAGAGTCGGCCGGAGAGCGGGAAGAAGGTGATGCCCGAGGCCAGGTGGCCGTCCAGCTGCTCGTACGGGAGCGATTCGAGCTCCAGCGCGTAGTCGATCGAACTGGCCCCGATGTAGACGCCGCCGTTGCCCCGGCGCAGCGGCGCCGGGTCGATGTTGGAGTTCTCCAGGGCCTCCCAGGTGGTCTCCAGCAGCAGCCGCTGCTGGGGGTCCATGTACTGGGCTTCCTTGGGGGAGATGTTGAAGAACCCGGCGTCGAAGAGGTCGACCCGGTCCAGGAAGCCGCCGCCGGCGGCCCGGATCCGACCCTGGGCCGGCTCGCCGTCCGCGCCCGCCGTGCCCGGTGTTTCGGTGAACCGCTCCAGATCGAAGCGGTCCGCCGGGAAGGGGCCGATGCCCGACCGGCCGTCGCGCAGGAAGTCGGCGAACTCGTCGGGGCTGTTGCTGCCGCCGGGGAAGCGCAGCCCGACACCGACCACGGCGATGGGTTCGTACTTCTCCAGCATCAGGTCCTTGAGGAGCTCCTGCTGCTTGCGCACGGTTTCGAGGGCGCTGCGGAGCTGATCCCCTGCGGGTGCGGCGGTGTCGGGCATGGGTTCCCTTCCATACGGCGGCGGGAGAAGTCCGCCGGTGCTCAGGACTGGTAGAGGTCCTTGAGGATTTCGTCGAGCAGTGCGTGGTCCTGCGCGACCGGGACGTCGTCCGCCGGCGCATCGGTGCCGCCGCCGGGCAGCAGACCCGACAGGTGGGCCACCAGCGCCTCGATGGTCGGCTCGTTGAACATCGTGTTGGCGCTGATCGCGAGCCCGAGCCGCTGCTCCAGCCGCCGCTTGATCTCGGTCAGCCGCAGTGAGGTCAGCCCGAGGTCGAAGTAGCTGCGGTCCAGCGGGAGTTCCTCGTCCGGCTCCAACAGCATCGTGACCCGGAACTCGGCGGCCACCAACTCCCGCAGGGCGTCGGCTCGTTCCGGCGCCGACAGCGAGATCAGCTGCTCGGCGGCAGCGGTTGTGGTCATCGGACCGACCTCCGGGCCGGCTGGTACGGGCTCTGGTTCCTCACAGCGATCGCCTCCGTCTGCTTCGTGGACCCGCGCAGGTCGGGCACCATGCGAACACCCGCGCCTGACCCGGCCCTGACCCGAGGCTGACCGGCGTCGGGTCACCACCACGGGGGCACGGCTCCGTACCTGCTGACGGCCGCTCCAGCGGGGGTCGAGTGCAGCTCCACCCGCCTGCGTCAAGGTGGTGTGCGTCGCTGCCCATCGGGTGGTGCCGGTGCTGAGCTTCGAAGACCGTAGGGAGTTTTGAACATGAGTGATCTCAACGACGTGGTGACCCGTTACCTGGCCATCTGGAACGAGGCCGACGCGGGCAAGCGTGCCGCTGCCATCGCCGACCTGTTCGCCGAGGGTGCCACCTACACGGACCCGCTGGCCGACGTCGAGGGCCACGAGGGCGTCGCCGCGGTGATCAGCGGCGCGCGCGAGCAGTTCCAGGGTTTCGTCTTCAACCAGTACGGTGACATCGACGCGCACCACAACATCGCGCGCTTCCAGTGGGAGCTCGTCCCGGCGGCCGGCGGCGAGAACATCGTCATCGGCTTCGACGTCGCCGCCCTGGACGGCGCCGGCAAGATCAAGAGCATCCACGGCTTCCTGGACAAGGTCCCGGCAGGGCTCTGAGCCCCGCCCACCTGTCTCTGCGGTCCTCGTCACGGGCCGAGAACGAAGGAAGGCCCCCACCGTGAGGTGGGGGCCTTCCGACCGTCTGTGCGCCGCCAGGGACTCGAACCCCGGACCCGCTGATTAAGAGTCAGCTGCTCTAACCAACTGAGCTAGCGGCGCCTGTCTGACGTCGAAGACTGTACGCGACATCAGCAGGATCTCCGAAATCGTGACCACCCGGTCACGGTCAGCTCGGGGCTTCGGCGCCCTTGCGGGCGTAGAACCACCAGCAGACCACCAGGCAGACGGCGTAGAAGCCGACGAAGACCCAGAGCGAGCTGGTGACCGGGAAGAGCGCGAACATCGCCGGGATGAAGAAGAAGCCGAAGGCGGCGATCGAGGCCGAGAAGCCGGTGACCGCGCCGGCCTCCATCTCGGCCTGGTGACGGGCCTCCTCCTGGGCGACGGGGTCGGGGCCCGCGGCGGCGCGGTGTTGGTTGAGGAAGATCACCGGGATCTGCCGGAAGGTCGAGCCGTTGCCGATGCCGGAGAAGAAGAAGGCGCACAGGAAGCCGCCGTAGAAGACCCAGAAGTTGCCCTGGTCGCCGCCGGCCGGGAGGGCGTTGATCACCACGACGACCGAGGCGCCCATCCCGACGAACGAGATGATGGTGCACCAGGCGCCGCCGGTCTTGTCGGCGATCCAGCCGCCGAGCCAGCGGGTCAGGGCGCCGATGAACGGGCCGACCCAGGCGTACTTGGTGGCGGAGTAGGCCGAGTCGATCGGGGTGAAGGTGGTGTTGATCAGGTTCGGCAGGGCGGAGGCGAAGCCGATGAAGGAGCCGAAGGTGCCGACGTAGAGCACCGTCATCAGCCAGGTGTGCTTGCGCCCGAAGATGATCTTCTGCTTGCTGAACGGCGCGGCGGCGACCTTGAGGTCGTTCATCAGGAACCAGGCGGCCAGCGCCATGACGACCAGCAGCGGCACCCAGAGGAAGGCGCCGTTCTGCAGCCAGACCTCGGTGCCGTCCTTCTGCTTCTGAGGTCCGCCGGCCGGCGGACCGAGGATGCCCGCCGTGATCACGATCGGCGCGACCAGCTGCACCACGCTGACGCCCAGGTTGCCCAGGCCGCCGTTGATGCCGTTGGCGTTGCCCTTCCTGGCCTTGGGATAGAAGAAGCCGATGTTCACCATCGAGGAGGCGAAGTTGGCGCCGCCGACGCCGCAGAGTGCGGCGATCACCACCATCACCCCGTACGGGGTCGAGGTGTCCTGCACCGCGAAGCCGAGCCAGAGCAGCGGCCCGATCAGGATGACGGTGGAGAAGGCCGTCCACTTCCGTTCGCCGACCACCGGGCCGACGAAGGTGTAGACCAGGCGGAAGATCCCGCCGGTCAGGCCGGGGATGGCGGTCAGCCAGAACTTCTGCGAGTCGCTGAAGGTGAAGCCCACCTTGCTCAGCTGAACCACCGTCACCGACCAGACCTGCCAGACCACGAAGGCCAGCAGCAGGGCGGGCACCGAGACCCAGAGGTTGCGGTCGGCGACCTTCTTGCCGGTGGCGGACCAGAACGACGGGTCCTCCGGCTCCCACCGGGAGATCGTCGCGCCGGGGCGGTAGCTGTCCTTGCGGTGCCCCGGGGCCTGGGCCGGTGTGCCGCACCCGGGGGTCGGCGTAGCCGCTGGTGGCCCGGATCTGCGGATAGCGTTCCGGCACCGGCCGGTTGAGCCGGGGTTCGTCGCTGCCGGGGTGGTAGCCCTCCGGGAAGTGATCAGGGAAGTTGTCGGGCACGGTCATGACGCCCCCTCGGCGGAGCAGCCGGCCCGTTCGGCACGGAGTGCCGTCCCCCCGCGCGGCGGACTGCTCCGGCCGGGACGACGTACGCCCCGGCCGGTGACCCTCCCCGGGCCCGGTCAGGCGGTCTGGTGGTGCCGTCTGGCCACCTGTGCGTCGTGCCGGTGGCCCAGCCGGCCCATCAGGGCGAACAGGGTGGTGGCCCAGACCAGGCTGAACACCGCCATGGCGATCGCGTTGTCGGTCTGCACGGCGACCAGGACCAGGCCGATCGACAGGGACAGCAGCAGCGCGATGGTCATCGGCCGGACCTGCTCCAGCAGGTGCCAGGCGCCGCGCGGCCCGCCGACCTTACGGGGCTTGGCGTACCGCTCCGGACCGAACTCCGCTTCGGCTTCCATTTCGGGTTCCATCGCCATCCCACTCACCTCCGGGAAAGGCCGGGCGGCGGGTGACCGACCGGCTGGATACCTCCAGCCTGCGCCGATCACCCGCCGCCTGCGCGCCCGAGCAGGAGCGCGGCCACCCCGCAGGTGGGTTCTGGATCGTCGTACGAGCAGACGGTGACCCACTCGCCGGCCGTGCTGCGGACCTGGACCTGCTCGGTGCGGACTTTCGGCCCGTGCGCCGGTGGCCTCGGGCCGGTCCGGACGCATCCGGGGCACCAGCGGCTGGTCGGCGAGCTGAGCGGACATGGCCCAGGCGTTACGCGCTGGGCCGGCTCCAGCCGGCCCGGCCCTGGTCTCAGCCGGAGATGCTCGGCGCGCCGGTCTCGATGTGCCCGGTGAACCGCTGCGACCAGCTCGGGTCGGAGCTGACCGTGACCGTGAAGTCGTACCAACCGTTCTGGTAGGCCACGGCGTTGAAGTAGTCGCTGGTGTTGCCACCGGGCTGCACGGTGTACGTCCAGGGGCCGTCCGCCCGGTAGTTGTTCGGGGTGACGGTGAAGGTCACCGCGGCGGTGCCCGCGTTGGCCAGCCGGAACCAGAGTGCGGTCTTGCCGGTGTCCGGCGCGTTGGCGTACGAGGCGGTCACGGTGACCGTCTTGCCGGCCTTGGTGGCGTCGCCCTTGAAGCGGCGCAGGAAGCGGTTCGGGCCGGTCACGCTCAGGTCGTACGGGCCGTTGCCGAAGTTGGTGCCGCAGTTGAAGAAGTCGCTGCTGCTGCCACCCGGGTCGATGGTGTACTGCCACGGACCGCCACTGCGATAGGCGTTCGCGTAGGCCGCGAAGTGGGCCGAACTGGTCGCCACCGCACCCTCGTTGGCCATCTTGATCCAGACCTTCATCACGCCGCCCGAGCCGAACTCCAGGTGGTCCAGGTTGGCGTTCGGCTGGTACGGCAGCGCGCGGGCCGGGCGGGTGCCGGCCTCCTGCAGCGGCAGGGCGTTGTTGGTCGGCGCGGGGTTGGGCAGCGGGCCGCAGGTGGACTGGCCGATCACGAAGGAGGTGTCCGGCAGTGCGGGCATCCCGTACACCGGCTGGGCGAAGTCGAAGGCGCCGGTCAGGTCGCCGGTGACCTTGCGCCGCCAGGCGCTGATGTTCGGACAGGTGGCGGGCTTGCCCAGGGCGGCCGTCCAGGTCTCCAGGAAGCGCAGCACCGAGGTGTGGTCGAAGACCTCGGAGCTCACCCAACCGCCGCGGCTCCAGGGCGAGATGGCCACCATCGGGACCCGGAAGCCGAGGCCGATCGGCTGGCCGTTGTAGAACTCCCCGGCGGTGCCGGTCACCGGCACCGGCGGCGGGACGTGGTCGAAGAAGCCGTCGTTCTCGTCGTAGTTCAGGAACATCACGGTGGAGTTGAAGACCGCCGGGTCGGCGTTCAGCGCGTCCATCACCAGGTGCACGAAGTGCGCGCCGTCGTTCGGCGGCGCGTACGGGTGCTCGGAGGAGGCTTCGTCGGCGACGATCCAGGAGACCTGCGGCAGCGTGCCGTTCAGCACGTCGGCGCGGATCGCGGCGGCGATGTCCTCCGGGGTCTTCCCAGTGACCCTGGGCACCGAGCCCATGCCCTTGACCTTGAGCGGGCTGCCGGCCGGGGCGTCGGTGAACTGCTTGAAGTAGGCCAGGGCGTTGTCGCCGTAGTTGTCGGCGGCGTTCTGGTAGAGCTTCCAGCTCACCCCGGCGTTCTCCAGCGCCTCGGCGTAGGTCTGCCAGCGCAGGCCGGACTCGTCACCGCCGTTGTAGGCCGGCCCGCCCGCCTTGCCGTCCGGGTCGATCTGGCCGCTCCAGTGGAAGGTCCGGTTCGGTCCGGTGGCGCTCAGGGTGGAGCTGAAGTACGCGTCGCAGACCGTCCAGTTGTCGGCCAGCGCGTAGTGGAACGGGATGTCCTTGCGGTTCAGGTAGCCGAGCGCCCGGACACTGGCCTTGGCGGCCACCCAGTTGTCCATCTTGCCGGTGTTCCAGGCGCTGTGCTGGTCGTTCCAGGAGTGCGCCAGGTCGCCGTTGCACTGGGCCAGCCGCTCCGGGGTCTGGCCGCCGGCCGGGTTGGTGGCGCTGAACGACCACGGGTACTGGCGGCCGGTGCCGTTCGGCTGGTTGAAGACGCTGTGCCCGCCGGGTATCTGGATCGCGGCCCGGTCGGCGAAGCCCCGGACGCCCTTGAGCATGCCGAAGTAGTGGTCGAAGCTGCGGTTCTCCTGCATCAGCACGACGATGTGCTTCGCGTCGGTGATCGTCCCGGTCGCGTCCAGACCGAGCGTGACCGCCTCGGCCGTACCTCCGGCCACGGTGGCCGAACCCGCCACCGCCGCTCCGGCCGCCGCGCTCGCCGACAGTGCCATGAACTTCCTACGACTCAGCTCGGACATCCCGCCTGCCCGTCCCTTCGGTAGCGATGTTGTGCACACACGTTGTGTCCACGACACCGTTCAGGCGGCATCTTTGTGCAGGTCTCGGCGTTGGTCCAGGACTTTGCATCAAGGCTTGTTGGATTGTTCAACGCGGGTTCGCGGAACGAAGGCCGGATGAACGGCCGGGGATCAGTCCCGGACGGTGATCCCCAGCGCCTGGGCGAACTGCGGCGCCAGCTCGAAGAGTTGGGAGCTGCCCAGCAGTGCACCGCGCAGTCCGTCCGGTCCGTCCGGCAGGCCGAGCCGGAGTGCGCCGCGCAGGTCGACCTTGCGGAGCGTGGCCCCCGCCAGCCGGACCTCCTCCAGGGTGGAGCCGGGGAAGGAGACGTCGGTGAGCTTGGCGCCGCCGAGGTCCACGTCGCGGAGCAGGCAGTCCTCGAACACCACGTCGCGCAGGGTCGCGCCGCGCAGGTTGACCGCCTCCAGCTTGCACTGGCGGAACACCACCCGGCGCACCGCCGAGCCGTACGCGGTCAGCCCGGCCAGCACGGTGGAGACGAAGCCGGCGTCCTGCCACTCGCTCTCCACGCAGTCCACCGCGATCCAGCGGCTGCCCTGCACCCAGACGTCGTTGAACCGGGCCTGCCGCAACCGCATCCCGGTCAGCTCGACGCCGGTGAAGGCACACTCCAGGAAGCTCGCGCCGCCGGCCTGCCCCTCGTACGGGCCGCCGTCGAAGTGCACGGTGTCATACCGCTCGTCGGTCCGGAGCGGCCCGGTGTGCGGGGTGAGCAGGTGCGCGTACGGCAGGTCGGCGAGCTGGTCGGGGACGGCGGGCATGCGGGGCTCCAGGAGGTAGGGGGCCCGGCCAGTCTCACATCCGGGGCTGACGGGAGTGCAGCGCGACGCCCACGGCCACCGTCGCCGCGCAGAGCAGCCCGGCCGCCAGGACGCCCGACTCGCCGAGCAGCGTGCAGGCCAGTACGGCCACCGAGGCGACCGGGAGCAGCAACAGCTGGGCCGGGCCGCGCTTGGAGTGCCGGGCGTGCAGCAGCCAGACGGTGAACAGGTAGAGCGCGGTCGGCACGGTGACGGCGGCGGTGGCCGCCGCCGCGCCGATGTGCGCCTCGCCGGTCGCGTACTCGATCGCGACCTCGAGACCGGCGCCGATCGCGGCGGCCGAGCCGAGCACCAGGTAGTGGCCGTAACCCCAGAGGAAGGACCGCCGGTTGGAGGTGAGGATGTGGTGCACCGGCCGGGCGAAGTAGATCCACCAGGCGGCGAAGCAGATCAGGATGCCGCCGGCCGCGAGCGGGATCAACTCGGTCAGCGCCTCGTGCTCGTCGAGCGCGGCCTGCATCGCCAGGGTGGCGGCGGAGACCGTCTCACCGAGCACGATCAGGGTGAACAGGCCGTACCGTTCGGCGATGTGCTCCGGGTGCCAGCTGCTCTGGGTGTGCAGCTCGGCCAGCGCGGGCACCGAGAGCTCGGCCACGATGCCGAGCGGCAGCACCCAGGGCAGGGCGCTCTCCGGCACCAGCAGCACCAGACCCCAGCCGAGTTGGCAGAGGGTGATGCCGGCCGCGTAGCGCAGCGCCATGGTGCGTGCGCCGCCGCTCTCGCAGGCGGCCGCGCGCAGCCACTGGGTGACCATGGCCAGGCGCATCACCACGTAGCCGACCACCGAGAGCGTGAGGTCCTGGTCGGCGAAGATCCGGGGCACCCCGGCGGCCAGGATCAGCACCCCGGTGATCTGCACCAGCGTGGTCAGCCGGTACGGCACGTCGTCCACGTCGTACGCGGAGGCGAACCAGCTGAAGTTCATCCAGGCCCACCAGATCGCGAAGAACGCGAACGCGTAGCTGTAGAGCCCGTGACCGAGGTGACCCGCCGCCAGATCGTGGGCCAGCTGGGACCCGGCCTGGGCGACCGCGACCACGAAGCAGAGGTCGAAGAACAGCTCCAGGGGCGTGGCGGCCCGATGGACCTCACCCTTGCTCCGGGGTGCCATCCGGCGGAACGGCGGCGGTTCGGTCGGGACGGCCTCGCTGCTGGTCATACCCCGATCCTGGCAGTCCGTCACCTGTGGCGCACGTACCACTGCGGCACGCCGTACATCCGACTGACGCCGTTCTGTCCTGCCGTCAGCGAGAGTTGACGACGCAGTGCGCGAACCGGGTGACAGGGGCCGGGTCCCCGGGCGTGCCCCGCCGGTGCTGTTCGGCGTGTCCGGTTTCGACCGGATAGATTCCTCGGCAGTGCAAGGACGACGCGGGCGGTCTGCGAGCAACGCGGAAGGTCAAGGCCGGTGGCGGTACACGGGGGCGGGTCAGCCGCTTGCCCGTGCCGCCGGTCTCGTGATCACCGCGCTGCTCGTCAGTGCCGTCTGGCGTCCGTCACTCCGTTCCGTTCAGGACGTCACTTCTCCCAGCCGACCTTGGTGATGTCGGTACTTGCCAGGCTGCCCGCACCGAAGTTGGCCAGGCCCTTGCGGACCGCCAGGATGCTCGGCCGCTGGTACAGCTCGTAGGTGTGGCCGAGCTCCCAGATCTGCGCGTCGGCCTTGTTGTAGAGCTTGGCCGCCTCGGCCGGGTCGAGGGTGGCGGTAGCGGTGCGCAGCAGCTCGTCGATCTCCGGAGTGGCCAGCCTGGAGTAGTTGCCGAACACGTTGTCGCCCTGCGGGGCACGGAAGTTGGGCACAGCCGCGGAGAGCGGGAAGGAGTCGGTGTTGCGCCAGCTGGCCAGGTCGAACTTGCCCTGGTTGACGTACTTGGCGAAGTACTCCTTGCTCGGCACCTTGTCGACGGTGAGCTTGACGCCCACCTGCTGGAGCATGTTCTGCACAGCGGTGGCCATGTCGATCTGGGCCTGGGCGGAGCCGTCGCTGAGCACGTAGTGCAGCTCCAGCGGCTGCCCGTCCTTGGTGCGTGGCTGGCCGGCCGTTGCTTCCTTCCAACCCGCCTTGTCCAGCAGCTCCTTGGCGCCCGGGACGTTGAACTTGGCCCAGTCGCCGGAGTTGTCCTGGTAGCCGCTCTGGTTGGTCATGAAGAGGTGGTTGCCGAGCGGCTTGAACTCCACCGGCACGCCCTGGTTGACGATCTTGATCAGCGCGGCCCGGTCCAGCGCCAGACCGAGCGCCTGCCGGAGCGACTTGTCGGCCAGCGGCCCGTTGCCACCGAAGGAGATGTGCACCTCGTCCCACGGCGTGCCGGTCCTGATCACGCCGTCCTTGGCGTCCTTGAGCTGGCCGTACGCGGTGGCGGTGCCCGCCGAGGCGTAGTCCACCTCGTTGTTCAGGAAGGCCTGGGTGATCGCCGGGCTGGCCAGCGCCCGATAGGTGATCTTGTCCAGCTTGGGCTTCGGACCCCACCATTCCGGGTTGGGCACCAGGGTGATGGTCTGCGCGGTCTTGTCGATGGTGCCGACCTTGAACGGCCCGCCCCAGACCGGCACCTTCTCGATCCAGCCCTCGTTGAACGCCTCCGGGGTGGCGATGCCGGCCGCCGGGATCAGCGGGTTGAACAGGTTCTGCCAGTCCGCGTACGGCTTGTCGAAGGTGACCTTGACCTCCTGGGCGTCGGCGCCCTGCTCGACCGAGGAGATCTGCTCGTAGCCGGAGGAGTCGGCGATGTTGTACGCCGGGTTCTTGCCGTTGGTGGACTCCCAGACCGCCTTGAAGTCCTGCGCGCCGATCTGCTTGCCGTCCGACCACTTGGCCTTCGGGTTGATCTTGTAGGTGACCACCTGCGGCGACTTGGAGGTGACCTCGGCCGAGGTCAGGTACTCCGGCACCGGCTGGAAGACGCCCTTGGCATCGGTGCGGAACAGCTTGGCCTGGGTGTAGTACATGATCTCGACCGCGTCGCCGTACCGGCCGTCCACCTGGTACGGGTTCCACTGGGTGATCCACTGCTGGAGCGGTGGGCGGAACTCGCCGCCGTCCTTGATTCTGTCCAGCGGTTGCGGGTTGTTGTCCTCGGCGTCCTGGGTCGGCACCACGTTCTTGGCCACGTCACCGGAGCCCGAGCCTGTTGAGCTGCACCCGGTGACGGCCAGCGCCAGCGCGATGGCGAGGACAGCGGCGCGGCGCAGGCCGCGGGCGGTGGTGAAGGTGTCCATCAGGGGTTCCCCCGGGGAGAGTTGGTGGCCGCCAGGTGTGGCGACGCTTGATCATGGGCAGCCAAGTCGGTGTCCGGCCGAGCAGAACGTAACAGCGGATCAGTTCACGTACCAGGGGGTCGTGTTCACACCTGATCGAATCGAAACGGGCCGCAACACTGCGGCAATGCGCCGTCAGCAACCCACTGAAACACTCTGACCTGCTGCTTCACCGAACGGGTTGAGCGGTGTATGTCAGAACTCTGGACGGCCGACCGGCCATGCCGTAGAACTGCTGCGCGCGAAGCTGCGTCAAATACCCCTACAGCGAAGGCAATTCGTCATGTCGACCAGGTATACGAACCTCCCGACCGGGGGCGCGGGGTGATCCGGTACCTGGCCAAACGTCTCGGCTACTACGTGATCCTGCTGATCGTCGCGGTCTTCCTGGCGTACGCCCTCTCCAGCACCGCGCTCGGGCCCCGGAGCTACTTCGAGGCCAAGCAGCCCCGGCCCTCCGCGGCCTCGGTGGACCGGCAGCTGACCGCGCTGAACATCAACGACCGCACCCCCGTGGTCGAACGGTTCGGCACCTGGGCCGAGGGCCTGGTGCTGCACGGTGACCTCGGCCGGACCATCCACGACACCTCGGTGAACGAGGACTTCGGCCGCCGGGTCTGGGTCTCGCTCCGGCTGCTGCTGGTCGGCAGCCTGCTCGGCATGGTGCTCGGGGTGGCGGTCGGCGCCTGGGGCGCGGTGCGGCAGTACCGCTTCTCAGACCGGGCCACCACGCTGGCCTCCTTCGTGCTGCTCTCCACCCCGGTCTTCCTGCTCGCGCTGCTGCTGAAGAACGGCGCGATCGCCGCCAAGGACGCGGCCGGCCACGAGGTGATCCCGTTCACCGGCTACGAGACCCCGGGGCTGACCGGCGGGATCGGGGCCCACCTCGGCGACTGGGGGCTCCATCTGCTGCTGCCCACCCTGTCGTTGGCGCTCGGCGGGATCGCGGTCTACAGCCGCTACCAGCGCGCCACCATGCTCGACGTGCTCGGCTCCGACTACCTGCGGACCGCCGAGGCCAAGGGCCTGACCAGGAACCGGGCGCTGATCAAGCACGGGCTGCGGACGGCAGTGATCCCGATGGCCACCATGTTCGCGTACAGCTTCCTGGGCATCTTCACCGGCGCGGCCTTCACCGAGACCATCTTCGGCTGGCACGGCATGGGGGAGTGGTTCATCCAGGCGATCAACGAGCAGGACATCAACTCGGTGGTCGCGGTCAACCTGTTCGCCGCGGTGGTGGTGCTGGCGTCCGGCTTCCTGGCCGACCTGCTGACCGCCGCCCTCGATCCCCGGGTCAGGTCCTGATGACTGCCGTGCTGCCGCTGCCCACCGCCGAACTGCCCGTCGCCGCCGGACGGTTGCGCCTGGTCACCGGGCGGCTGCTGGCCGCCAAGGGGGTGCTGATCGGCGCCGTGACCGTGCTGCTGCTCTTCCTGTTGGCCTTCGTCGGCCCGTTCCTGACGCCCTGGGACTACGCCACGCCGGACTATCTGGCGCTGCGCCAACCACCCTCCGGCACCCACTGGTTCGGCACCAACGGGCTGGGGCAGGACGTCTTCGCACAGACCGTCCGAGGGCTGCAGAAGTCGCTGGTGATCGGGCTGCTGGTGGCGCTGTTCTCGACCGTGCTGGCCGGGCTGGTCGGCGCCTGCGCCGGGTACTTCGGCGGCTGGACGGACCGCGGCCTGACCTTCCTGGTCGACCTGCTGCTGGTCTTCCCGAGCTTCCTGATCATCACCATCATCTCGCCCCGGCTCAAGGGCTCGGGCTGGATCGCCTTCGTGGTGCTGCTGGCCGCCTTCAACTGGATGATCACCGCCCGGGTGGTCCGCTCGATGACCCGCTCGCTGCGCGAGCGTGAATTCGTCCGCGCCGCACGGTTCATGGGCGTCCACCCGCTGCGGATCATCCTGCGGCACATCCTCCCCAACGTCGCCTCCTTCCTGATCACCGACGCCACCGTCGCGGTCGGCGGCGCCGTGATGAGCGAGGCCGCCCTCTCCTACTTCGGCTTCGGCGTCCGTGCCCCCGACGTCTCGCTCGGCACCCTGCTCGCCGCCGGGACGAACGAGGCGCCGGTCTTCCCCTGGCTGTTCTACTTCGCGGCCGGGCTGCTGGTGCTGTTCGTGCTCGCCGTCAACCTGATCGGGGACGGCCTGCGGGACGCCCTCGACCCCACCTCCGGGAGCCGGCCGTGAGCCCCGCCCTGCTCGAAGTCACCGACCTGGCCGTGGACTTCGGCTCCCAGCCGGCCGTCCGGGGAGTCGACCTGGCGCTCCGGCGCGGCGAGACCCTGGGCATCGTCGGCGAGTCCGGCTCCGGGAAGTCGGTCACCGCACTGGCCGTGCTCGGGCTGTTGCCCGGTACCGCGCAGGTCCGGGGCTCGGTGAAGCTGGAGGGCCGGGAACTGGTCGGCCTGCCGGGCCGGGAGCTGGCCGGGCTGCGCGGACGCAAGGTCGCGATGGTCTTCCAGGACCCGCTCTCCGCCTTCACCCCCGTCTACCGGATCGGCGACCAGATCGTCGAGGCGATCCGGATCCACCAGAAGCTGGACAAGGCGGCCGCCCGCAAGCGTGCGGCCGAACTGCTCGATCTGGTCGGCATCCCGGATCCTTCCCGGGCGCTCGACGCCTTCCCGCACGAGTTCTCCGGCGGGATGCGGCAGCGCGCGATGATCGCGATGGCGATCGCCAACGACCCCGACATCCTGCTCGCCGACGAGCCCACCACCGCGCTCGACGTCACCATCCAGGCCCAGGTGCTGGACGTGCTGCGCACCGCGCAGCGGGAGACCGGCGCCGCGCTGGTGCTGGTCAGCCACGACCTCGGGGTGATCGCCGGGATGGCCGACCGGGTCGCGGTGATGTACGCGGGCCGGGTGGTGGAGACCGCCCCGGTGGACGAACTCTTCGCCCACCCCCGGCACCCGTACACCCTCGGCCTGATCGGCGCCGTCCCCCGGCTGGACGCCGAGGGCGGCCCGCTGGTGCCGATCCCCGGTCAGCCGCCCGCGCTCGGCTCGGTCGGGCCCGGCTGCCCGTTCGCCGACCGCTGCCCGCTGGTGCAGGACCGCTGCCGGACCGCCGAGCCCGAACTGACGGGCACCGGTGACCACTTGGCCGCCTGCGTCCGGGCCGACGAACTGGCCGAGCGCCGCCCCCGGCCGGAGGAGGTCTACCCGGTACCGCCGCTGCCCGCCGCCGACCTGACGCCCCGTGCGGAGCGGGAGCCGGTGCTCCGGGTGACCGGGCTGACCAAGACGTTCCCCGTCCTGAAGGGCACCGTCTTCAAGCGCCGGGTCGGCTCGGTGTACGCCGTCGACGGGGTCGAGCTGGACATCCGCCGGGGCGAGACGCTCGGCCTGGTGGGGGAGTCGGGCTCCGGCAAGTCGACGACCCTGTTCGAGCTGCTGAACCTCGGGAAGCCGGAGGGCGGGCAGGTCGAACTGCTCGGCCAGGACACCGCCAAGCTGGACCGGGCGGGAGCGCACCGGCTGCGCGGCGAGGTGCAGATCGTCTTCCAGGACCCGATGGCCAGCCTCGACCCCCGGCTGCCGATCGGCGACGTGATCGCCGAACCGTTGCTCGCCCAGGGCGCAGCCCGGGAGCTGATCAACCGTCGGGTCCCCGAACTGCTCCGGCAGGTCGGCCTCGACCCCGCGTACGCCGCGCGCTACCCGCACCAGTTCTCGGGTGGGCAGCGGCAGCGGATCTCGATCGCCCGGGCGCTGGCGGTGCAGCCACGGCTGCTGGTGCTGGACGAACCGGTCTCCGCGCTCGACGTCTCGGTACAGGCAGGCGTGCTCAACCTGCTGCAACAGCTCAAGGCCGAACTGGGCCTGGCCTACCTCTTCGTCTCGCACGACCTCTCGGTGATCCGCCACCTCTGCGACCGGATCAGCGTGATGTACCTCGGCCGCACAGTCGAAGCCGGCGCGGCGGCCGAGGTCTTCGCCCGCCCCCGGCACCCGTACACCCAGGCCCTGCTCTCCGCGGTGCCCCTCCCTGACCCGGCAGCCGAACGGGCCCGCACCCGGGTGCTGCTCCCGGGCGACCCGCCCTCGCCGACCGAACGTCGTACGGGCTGCGCCTTCCGCACCCGTTGCCCGCTGTACGCCACCCTCGACCCGGCGCGGCAGACGCGATGTGACGGGGAGTCGCCTGCCCTGGTGGACGGGGTCGCCTGCCACCACGCCTAGGGCCTGAGGCGTGGCACCACCGGTTCAGCGCGGCCGCAGCCCGTCGAAGACCACCTCGAAGATCCGCTGCCGGGCCGCTGGGTCGGCTCCGAGCTGCTCCATCGCCGTGCTGGTGCCGACCAGCAGGGCGATCAGCTCCGGCAGGCCCAGCTCCGGGCGGACCGCCCCGGCCCGTTGCGCGCCGGTCAGCAGCTCGGCCAGCTGCGCCTGGATCGCCTGGCTGGACTCCTGCAGCGCCGCGTGCGCGTCCACCCCGGCAGCGGCGAGGGCCCGGGCGAACTCGTTCTTGCCCGCGGACTGGTCGATCACCAGGCGGAAGCAGCCGAAGAAGGCCTCGGCGGGGTCGGCCTCGGCAGCCAGCCGTGCGGTCCGGGCGGCGATCGACTCCAGCCTGCCCACCATCACGGCCTCCAGCAGCGCCTCCTTGGTCGGGAAGTGCCGGAACAGCGTGCCGACCCCGACCCCGGCGGCCCGGGCGATCTCCTCGGTCGGCACACCGACGCCGCGGGCGGTGAACACCTCCGTGGCGACGTCCAGCAGCCTGGCCCGGTTGCGGGCCGCGTCCGCCCGCAGCGGGCGTCCCTGAGCGCCGTTCATCCCTCCCACCCTTCTCCGCCGAGGGCGGAGTCACTCTGGACAACCGGAGTCGCCAGTCCGTATCGTCGGTAACCTGAGTCGCTAGTCCGATTCTAGTGACCGATCCGACCGGGGGTTGATCATGTCCGATTCACTGTCACCGCGCGAGGTCTTCCGGAAGCTGCTCGAGGGCATCACCGCGGGGCGGTTCGCGGAGCTGGCCGAGCTCTACGCCGAGGATGCCGTGGTGGAGACCGTCTTCGCGCCGGTCGGGCCCCGCCTGTTCGAGGGGCGGGCCGCACTCGCGGCGCGGTTCGCGGAGGTCTCCGAGGCCTCGCCGATGGAGCTGACCTCGAAGGATGTGGTGATCCGGGAGACCGACGACCCGGAGGTGATCGTCGCCGAATGGAACTACCAGGTACACCACCGGGTGACCGGGCGGAACTTCGAGGCCGCCAACATCCAGGTGCTGCGGGTCCGCGACGGACTGATCGTCAGCAGCCGGGATTTCCACGACCATCTGGCCCTCGCCGTGGCCGGCGGCGCCCTGCCACGGCTGGTGGCGGCACTGGAGGCCGAGTAGCGCTCGGCGGGGCCGCTGGAGAGGCGCCTCAGGCGGCGCGCGGGAACCAGGGGTCGCCGACCAGGCGGGGGCCGTCCGGGGTGTGGAGGGTGAGGGACTGCGGGGAGGTGGAGTACTCGGCGAGGGAGACGGCGCCGTGACGGGTCTCCAGCTCGGCTTCGACCCAGACCGGGAGTTTGCGGAGTTTGCGGCGCAGCAGCAGCGCGTCGCGGCGGCTGAACGGCAGCGGGCTGCGGAGCAGCAGCCGGAGCGGGCTGTCCGGTGCGGTGACCGGGACGCCGGTGGCGAGTTCGCAGCCGACCGCGCCGATCGGGCCCCAGCTCAGGTTGTGGCTGTCGACCACCTCGGCGGCTTCGGGGAGCGCCGCCAGCGCCGGGAGCAGGAGTCGGGAGGCATCCAACTGCGGGAGACGGCAAGGCAGTTGCTCGGGCTTGAGGGTGACCGCGACGGCCGACCGAGGGGCGTAGCCGGTGGCCCGCTGGTCGAGGCGAGGTCCGTGCAGGGAGACCGGGACCCAGGACTCGGGGGCGGCCGACGCGTCCCGGGTGCAGCGGACCCTGTCGGGGGCGAAGCCGGCCAGCACGGGCGCGCGCCGGACGGTCACCCACGGGTTGCCGCGCAGCACCGTACGGGCCCAGCCCGGCAGGGGTTCGCCGCCGGAGACCGTCTGCCGCAGGGAGCTGGGGCAGTGCAGCAGGAGCAGGTCGTGCGCGGTCGGCGTCCGGCCGTCCATCGCGGGCACCGGGCCGACCACCCGCCGGGGGCGGCCGGGGTGTTCGTCCTGCTCGTGGTCCCGGTGGCGCCGGGGTGCTGCGGTGGTCATGGCTACCGTGCTCCTGCGTGAGTGATGGTCAGATGGCGTTCAGGCCGTGCCCGGCGAAGACGGCGCGGGCGGCGGCCACCTGCTCGGGTGTCGGGGAGGGGGTGTCGGCGAGCGCGAAGTCCTGGCCCAGGGCCTCGTACTTGGCGGCGCCCAGCTTGTGGAACGGCAGCACGTCGACCCGGGAGACGTTGCCGAGCGAGGCGGCGAAGCCGGCCACGCCGTCGACGTTCTCCACCGGGTCGGTCAGTCCTGGCACCAGGACGAAGCGCACCCAGACCTCCTTGCCGAGCTCGGCCAGCCGCCGGGCGAAGTCCAGCGTCGGGTCCAACTGCCGTCCGGTGACCTTGCGGTAGAGCTCCCGGTCCCAGGACTTGATGTCCAGCAGCACCAGGTCGACGTCGGCCAGCAGCGCGTCGGTGGCCCGGGCGCCGAGGAAGCCGGAGGTGTCCAGGGCGGTGTGCAGGCCGAGTTCGTGCTTGAAGCGGTGGAACAGCTCCCCGGCGAAGACCGGTTGGAGCAGCGGTTCGCCGCCGCTGATGGTGGCGCCGCCGCCGGAGGCCCGGATGAAGGTGGTGTACTTCGCGGCCTCGGCCAGTACCTCGTCGGCACTGGTGCGCTTGCCGTTGCGCATCTTCATGGTGTCGGGGTTGTGGCAGTACAGGCAGTTCAGCGGGCACCCGGCGAGGAAGGTGACGAAGCGGGTGCCGGGGCCGTCCACACCGGTGGAGAGGTCCCAGGAGTGCACCGATCCGGCGGGCGCGCCGATCGGGATGTCGGTGCCGAGCATGACGGCCATGGCAGGACCTCCTGAGTCTGGCTACAGCGAGCCGTGGAAGGTTCGGTTGAGCACGTCGAGCTGCTGCTCGCGGGTCAGCCGGACGAAGTTGACCGCGTAGCCGCTGACCCGGATGGTCAACTGGGGGTAGTTCTCCGGGTGTTTCATGGCATCCAGCAGGGTGTCGCGGTTCAGCACGTTGACGTTCATGTGGAAGCCGTCGGAGGCCATGTAGCCGTCCAGCACCCCGGCCAGATTGCGGATCCGCTCCTCCGGCGTCCGGCCGAGCGCGTCCGGGGTGACGGTGTTGGTGAGCGAGATGCCGTCCTCGGCGTCCTGGTACGGCAGCTTGGCGACCGACAGGGCGCTGGCCACGTAGCCGTGGCTGTCCCGGCCGTTCATCGGGTTGGCGCCCGGGGAGAACGGCTCGCCGGCCCGGCGGCCGTCGGGGGTGTTGCCCGTCTTCTTGCCGTAGACCACGTTCGAGGTGATGGTCAGCACCGACTGGGTGTGCTCGGCGCCCCGGTAGGTCGGGTGCTTGCGGATCTTCCGCATGAACTCCTCGACCAGCCAGACCGCGATCCCGTCGACCCGGTCGTCGTTGTTGCCGTACGCCGGGTACTCGCCCTCGATCAGGTAGTCGGTCACCAGGCCGGTCTCGTCCCGGACCGGGCTGACCTTGGCGTACTTGATCGCGGAGAGCGAGTCGGCGGCGACCGAGAGACCGGCGATGCCGCAGGCCATCGTGCGCCGGATGTCGCGGTCGTGCAGCGCCATCTCGATCCGCTCGTAGGCGTACTTGTCGTGCATGAAGTGGATGACGTTCAGCGCGTGCACGTAGGTCTCGGCCAGCCACTCCATCTGCTGGTCGAAGCGGGCCAGCACCTCGTCGTAGTCCAGCACCTCGCTGGTGATCGGTCCCGACTCCGGGCCGACCTGGGCGCCGGACTTCTCGTCCCGGCCGCCGTTGACCGCGTAGAGCAGGGTCTTGGCGAGGTTCACCCGGGCGCCGAAGAACTGCATCTGCTTGCCGACCGCCATCGCCGAGACGCAGCAGGCGATCGCGGTGTCGTCACCGAACCGGGGGCGCATCAGCTCGTCCGACTCGTACTGCACGCTGGAGGTGTCGATCGACACCTGGGCGCAGAACTCCTTGAAGCCCTGCGGTAGTTGCGGCGACCAGAAGACCGTCATGTTCGGCTCGGGGGCCGGGCCGAGGTTGTACAGGGTCTGCAGGTAGCGGAACGACGAGCGCGTCACCAGCGGGCGGCCGTCCTCGCCGATGCCGCCGATCGACTCGGTCACCCAGGTCGGGTCGCCGGAGAACAGCTCGTCGTACTCGGGGGTGCGCAGGAAGCGGACGATCCGCAGCTTGACGATGAAGTCGTCCACCAGCTCCTGGGCCTGCTCCTCGGTCAACAGCCCGCCGGAGATGTCCCGTTGGAGGTAGACGTCGACGAAGGTGGAGGTCCGCCCCAGCGACATCGCTGCGCCGTTCTGTTCCTTCACCGCCGCCAGGTAGGCGAAGTACAGCCACTGGATCGCCTCCCGGCCGGTGGTCGCCGGTCCCGAGATGTCGTAGCCGTAGGAGGCCGCCATCTGCTTGAGCTCGCCCAACGAGCGGATCTGCTCGGCGAGTTCCTCGCGCGCGCGGATCACCTCCTCGAGCCTGCCCGGGTCATTCGGCATCCTGTCCAGCTCGGCCTTCTCGGCCAGCTTGACCTCGATCAGCCGGTCCACGCCGTACAGCGCGACCCGGCGGTAGTCGCCGATGATCCGGCCCCGGCCGTAGGCGTCCGGGAGGCCGGTGACGATGCCGGCCTTGCGGGCGGCCCGGATCTCCGGGGTGTAGGCGTCGAAGACGCCCGCGTTGTGGGTCTTGCGGTACTCGGTGAAGACCTTCTCCAGCTCGGCGGAGACCGGGTAGCCGTACGTCTCCAGGGCACCGGCCACCATCCGCCAGCCGCCGTAGGGCATGATCGCCCGCTTCAGCGGGGCGTCGGTCTGCAGGCCGACGATCAGCTCCCGGTCCCGGTCGATCCAGCCCGGCGCGTGCGCGGTGATGGTCGAGGGGATGTCGTACGCGACGTCGAAGACGCCCTTGGCGCGCTCCTCGGGGAACCGGTCGGTGATCCTCTTCCAGACCGCCGTGGTGCGCTCGGTCGGGCCGGCCAGGAAGGAGCTGTCACCCAGGTAGGGCGTGTAGTTCTGCTGGATGAAGTCGCGGACGTCGATGCTGTCCCGCCACAGCCCGCCCTTGAAGCCGTCCCAGGCTCCGCTCTGCGGCTTCTCGATGTACTGGGTGCTCATGGTCTGCTGCTCCCGCTTCGGATCGATGCCCGATAGCTATATTGTGAATCCATTCACAAAGCCACACGGGCTCGGAAAGTCCTGTTTCGAAGGGACCTTCGTCCCGGCTCAGATGTGGTCCCCGTAGTACGCCTGCCGCATCAGCTGCTGCATGTCGGCCAGCATCGGCATCCGGGGGTTGGCGGGCGCGCACTGGTCCTCGTAGGCGTACATCGCCTGCTGCGGCAGCGCCGTCAGGAAGGCCGTCTCGTCCACGCCCGCGTTCTTGAAGGACTGCGGGATGCCCACCCTGTCGCGCAGCTGCTCGACCGCCACGGCCAGCGACTCGACGCCCTGCTCGGGGGTCTCGGCGGCCAGGCCGAGCATCCTGGCGATCTGCTGGAAGCGCTCCGGAGCCACGTAGCTCTGGTACTTGGGCCAGCTGGTCACCTTGGACGGGGCGGCGCCGTTGTAGCGGATCACGTGCGGCAGCAGGATCGCGTTGGTCCGGCCGTGCGCGACGTGGAAGGTGGCGCCCAGGGTGTGCGCCATCGCGTGCACCACGCCCAGGAAGGCCGAGCCGAAGGCCATGCCGGCGATCGTCCCGGCGTTGTGCATCTTCTCCCGGGCCACCGGGTTGGCAGGCCCGTTGACGACGGCCTCCTCGAGGTTCTCGAAGATCAGCCGGATGCCCTGCAGCGCAAGACCATCGGTGAAGTCGTTGGCGTAGACCGAGACATAGGTCTCGATGCAGTGCGTCAGCGCGTCGAAGCCGGAGTCGGCGGTGACGGCCTTCGGCAGGTCGGTGGTCAGTGCCGGGTCGCAGATCGCCACGCTCGGGGTCAGCGCGTAGTCCGCCAGCGGGTACTTCTGGCCGGTCTCCGAGTCGGTGATCACCGCGAACGGGGTGACCTCCGAGCCGGTGCCCGAGGTGGTCGGGATGCAGACCAACTTGGCCTTCTCGCCCAGGTCCGGGAAGGTGAAGGCGCGCTTGCGGATGTCGAAGAACTTCTCCTTCAGGTCCGCGAAGACGGTCTCCGGGTGCTCGTACATCAGCCACATCACCTTGGCCGCGTCCATCGGCGAACCGCCGCCGAGCGCGATGATGGTGTCCGGCTGGAAGCCACGCATCAGCTCGGCGCCCTTCTCCACCGTGTCGATGCTCGGGTTCGGTTCGACGAAGTCCAGCACCCGGATCTCGACCGGCTCGGTCCGCCGGTTCAGGATCGACCTGACCCGCTCCAGGTGTCCGATCTCCACCATGGTCCGGTCGGTGACGATGACCACCTTGCGGGCCCCGCGCATGTCGGCCAGGTACTTGATGGAGTTGCGCTCGAAGAAGACCTTCGGCGGGATCTTGAACCACTGCATGTTGGTGTTGCGCCGCCCGATCCGCTTGATGTTGACGAGGTTGAGCGCGGTGACGTTGCCGGAGACCGAGTTGGCCCCGTACGAGCCGCAGCCGAGCGTCAGCGAGGGCATGAAGGCGTTGTAGACATCGCCGATGCCGCCCTGCGAGCTGGGTGCGTTCCAGATGATCCGGCAGGCCTTGACCGCGTGGCCGAACTCCTCGGCGAAGGCCTCGTCCTCGGTGTGCACGGCGGCCGAGTGGCCCAGGCCGTGGAACTCCACCATCTCGGTGGCCAGCTTGAGGCCCTGCTTGCGGGTGTCCGCCTTCAGCACCGCCAGTACCGGGCAGAGCTTCTCCCGGGTCAGCGGCTCGTCCGGACCGACGAAGTCGACCTCGGCCAGGATGATCGAGGTGTCCGCCGGGACCTCGAAGCCGGCCCCCTCGGCGATCGCCACCGGCGACTGCCCGACCACGGCCGCGTTCAGCTTGGCGCCCGCGCAGTTCCGGTCCTCGCCGACGCCGAAGATGTACTGCTCGAGCAGCGCCTTCTCGGCCTTGCTGGCCAGGTGCGCCTTGAGCTTGCGGAACTCGCCGAGCGCCGGGCCGTAGATCTCCTGATCCAGGATCACCGCCTGCTCGGAGGCACAGATCATCCCGTTGTCGAAGGACTTGGAGACCACCACGTCGTTGACCGCGCGCTTGAGGTTCGCGCTCTTCTCGATGTACGCGGGCACGTTCCCCGCGCCGACCCCCAGCGCCGGCTTGCCGCAGCTGTACGCCGCCTTGACCATCGCGTTGCCGCCGGTGGCCAGGATGGTGGCCACGCCCGGGTGGTTCATCAGCGCCCCGGTGGCCTCCATCGAGGGCGTCTCGATCCACTGCACGCAGTGCGCCGGAGCGCCGGCCGCGACCGCCGCGTCCCGGACGATCCGGGCCGCCTCGGCCGAACAGCGCTGTGCGGCGGGGTGGAAGCCGAAGACGATCGGGTTGCGGGTCTTCAGCGCGATCAGTGCCTTGAAGATGGTGGTGGAGGTCGGGTTGGTCACCGGGGTGACACCCGCGACCACACCGACCGGCTCGGCGATCTCCACGATGCCGTCGATGTCGTCCCGGCGGATCACGCCGACCGTCTTCATGGCGGCCATCGAGTGCGTGACGTGCTCGCAGGCGAAGATGTTCTTGACGGCCTTGTCCTCGAACACCCCCCGCCCGGTCTCCTCGACCGCCAGCACGGCGAGCCGGGTGTGCGCCGCGAGCGCGGCCAGCGAGGCCTTCTTGACGATGTGGTCGATCTTCTCCTGGGTGAACCCGGCGTACTCCTGCAGGGCCTTCTGTCCGTTGCCGACCAGGATGTCCACCGCTGTGGCGGCGTCGGAGGGGGCCGGAGTCCCGGCTGCTGCGGCTTGCTGGCGGGCCATCTCGTTCACCTCGGGGGAACGGTGCTGCGTGGCGCTCCGGCGGCGTTGCAGGAGCGGCTGACAGCTCCACCCTCCGTCTGAGGCGGATGAGTCGGCTACGGCCCTAGGATCGAAGTCGAGGGGGACCAAAGGCCCAACGGCCGGGTGCCGTAAGGGCCGGGAGAAGTGCGGCCGCGGTCGCGCCCACTCCGCCGTCCGGGTGAGCGGCCCGCCCCGGGGTGCGGAGCGTCGTGGCCGGTGAAAGATTGGTGGCAGCCCGTCATCCGACCGATCGGAGGAGGAGACATGGGCATTCTGGACAGACTCCGGCACAAGGCCCACGAGAACGCGGACCCGGCCGAGCGGCAGCGGCTCGCCCACGACGAGGCGGCCGACGCCTTCCCCGACACCGCCGTACGCAGCGCCATGCACAAGGCGGAGCCCACCGAGGAGGATCGCCGGGCGGCCGAGGAGATGACCGCCGAGGGCGATCCCTGGGACTGACGCACCGAAGCAATGGGGCACCTCCGCCATCGGAGGTGCCCCATTCGCATGCCCGGCTCTCAGCGCGGCGGCAGCGGCGGGCGGCGCAGGTCGGGCCGGGGCGCGTCCGGCGGCGGGGGAGTGGCCGCCGGGTGCTCGGCCAGCAGCTCCAGCGCCAGCCGGACGGCGGCCTCCAGCTCGGTGTGCAGCGCGGCCGCCCACTCGTGCGGGCCGCGCACCACCTGTACGTCCGGCGCCACCCCGTGGTTCTCCACCGACCAGCCGATGCCGCCGGTGAACCAGGAGGCGTTCTTCGGCACCGAGATCTGGGTGCCGTCGCCCAGGGTGTGACGGCCGGTCATGCCGACCACCCCGCCCCAGGTCCGGCTGCCCACCACCGGGCCGAGGCCGAGCAGTTTGATGGCGGTGATGATCACGTCGCCGTCCGAGCTGGTGGCATGGTCGGCCAGCGCCACCACCGGGCCGCGCGGTGCGTCCTTCGGGTAGCGGACCGGATGGCGGCCGCGGCTGTGGTCCCAGGCCAGCACCCGGCGGCTGAGCTTCTCCAGCACCAGCTCGGAGACGTTGCCGCCGGCGTTCCCCCGGACGTCCAACACCAGGGCGGGGTGGTCGAGTTCACGCCGCAGGTCGCGGTTGAACTGGGCCCAGCCGGAGCCGCCGAGATCCGGGATGTGCAGATAGCCGCACCGGCCGTCGCTCAACTCCCGTACCAGGCTTCGCCGTCGGGTCACCCAGTCCTGGTAGCGGATCGGCCGCTCGTCGGTCAGCGGGGTGACCGCGATCCGCCGCATGGTGGCCCCGTCGGCGGAGCGGAAGGTGAGCTCGACGGTGGTGCCGCCGGTGCCCACGAGCAGCGGGGCGGGGCCGCGCAGCGGGTCGGCCGACCGGCCGGAGACGGCCACGAACTCGTCGCCGTCGCGCAGCCCGTAGCCCGCCAGCGGGGCGCGGGCGCGCGGGTCGGAGGACTCGCCGGGCAGGATCCGCTCGACCAGCCAACGGCCGTCCGGGGCACGGTGGATGTTGGCGCCGAGCAGCCCGAGCGGCTGGCCGGCCGGGGCCGGGCCCTCGCTGCGCCGGGACGCGGAGACGTAGGCATGCGAGGTGCCCAGCTCGCCGAGCAGCTCCCGGAGCAGGTCGGCGAAGTCGTCGGGGCTGGCCACCCGGTCCACCAACGGGGCGTACTGCTCGACCAGTTCGGGCCAGTCCAGGCCGCACATCCCGGCGTCCCAGAACTGGTCCCGGACGATCCTGGCCGCCTCCCGGTACGCCTGGCGCCACTCCTGCGCCGGGTGCACGGTGTGCGTGATCCGGCGCAGGTCGACGGTCAACGGCTGGCTTCCGGAGGGGAGTTGGAGCAGGCGTAGGGTGCCGGAGGAGAACACCAGGACCGAGCGGCCGTCGCCGGAGACCGAGTAGCCGTCCAGCTGTTCGGCGACGGTGGTGCGGGTGCCCTGCGCCAGGTCGAAGTACTCCAGCGCCGGGCGGCCCGAGGTGTCGGCGGGGTTGGCGAAGGTCTGGCCGAGCGCGCCCGCGATCGGCCAGCGCAGCCAGAGCAGGCCGCCCCGGGCGGCCGAGGTGGCCGAGTACTTGGAGGCGATCACCGGGAACGGCACCAGCCGGGTCGACAGGCCCTGCGGGTCGACCGTCACGGTGCCGTCGCCGCCGGTCTGCTCCGGGTCCAGGCCGACCGGGGGCCGGCCCTCGGCCGGGGCGGCGAAGGGTGACGGGGTGTCGGCCGCCAGGGGCACCAGGTACGGGCGGCAGCCGAGCGGGAAGGACATGTCGCCGGTGTGCACGTCGTGCACCGGGTCGAAGCCGCGCCAGGAGAGGAAGACCAGGAAGCGGCCGTCCCGGGTGAAGACCGGGTGCTCGTCCTCGAACCGGCCGCCGGTGACGTCGATGGTCTGCGCAGGATCGGCCACCCGGGCCAGCTGGATCGAGCGCAGCGAGCGGCCGGCCACCGGCTGGGACCAGGCCAGCCACTGCGAGTCCGGCGAGAAGGCCGCGCTGCCGACCGGGCCGTACCGGGAGCTGGCCGCCTCGGTGACGGTGCCGTCGGCGGTGGCCACCAGCAGCAGCCGGCCGTCCGAGGTGACCACGGCGAGGGTCTGGCCGTCCGGCGCGGCGGTCAGTTCGAGCACCCGGCCGAGCTGTCCTGCGGCGATCCGGCGCGGCGGGGTCTCCGGTCCGCCCCGGCTGGGGACGTGGGCCAGCTCGATCGCGTCGGCGCCCTCGGCGTCGGTGACCCAGGCGAGCTGCCCGCTGTGGCCGAGCAGGACCGGCAGCCTGGTCCGCACCCCCGGGGTGTCGGCCAGCACCCGGGCCGGGCCGTCCCGGTGGGTGAGCCAGTACAGGCTGCCGCGCACCGTGATCGCGCTGGCCCGGCCGGTGGAGTCGCAGGCCAGATCCTTGACCTGACTGGCCGTCGGCACCTGGTACGGGCGGCGGCCCGAGCGCGAGCCGCCGAGCGGGACGTCCAGTCGGCGCGGGTGCGGGTGGTCCAGGCTGTCCAGCAGCCAGAGGTCGCCCGCGTGCTGGTAGACGATCCGGGTGCCGTCGCCGGCCGCCTCGCGGGCGTAGTACGCGGCGTGGTCGGTGTGCCGGCGCAGGCCGGTGCCGTCGGGGCGGCAGGAGTAGAGGTTGCCGACGCCCTCGTGGTCGGAGAGGAAGGCGACCCTCGGGTCATGGGGCGGGCCGATGAGCATCGGGGAGGCCAGGTGGCCGGGGTGGTCCGGGAGCAGCTGGGTGGTGCCGAGCCAGAGCCGGCCGGTGGCGCCGCCCCGGTAGCGCTTCCAGGCGGCGGGTTCGTGCGGGGCGGCGGCGGTGAGCAGCACGGTGTGCAGGGCGTCCTGCTGGGCGTCGCTGATCGGGCCCCAGGGCATCCGGCGGCCGGGCGAGCCGTCCGGGGGCAGCGCCCAGGCCCAGGTGTAGTGGGCGAACGGCTCCCCGTACGAGGTCAGGGCGAGCAGTTCGCCGTCCGGCAGCCAGCCGCGCACCCGGGTGTCCTGGCTGCCCCAGTGGGTCAGCCGGGTGGCCTGGCCGCCGTCCGAAGGGGCGGTCCACACCTCGGGGATGACGGTGAGCCAGCTGGTCCAGGCGATGGTGGCGCCGTCCGGGGAGAGCCGGGGGTCGCTGACCCGGGTCCGGTCGCAGCTCACCCGCCAGGCCCGGCCGACCGTGCCGTCCGGGGCCAGCGGGGCGGCCCAGACATCGTCCTCGGCGGTGAAGGTGAGCAGGCTGCCGCGCAGGTGCGGGTACCTGAGATAGCCGGGCTCGGTCACCCCTCCATGCAACGGGCGCCCCGGGCGGGTCGCAACCGGGGTTGCTCCTCACGGACCGTCAGCCCGGCCATTGGTCGAGACCATTGACACCCGTGCGGCGGAGCCGGTTCAGTGGTCCAGTCCAATCCGTGCTCCCCACACCGAGCCTCCCCCCGAGGCGAGTTGGACGACCCCCACAGATCGAGGCAGGAGCATCCCCCACATGCGAACTCCCCGAACCACCAGAAGAGTGGTCGCCGCCGCGACCGCCTGGAGCACGGCCGCGGCTGGCGCCGTCGCCCTCAGCTTCACCCTGGCCCCGACCGCGAGCGCCAGCGAGTTCCTCGGCAACGGCGGCTTCGAGACCGGCAGCGTCTCCCCGTGGAGCTGCACCGGCGGGCTCGGCAGCGTCACCAGCCAAGCCAGGACCGGCAGTTACGCGCTGGCCGGGGCCGCTTCGGCGAGCGACTCGGCCAAGTGCAGCCAGACCGTCACGGTCAAGCCCAGCACCACGTACCAGCTGACCGGCTGGGTCAAGGGCGCGTACGTCTACCTGGGCGTGGACGGCGGCACCAGCACCTGGACCCCGAGCACCGGCGGTGCCTTCCAGAAGCTCTCCGTCAGCTTCACCACCACCGCCTCGCAGACCAGCGCCACCGTGTACACCCACGGCTGGTACGGCCAGGGCACCTACTACGCCGACGACCTCTCACTGGACGGCCCCGGCGCGCCGAGCCCCTCGCCGAGCGGCACCGTGGTCACCGACCCGCCGCCGTCCCCCTCGGTCTCCGCCTCGCCGTCGGCCTCCGCTTCGGCCTCGCCGTCCCCGTCTCCCTCCACCTCGCAGTCGCCGACCGCGCCGCCGAACGGCCTGCCCGCGCACGCGCTGGTCGGCTATCTGCACGCCAGCTTCGCCAACGGCGCCGGCTACACCAAGGTCGCCGACATCCCGGACTCCTGGGACGTCATCAACCTCTCGTTCGGCGAGCCGACTTCGGTGACCTCGGGCGACATCCGGTTCAACCGCTGCCCGGCCACCGAGTGCGCCGGGGTGGAGTCGGACGCCGACTTCAAGGCGGCGATCGCGGCCAAGCAGGCCAAGGGCAAGAAGGTGCTGATCTCGATCGGCGGCCAGAACGGCCAGGTCCAGCTCACCACCACGGCGGCCCGGGACACCTTCGTCAGCTCGGTCTCCGCGATCATCGACAGGTGGGGCCTGAACGGCCTGGACATCGACTTCGAGGGCCACTCGCTGTCGCTGAACACCGGGGACACCGACTTCAAGAACCCCACCTCGCCGGTGGTGGTCAACCTGATCTCGGCGCTGAAGACGCTCAAGGCCAAGTACGGCCAGAACTTCGTGCTGACCATGGCCCCGGAGACCTTCTTCGTCCAGCTCGGCTACCAGTACTACGGCTCCGGCCCCTGGGGCGGCCAGGACCCGAGGGCGGGTGCCTATCTGCCGGTGATCTACGCGATGCGGGGCGACCTCACCCTGCTGCACGTCCAGGACTACAACTCCGGCTCGATCATGGGCCTGGACAACCAGTACCACTCGATGGGCGGCGCCGACTTCCACGTCGCGATGACCGACATGCTGCTCAAGGGCTTCCCGGTGGCGGGCAACACCGCCAACATGTTCCCCGCGCTGGCCGCCTCCCAGCTCGCCATCGGCATGCCGGCCACCACCAACGCCGGTAACGGCTACGTCAGCCCGACCGAGGTCAACAAGGCCCTGGACTGCCTGACCAAGCTCACCAACTGCGGCACCTACGTCCCGCGCAGCGGGGCCCAGCCCAACCTGCGCGGCCTGATGACCTGGTCGATCAACTGGGACCAGTACAACGGGGTCCGGGAGTTCTCGAAGAACTTCGACAGCTACTTCGGCTGACCGAGCTGAGAACGAAGGAAGGCCCCCACCGTGAGGTGGGGGCCTTCCGACCGTCTGTGCGCCGCCAGGGACTCGAACCCCGGACCCGCTGATTAAGAGTCAGCTGCTCTAACCAACTGAGCTAGCGGCGCGTGCTGACGAAGAGAACATTACCTGGTCAGCAGCGGAAAGCAGAAATCAGTTCCCCCAGGGGGTGATCACCGCCTTGCCCCGGACGTGACCGTCCTCCACCAGGCGGTGGGCCTCGGCGGCGCGGGACAGCGGGAAGGTCGCGGCGATCTCCAGCCGGAGTGCGCCGGACTCCCAGAGCTCGGTCAGCTCGGCCAGCCGGGTGGCGGTGCGCGGGCCGCGCAGGGCGGTCAGGCCGAGCCGCTGGGCGCCGGGGTAGTCGACGATGGTGCCGATCCGGGACCGGTCGGGGACCAGCTCGAGCGAGGCTTCCAGGGCGCCCCGCCCGGCCGCGTCCAGTGCGGCGTCCACGCCGTCGGGTGCCAGCTTGCGGACCCGGTCGGCCAGGCCCTCGCCGTACGTGACCGGGATCGCGCCGAGCTCGCGCAGGTAGGCGTGGTTGCGCTCGCTCGCGGTGCCGATCACGGTGGCGCCCCAGGCCCGGGCCAGCTGGACGGCTACCGTGCCGACCCCGCCCGACGCGCCGTGGATCAGCACCGTGTCGCCCCGGCCGACCTTCAGCTCGGTCAGTGCGACGTGCGCGGTCTGCGCGGAGGCGGAGAACGACCCGGCCTCGGCCCAGCTCATCGCGGCGGGCTTGGCCACCAGCTGGGCGCTGTCCACCGTGACGTGCTGGGCGTGGCAGTTCAGCAGCCGGAAGCCGAGCACCTCGTCGCCCACCTCCCAGCCGAAGCTGCCCGCGCCGAGCTGCTCGACCACCCCGGCGAACTCGTTGCCCGGGATCGCCGGGTACGTGATCTCCGCGCCCGGCGGGCTCCAGCCGGCCCGGACGGCGGTGTCGGCCGGCTGGATACCGGCCGCCAGCACCCGGATCAGCACCTCGCCCGGGCCCGCTACGGGCACCGGCAGCTCCGCCACGTACAGCACCTCGGGGCCACCGGGCTCGTTGAACATCGACGCCAGCATGGGACCGCTCCTCTTGGTTCGTCGGCTTCTGCCGCCCACTCTCGATGTTCAAGTGCGCTTGAAGTCAAGTACCCGGCGGCGCGCCGGAGCACGGCTTGGCGCATTGTCAGATTTATCCTGACCCGAGGGTCCGTCAGAACCGAGAGGACGTCACTCCGTGGCTCAGCTGTCACTGCTCTTCCTGGTGCTGCTCGCCTCGGTGGTGACCATCCCGGTGGCCCGGCTCAGCCGAGTGCCGCAGCCGGTGCTGATGACCGCGATCGGGCTGCTGTTCGCCTGGCTGCCGCAGGTGCCGGACATCACCGTCAACCCCGAGCTGATCCTGCCGCTGGTGCTGCCACCGCTGATCTTCGCGGTGGCCCGGCGCTCCTCGGTCCGGTACTTCCGGGCCAACATCCGCTCGATCCTGCTGCTCGCGGTCGCCCTGGTGATCGTCACCACCACGGTGGTGGCCGGGGTCTTCCACTGGCTGATGCCCACCCTCCCGCTGGCGGCCGCCGTCGCCCTCGGGGCGCTGGTCTCGCCGCCCGACCCGGTCGCGGCCGTCGCGGTGGCGGGCAGCGTGGGACTGCCCCGGCGGCTGGTCGCGGTGCTGGAGAGCGAGGGCCTGTTCAACGACGTGACCGCGATCGTCATCTACTCGGTGGCCGTCGAGGCGGTGGTGACCGGGGACTTCTCGGGGAGCCAGGCGGCGCTGCGGTTCGTGCTCTCGGCGGTGGTCGCGGTGGTGGTCGGGATCGCGCTGGGCTGGCTGAACGCCAAGCTGGCCGGTCTGCTCGAGGACCCGACCCAGCAGGTCGCACTCAACCTGCTGGTGCCGTTCGCCGCCTACGTGCTGGCCGAGGAGATCCACGGCTCCGGCGTGCTGGCCGTGGTGGTCTGCGCGCTCTACCTGGCGGACCGGGCGGCCGACGCCGACGACGTGGCGTACCGGCTGGTCGGCAACGCCTTCTGGGAGATCGTCGAGATCCTGATCACCGGCGTCGCGTTCGGGCTGATCGGGCTGGAGCTGGCCCCGCTGATGGAGGAGGTCAGGGACAGCTGGCACGGCATGGTGGGTGACGCGGCCTGGGTGGTCGGCGCGCTGGTGCTGGTCCGGTTGCTCTGGCTGCTGCCGGCCGCCTGGATCTCCAAGCGGGTCAGCCGGGCGGACGAGGACACCCCGATCAGCTGGCGGGAGACCGTGGTGCTCTGGTGGTCCGGGATGCGCGGGGTGGCGACGGTCGCGCTGGCGCTCGGCATCCCGCTCACCATCGACGGCGGCGCGGCCTTCCCCGGGCGGGACGAGATCATGGTGGTCGCCTTCGCGGTGGTGCTGTTCACCCTGCTGGTCCAGGGTCTGACGCTGCCTCTGGTGGTCAGGATGCTCGGCCTCGGCGGCGCGGCGGACGCGCACGAGGAGGCGGTCAAGCAGCTGTGGTGGCGGGCTGCCAAAGCCGGGCTGACCCGGCTCGGCGAGCTGGAGGACGAGCGCGACCTGCAGCCCGAGGTGGTCGAGCGGCTGCGGGAGCGTCAGCACGACCGGCTGGCCAGGCTCTGCCCGGAGAGGTACGCCGAGGAGGAGGCGCAGGAGGCCAGGGAGCGGTTCGTCCAGTGGCAGGCCGCCGCCGACCTCGAGCAGGAGATGATCGCCGCCTCCCGCCGCGAGGTGCTCGCCGCCCGGGGCGAGCTCGGCGGCGACCCGGAGATCGCCGACCAGGTGATGCGCAAGCTCGACCTGCGCTCCCGGCGCAAGTGACCGGCAGGGGTGGAACCGACGAAGTGTCCGTGACCGCAGGTGGCGGCGAGGGTGACGGTCCGCCAGGGCGGTTAGGCTGGCCCGGGCAGGCCGTCAACGGAGTCGGCGCACCACACCTGTACTACCGCCGGACCTCGCGTCACCCTCCCGCTGGGCCCTGCCGGTACTCACAACCGGATGACTTCGAGGAGCAACCGATGACGGCGCTGAACCGCACCCCCCTGGACCGGCTGCCGCAGTGGACGGCACTGGCCAAGCACCGGGAGGAGTTCGGTGACACCCACCTGCGCGAGCTGTTCGCGGCCGACCCCGGCCGCGGGGCCGAGTACACGCTGCGGGTCGGCGACCTGCTGGTGGACTACTCCAAGCAGCTGGTGACCGGCCAGACCCTGAGCCTGCTGCGGGAGTTGGCGGCCGCCACCGGCGTCGCCGAGCTGCGCGACGCGATGTTCCGCGGCGAGAAGATCAACATCACCGAGGACCGGGCCGTCCTGCACACCGCCCTGCGCGCCCCGCGCGGCGCGGTGGTCGAGGTGGACGGCGAGAACGTGGTGCCCGCCGTGCACGCGGTGCTGGACCGGATGGCCGCCTTCGCCGACAAGGTCCGCTCCGGCGAGTGGACCGGACAGACCGGCAAGCGGATCAGGAACATCGTCAACATCGGCATCGGCGGCTCCGACCTCGGCCCCGCGATGGCGTACGAGGTACTCCGCTCCTACTCCCAGCGCGACCTGACGGTGCGTTTCGTCTCCAACGTGGACGGCGCGGACCTGCACGAGGCGGTCCGCGACCTGGACGCCGCCGAGACGCTGTTCATCGTGGCGTCCAAGACCTTCACCACGATCGAGACCATCACCAATGCCACCTCGGCCCGCGAGTGGCTGCTCGGTGAGCTGGGGGCCGGCCAGGAGGCGGTCGCCAAGCACTTCGTGGCGCTCTCCACCAACGAGGCCGGGGTGGCCGACTTCGGCATCGACGTGGCCAACATGTTCGAGTTCTGGGACTGGGTCGGCGGCCGTTACTCCTTCGACTCGGCGATCGGCCTCTCGCTGATGATCGCGATCGGACCGGACCACTTCCGCGAGATGCTGGCCGGCTTCCACCTGGTCGACGAGCACTTCCGCACCGCGCCCGCGGAGGAGAACGTCCCGCTGCTGCTCGGCCTGCTGGGCGTCTGGTACGGCGCGTTCTTCGACGCCCAGGCGCACGCGGTGCTCCCGTACTCGCACTACCTGGCCCGCTTCACCGCCTACCTCCAGCAGCTCGACATGGAGTCCAACGGCAAGTCGGTGGACCGCGAGGGCAACCCGGTGGACTGGCAGACCGGCCCGGTGGTCTGGGGCACCCCCGGCACCAACGGCCAGCACGCCTACTACCAGCTGCTGCACCAGGGCACCAAGGTGATCCCGGCCGACTTCATCGGCTTTGCGAAGCCGGTCGCCGAGCTGAGCCCGGCGCTGGCCGCCCAGCACGACCTCTTGATGGCCAACTTCTTCGCCCAGACCCAGGCGCTGGCCTTCGGCAAGACCGCCGAGGAGGTCGCCGCCGAGGGCGTGCCCGCCGAGCTGGTCCCGCACAAGACCTTCAAGGGCAACCACCCGACCAGCACCGTGCTGGCCGCCGAGCTCACCCCGTCGGTGCTCGGCCAGCTGGTCGCGCTGTACGAGCACAAGGTGTTCGTCCAGGGCGCGGTGTGGAACATCGACTCCTTCGACCAGTGGGGCGTCGAGCTCGGCAAGGTGCTGGCCAAGCGGATCGAGCCGGTGCTGCTGACCGGCGAGGGTACCGAGGCGCTGGACAGCTCGACCGCCGCGCTGGTGGAGAACTACCGCTCGCTGCGCGGGCGCTGACGGACGGGTGGCCCTCCGCCTCGGCGGAGGGCTGTTCCGGCTGAGCACCCCTGGAAACGAAGGAAGGCCCCCACCGTGAGGTGGGGGCCTTCCGACCGTCTGTGCGCCGCCAGGGACTCGAACCCCGGACCCGCTGATTAAGAGTCAGCTGCTCTAACCAACTGAGCTAGCGGCGCCTGTCTGACGTGGAAAACATTAGCAGCGTGATCCGGCGGAACCAAAATCGGTTTCAGGCCTCGGTGGGCTCGGCCGGCGCCTTGGCCCGGGAGGCCCGGACGCAGGCCCAGAGCACGGTGGCGGCGCCCGGCAGCCAGGGCTCCCGGGAGTCCGGCGCGACGATCCAGCGACCGGCGCCCTGGCCGGGCGAGGCCGGGGCGTCCACCATCCGCTGGATCGGCGGCACGGTCACCGCGTCGCCCTGCCCGTGGCAGAGCAGTGGCGGCACCTCGCGGGCCCACTCCTCCCAGGCCAGCAGGGTACGGAGCCGGGGCGCCGCGCCCGGCTGGACGAACAGCAGGGTCCGCCCCCGGAAGGAGGCGACCGGACCGCAGCCCGGGCCGGTGGCCCAGAGTTCGTCCAGCACGGCGCGGCCGAACAGGGCCGGCATGCTGATCACGTCGAAGGCCCGCCCGCAGGGCAGGACGGTCGGCGCCCAGGGGCGTGACTCCCAGAGGGCGCGCATACTGCGCGGGTACTCACTCGCGGAGGCCAGCCAGGACTCCCCGGCCACGGTGACGTACTCCACGGATTGATACGTCCAGATGTCCACGGGCAGCAGACTGGCCCGGCCGGGGTGAGCCGCGCCGGGAAAGTGACGTTCGGCGGACAGCGGGCGGGGGAGGGGCGTACCCTTCCCGCCTGCATATGCCAGAGGCGTGTCGAAGGGCCTAGTGCTGCTCGCCGCTGTGCTGCTGCCGGATCAGGGTGCGGCCGTACTCGACCATCCTGGCCGCGTAGTCCGGCGTCCAGTCGATCCGGGTGGCGATCTCGGCCGGCGAGAGCGCGTCGAACCGGCGGGTGTCCGCGAGCTGGGCGGCGGCGATCGCCTGGAAGTCGGCGGCCCGCTCGGCGGCGACCCGGAAGGCCAGGGTCAACTCGGTGGAGCGGCGGAGCAGTTCGGCCGGGTCGTCGATCGACTCCAGATCGAAGAACCGTTCCTCCTCGGGCTCCGCAGCCGTCGGCTCGAACAGCAGCTGGGCCGGGCGCAGGCGGCGCGGCGGCGGGGTCTCGGCGGTGGGCGGAGTGCTGCTCGGCTCGCCAGCGGAGGAACCGGACTGCGCCGGGAGTGGCGGTACGGCTTCGCGGTCGACCGGCTGGGCGGACACCGGCGGATGGCGGTCGGGCATGGGGAGACACCTCCGAGATGGCGGGTGAGGGGGCTGCCGTCCATTGTCGCGCGGGAACGGCCGGTAACGGAACGGTGCACGTGCAGGCGCTATTCCCCGGCCGCGCGCCCCCGTCAGTGGACCTGTACCCGGTGCTCGTTCAACTGGGCCAGCACCGCGTGGTTGGCCTCCCAACCGTCCGGGAACTTCATCGTCACCCCGAGCTGGACCGGCTCGGTCGCCGGATGCTCGTCCAGCAGCTCCGGGATACCGGCCCTGGCCACCACGATGCAGGCGTGCCGGTGCCGGGACGCGAGCACACAGAGCCGCCCGGTCTCCAGGTGGAAGGCGGTGGCGTCCGGGCGGCCGGAGAGCGGGTGCAGCACGACGGTGACGTCGTACTCGCGGCCCTGCAGACGGTTCGCGGTGTCCACGGTGACGGCCGGGCCTGCCGAGCCGTCCACCGGCACGCCGAGCCGCAGCAGCTCGGCCCGGACGGCGGCCGCCTGGTCCCGGTGGGCGGTGCCGACCGCGATCCGGTCGGCGGTGAGCGGGGTGCTGCCCTGCTCCGAGTGGGCGGTCAGCCCCCGGGTGAGCAGCCGGTGCACGGTGGCGGCGGTGGCGGCCACCGCCTGCGGGTCGGTCCGCACGGTGTGCCGGGCGGGCAGCTCCAGCAGTGCCCAGCCGTGCTCGGCCGCCTCGTCGATCGCGGCGTCCAGCGCGGAGCCGTCCGGGGCGGTGGTGGTGGTGGTCAGCCGCCGGTCGTCCGGGCCGGTGCCGGAGCGGAACGGGGTGTACGGGTAGAAGGCGGCCGAGATCAGCGGCGCGGCGGAGTACGGCAGCCGCCAGGAGACCGGCAGGCGGTGCGGCCGGATCTCCGGGTTGTGCGCGAGCAGGGTGACCACCGCGCTGCTGGACGGGTCGTAGGACAGGCCCGCCCACTGGTCGGTGCCGACCACCGTGAACGGGTCCAGCTGGCCGGGGTCGCCGACGAACAGGGCCCGCTCGAACAGCCCGGCCACCGCGAGCAGCGCGTCCGAGCGCATCTGGTACGCCTCGTCCACGATCGCGTGCCGCCAGCGCGTCTCGGTCTTCACCCACTGCCACTTGGCGGCGGTGGAGATCACCACGTCCTGCTCCAGCAGGTCGCCGACCTTCGGCGCGGCGGTGACATTGGCGTACCGGGACAGCTCGGCGGCGGGCTTGCTGTCGGCGGCGTGCAGCCGACCGATCGTGAGGTCCGGGCCCTTCTCGGCCAACCGGGCGACCAGGTCGTCCACCTGACTGTTCGTCTGGGCCACGATCATCAGCTTCTCGCCGCCCGCCACCAGCTCCCGGGCGGCCCGCACCACCAGGGTCGACTTGCCCGCGCCGGGCGGTGAGTCGACCACCACCCCGCGCGGGGCGCCCGGGGCGGGGTGGACGGTGGCGGCCAGGATCGCGGCCACGGCGGAGTCGGCGGCGGCACCGGGATTCTGGTCGGGGCGCTCGTTGGTCGGACTGCTGGTCGGACTGATGGTCATGCCGGTGGTCATTCCCACTCTTCGGTGGCGGTAGGCGAACGATCGCTGCCGCCGGGCGGCCCGCCGTGCGTCCACGGCGTGTCGTCCGGCTCGGGGAGCGGGGCGGACTGGCGGGGCGTCAGCTCGAACAGGGTCAGCACGATCCGCTCCCCGGGCTCGGGCAGGCTGCCCGGCTCCGGCTCCTTCTTCCGGCCCATCCCGTTCAGCACCCGGACGGTGACGGTGCCTTCGGCCGGGTCGGACCCGACGATCACCGCCTCCTGGGCCGAGCTGTGGTTGGCCCGGTACACCTTGCGGCCCTGGTCGGCGTGCGGGCGGTCGGTGGTGCGGATCACCAGCAGCGGACGGGGCTTGGGCGAGCGGCCCGAGGTGTCGTACTCCGGGACCACCTCGGTGACCACCCCCGCGAACGCCTCGCCGGACAGCCGGTGCTCGGCCATCGCCAGCGGGTCGTCCAGCGCCTCGTGGACGTCCAGCCGGGCCTGCTCGCGCTCCCGCTGGGCCAGTTTGCGGGCGGCGGTGACGGCGTCGTCCTGCTTGGGCTGCGGGGGCTCGCCGGCCGCCAGCCGGTCGCGGTGACCGGTGTAGGACCAGCGGTCGCCCTCCCAGCGCTCGGCCAGGTGGGCGGCCGGGGGGAGGGCGCGGAGCAGGTCGAGGCCGCGCCAGACGTCCTGCCAGGTGGGCAGCAGCACCTGGAGCAGCACGGCGTGCAGCTCTTCGGTGGTCTGTTTCACCCGGAGGCGGGCCGGGTCGCTCTGGGTGGTTGCCAGTGCGGCCAGTGCGGTGTCGTGCCGGGTGATGGCCGGGGCCAGCACCCGGGCGTCGAAGGCCGGGTCGGTGGCGGGGCCGGCCGGTGGGTGGAGCAACTGGCCGGCGGCATCCCGCTCGGTCTCCACCCTGGTGGCCAGCTCGGCCCCGCCGATACCGAACGGCGGCCGGTGCCAGGCGAGTTGGGCACCGAGGTGCTGATCCTCCAGGTGGCTCTGGCCGGTCGCCCAGTGCCGGGACAGCAGCCCGGTCATCGGCAGCAGCAAGCTGGACCCCGGCACCTGGGCCCGCTCGGTCAGATGCGTCAGCCAGCGGCCCAGCAGCGGCACCCTGGTCGGCGCGGGGTAGGGCCCCGGGTCCGGATCCTCGGCGGTGCGGCGGAACCGGGTGGACCGGCCGAGCAGTGCCAGGTGCTGCACGGAACCGCTGTTCGGCACGATCAACTGGGGGGCGTCGGCGCAGAGTTCGCGGAAGGCCTGGGTCTTCTCGCCGGTCTCCGGGTCCTTCTCGGTGCGCTCGATCTGCTCGACCTCGGCGCCGTACGACTCCAGGTAGGGCACCAGCTCGGCGGCGAAGCCGGCCAGGAACTCGAAGCGCTGACTGCGGTTCAGCGGCTGCGGCACCAGGTGCAGCCGGGGCGCCGCCCGCTCGGTGCCGAGCAGCACCGCGAGCGGCGCCCCCGCCTCACCGGCGGCGGCCAGCGGGACCAGCACCATCGGCCGGTCGGACAGATGCCGGTGGCGGACGGTGGCCAGCGGCTCGGCGTGCCCGCTGCGGACGGCCTCCAGCCGGGCCAGGGTGGCGAGCAGGCTCACCGGCCGGCCCCGTTGGCCCCGTTGGCTGCGAGGGCTTCGGCGCGTAGGGCTGCCGCGTGCGCCAGCCGGGCGGCGGCCTCGCTGTCGGCCTGCGGGCCCTGGGCCGTGGCGGCCGCGAGCGCGGCGGTGACCGTCCGGAGGCTGCCCAACTCGCCCCGGACACCCCGGCCGAGCTGCTCCACCGCGTCCGCGCAGCGGGCCTGCGCCCGGCAGTGGAAACCCAGCTCGCAGGTGGAGAGGCAGTCCGGACTGTAGGCGGCCGGGACGGATTCGACGGACTCGGTGAGTGCGGCCACCGGGCGGGTCGGCGCCCCGGCCTGATCCGGTGCCAGGTCGAAGCTGGTGCCGGCCGGAAGGGCGTCGAGCAGCTGCTCGATCCCGGTCAGCCGGGCCAGCTGCCGGCGGGTGGTGGCCAGCTCGCGGCGGACGTCCACGGCGGTGGCCGTCGGCCGGTTGGTGAAGTCCCTCGGGCAGACCAGCAGCACACTCAGCTCGGGGCTGCCGGGGAACTCGTCGGTGGCGTACGGGGACTGATCGGCCGTCGTACCGGCCAGCCCGGCCGCCGTCTCCTGCAGCGCCAGCACGTACACCGCCGCCTGCCGGGCGGCTGCCCCGACCTTCGCCGGGTCGGCCGAGCCGTCGATGATCGGGAAGGACTTGATCTCCACCACCGTGCAGCGCCCGCCGTGCACCACCACTGCGTCCGGCTCCAGGTAGGCCGGGCTGCCCGCCACGGTGAGCCGGAACATCGGGTGGTCGAGCAGTGTCCAGCGCCCGGGATCGGCGGCGGCCTCGGCCAGCGCCTGAGCGGTCCGCTCGGCCCGGGTCGCGGGGGCCGAGCGCGGCAGCAGATCCGGCACCGCCAGCTCGACGCCCTCCGGCGGTGCGCCGAGCAGCCGACGGAGCGGCTCCAGCAGCGCCGCGTAGCCGTCGGCCTTGAGCCTGGCCTCGAAGACGTTCCCCCGGGTGATCGCGAACGGGGACTGCCCGAACGGTGCCGGATGCCCGAGCCGCTCGGCGACCGCGCCCTTGTCCACCCCCGCCGCGTCCAGCACCGCGCGACGGCGGCACCCCGGATTGGCCGCGAGCGCGGCCAGCGCCCGGGCGTCGAGGCTGCGCTGCGGCGCCGGGCCGCGCAGATCACGGAGCCGCCGCGCGACCGGCTCCGCCTGCCCGTAGGTCAAGACGTTCATGGTGCGGCCAAGTCTCGCACCCGGCACCGACAAACCACCCCGGAATGCGCTCCCCGGACCTTCCGGGGCCATCCGGACGCTGGACGGTTGACTCGAAGTGCCCGGGCTGTGAGGGATCATGGGGAGGTCGAAGCAGCCCCCTGTCTGCGAGGAGTCCGCTCATGCCCGCCCGTATCGTGCTTGTCCGGCACGGTGAGACCGCCTGGTCGGCCAGCGGTCAGCACACCGGCCGTACCGATGTCCCGCTCACCGAGGAGGGCCGCGGGATGGCCCTCGCCCTCGGGGCCCGGCTGGCGAAGGCTCCGTGGAACGGACTGCCGGACGCCACCGTCTACACCAGCCCGCTGTCCCGGGCCAAGGAGACCTGCGAGCTGGCCGGTTTCGGCGACCGGGCGACCGACCGGGACGAACTGCTGGAGTGGGACTACGGCCAGTACGAAGGGCGGACCGGCCCCGACATCCGGGCCACCGACCACCCCGGCTGGCTGATCTGGCGGGACGGCGTGCCCGGCGGCGAGAAGCTCGCCGACGTGGCGGCGCGGGTGGACGGCTTCCTCGCGGATCTCAACTCCGCACACGGGAAGCCGCATCCGGAGACCACCACCATGCACTGTGCCGACCACGACGTGGTGCTGTTCGCGCACGGGCACCTGCTGCGGATTCTGACGGCGCGTTGGCTGGGGCTCCCGCCGGAGTTCGCGCAGCGGTTCAAGCTCGGGACGGCGGCGCTGTCGGTGCTGTCCTGGGAGTACGGGGCGCCCGCGGTGGAGATCTGGAACGACCACAGTCACCTGCAGGGCTGAGCTGGCGTTCGGTTCGGGTCACTACGGAAGTGCCTGACCATTTACGTACGGATCACCTTTGTAGAGGTCGGCGCCGCCGTTCCCCGGGCCCCTGTCTTCCGATGCGTTTGCCGAAGTTCAAGCGGCCTCGTAGGTGGTGAGGAAGGTGGCCACCTCGGGGACGGTGCGGTGTGGGCGGAGGCGGTCTGCGGTGGCGGCGAGCATGCTGCGGATGCGGGCCGAGCGGACCTGGCCGAGCAGGGTGGCGGCGGCCGTGCCGTGGACTGCGGCGCCGGCCAGGTCGCCGAGGCCGAGGCGGTCGTGGGCCAGCTCTGCGGTGTAGAGGACCCGGTTGCGGACGAAGTGCGGCTCCTGCAGGGAGATCGCCCGGCAGACCCGTTCGGTGGCCCGGTCGAACTCGCCCAGCGCGGACCAGCACTGGGCTTCGAGGCCGGCGATCTCGGCTTCGCCGAAGAAGCTCATCCACTCCGGGTCGGCCTCCGACTCGCCGCGGTCGAAGAGCGTGTGCGCTCGCCCCAACGCCCGTTCGCAGGCGGCCCGGTCGCGCAGCAGTGCCCAGGCCCCGGCCTCCCGCATGACCAGCAGCGAGAGCAGCCGGTCGGAGTCCAGGTGCCGGGCTGCGGCCTGTCCGGCCTGGGCCGCCCGGAGTGCTTCCCGGGCCCGTCCGGCGTCCCGGGCCAGGAAGGCGCTGTTGGAGAAGACGTGCGCCTCCAGTGCCGCGTCGTCGGCCATCCGGGCGGTGGCGAGGGCCTCGGAGTAGAACGAGCGGGCGTCCGCCAGCCGGTCCGAGTCGTGGGCCAACCAGCCCACCGAGATGGCCAGTTCGCCGGCCCCGGACTGCAGCCGACGTTCGGTGGCGGCGCTGTACTCGCCGTCGTTGAGCATCACGTATGCGCCGCGCAGGGACTGACCGGCCAGTTCGAACAGGGCGTCCGCGCCGTGCACGTCGTCCAGCAACCGGATGTCGCGGACGGCCTGCTCGACACCGAGCACCTCGGCCGCGCCGACCCGGCGTGGGGGCGGCACGACCGGTGTCGCGGCCTGCGCGGGCAGGTCGAGGCCGAGCGCGGTCACCAGGGCGGTCGAACCGCCGTTCAGGAATGTACGGCGACGCACGTCGTCGTTCTCCTCGTCGGGATGGTACGAGTCGCCGAGCCGGTTCGGCCCGCCCGGCCCGAGCCTGGGGGTCGGGACTGACGGTGGGTCGGCCACCCGGCGGCGGACCGTCGTACGTGGGGTGAACCCGAGCTCGGACAGGGAGCGGCCCGGCCACATGTGCCGGAACACCCGCTCGTAGGCGTAGTTGGGACAACGGATCTCCCCGGCCTCCACCCGCCCGACGTAGCGGGCGTCGCAGGAGACGTGCTCGCCGATCTCCCGGGCGGCCCGGCGGATCGCGACCGCGAACTCGCCTGGGGAGAGGTCGCCGCGCAGGGCTCGCATGGCGGCGTTGGGGGTGAGGGGCCTCGTGGCTGCCATCTGATGCGCTCCGAGCTGGTGCGTCGGGGGTCGGTCCGTGGTGCGTCCGTCGTCGGTGCTGCCTGTGGTGCTGGTGGTGGTGCCGGTGGCCCGGGAGGGCCTCGATCCAGCGCAGACAGTACCGGCCGTCACAGACCGATCACGTCCAGTTGCGGGTCGATCTGCGGTCAATTGGCATTAAATCGGGCGCTGTTGCCGAGATCTGCCATGAAATGCCACGCCTTGCTGTACGTCGCCCCGTGGCCTTTCGGCCCGCCCGGCGTTGTCCTGATACGTGGAAGCCATCGCCGCGCCCCCACCGATCCGATCCTCCGATCGAGGGACTCCCGGCTTCCGACCTGACGAGGTGACAGGAGGGCCCCATGGCCACCGGACTTCCGCACTACCGACGCATCACGGCCGGAGCAGGCCGGGGCCTTCCCGGTCTCGTCCCGGCCCTGCACCCCGCGCTGCATCCCAGCTCGGGGGCGGGCGGGGCGGACCAGGAGCCCTCCAGCTTCGCCGTCGGTGGTGGCGGCCCCGGGGTGGGGCGGCCCGCCCCGGCGGGGTTCGACACCGTCACTGTCTCGGTCCGGCACGGCCTGGAGACGGTGGACATCCTCCGGCTCCGCCGGGCCTGCGGCACGGTGCACCAGAGCAGCGGAGGGTCGGCGATCGCGTTCCTGGTCCCCGCCGGGGTCGCCGGGCAGTGGCACCTGCCCGGGACCAGCTGTACGCCGGGGGCCAAGCAGCTCCCCGCGACCGACCCCCGCTGGGTGATGCCGCCCGCCGGGCCCGCCGCCGCAGCCCGGGCGACCGACCCCTGGGTGCTCCGCTCGGCCCTCTGTGAGGCGGCCTGCACCCTGACGGCGAGCGGCCTCGGCCCGTTCTGACCTGCGCCGTCGTCCTGCCACCGTTTCTCGCCCGCCCCGCCGGCCGCGGCAGTCGGCCCGCCCCGCCCGGCGATAATGGTCCCCATGGGACGCAGCAACCGGGCCGGTCGGGCTCGCACCGAGGCCGAGCCCGCCACGACGACCGCCCCCGCCGGGTCGCCCGGCGGTCGTACGCACGCGCAGGGGCCGCTGGCCCGTCCGGTCGCCTCCGGCCTGGCCGAGCTGATCCCGGACCGTGACCGCCCCTGCGCCTGGACGCTGCTGCTCGACGGAGCGCCGCAGTCCCTGGTCGACCTCGACGACCCGAGCCACCTGGGCTTCGAGTACCAGCGCCGCCTCGGCCACCTGATCGACCTCGCGGCCCCGCCCGGCAAGCCGATCACCGTGCTGCACCTCGGCGGTGGCGCCCTGACGCTGGCCCGCTACACCGCCGCCACCCGGCCGAGATCCCGTCAGCAGGTCGCCGAGATCGACCCCGAGCTGACCGAACTCGTGCGCGCCGAGCTGCCGTTGGAGCGCAGCTGGCAGATCAAGGTCCGCGGCGCCGATGCGCGGGCGGTGCTCGAACGGACCCCAGAAGCCTCCGTCGACCTGGTGATCGCCGACATCTTCTCGGGTGCCAGGACCCCGGCCCACTGCGCGACGGTCGAGTTCGCCACGCTGGCCGCCCGGGCGCTCGCCCCCGGTGGCCGGTACGCCGTCAACATCGCCGACGGCGGGGCGCTGAGCTTCGCCCGCTCCCAGGTCGCCACCCTGCTGGCGGTGTTCCCGGAGGTCTGCCTGACGGCCGATCCGGCGGTGCTGCGGGGCAAGCGGTTCGGCAACCTGATCCTGACCGCTGCTCACCAGCCGCTGCCGCTGGACGAGTTGGGCCGTCGGGTGGCTTCCGACTCCTACCTCGGCCGGATCGAACACGGCCGCCCGCTGGCCGACTTCACCGCCGGGGCCGCCCCGGCCACCGACGCCACGGCGGCACCGTCCCCGGCGCCCCCGCCGGGCGTCTTCCGCTGACCTGCCTGGCCCGATCCGACCTGACCCGACGTCGGCTGCCCGGTGGCCGCCGATCAGTGCCCGCTGGGGATGCCCCGGTGCTTGTACATCGCCGCCCCGGTGAGCAGCAGCCCGGCCGCGATCGGCACCAGGACGGCGGTGAGCTTGCCCTCGGTCTCCACCGGGGCGGCGGTGGCCAGGGTCAGCTCCGGTGGGACGGTCTCCCAACTGCCTTCCACCAACTGGAGGTCGGCGCTCCGGGCGACCGTCGCGGCCCGGTCCGGAGCGGCGGCGGTGACCGCCGCCGGCTGCCCGACCACCGCCGGGCGCAGCGCGGCAGTGGCCACCAACGGAGTGTCCGCCGCCGGTGTCTCGGCGCCCCCGCTGGACCGGGAGGCCCGGGGTTCGCCGTCCCCCCGGGGCTGCGGCGGTACGGCGGGCAGCAGGACGGCCGCGATGGCGAAGGCGTCCGGCACCGTGGTGGCCTGACCGGGCAGCGGCAGTCCGTCGCTCCTGATCCGGTCCTGCAGGGCGCGGCCCACCGTGGCGGTCTGCTGTTCCAGCACGGGCACGGTCGCCCCGGTCAGGCGGCCCAACAGCTCCGGGGCGTCGGCCTGGTTGACCGTTGTCCCCGGCCCCGCTCCGGGCCCGGACGCTCCTGACACTCCGGGTCGCCGCTCGGGCCTTCGACTCGCGGTCGGGCCGCGTGATTTGCTCGCACGACAAGAGAGAACGACCGGTCGGGTGGTCAGGTCACGCGGCCGCCGTCACCCCCGCTCCGGCAGGGTTCCGGTACGGATCACCTCGGCGTACCAGCGGGCGCTGGCCTTGGGCGTACGGGCCAGCGTGGCGTAGTCGACGTGCACCGCACCGAAGCGCTTGGCATAGCCGTACGCCCACTCGAAGTTGTCCAGCAGCGACCAGAGGTAGTAGCCCCGGACATCGGCTCCGGCGGCCACGGCGTCGGCCACCGCGGCCAGGTGGCCGTGCAGGTAGGCGATCCGGTCCTGGTCGTCCACCAGACCGTCGGGGCCGACGGTGTCCTCGAAGGCGGCGCCGTTCTCGGTGACCAGCATGGGCAGGCCCGGGTGTGCCCGGTGCACGTCGAGCAGCAGGTCGGTCAGGCCGGTCGGGTCGATCGGCCAGTCCATGGCGGTGCGTTCGCCGGGGGCGAGGTGGAACGCGACGTCCTCGGCACCCGGCCAGGGCGACTGGTCGCCGCCGCCGTGGCCGTCGTGACGGGGGATGTCCTTGGCGTTCTCGGCGCTCGAAACCACGGTCGGGGTGTAGTAGTTGATGCCCAGCAGGTCGATCGGCCGGCCGATCTCGGCCTGGTCGCCGTCCTGGACCAGCTCGTCCCAGTCGACCAGGTGGGCGGTGTCGGCGAGCAGGTCGGCGGGGTAACCGCCGTTCAGCATCGGGCCGGTGAAGATCCGGTTGCCGACGGCGTCGATCCGGCGGGCGGCGGACAGGTCGTCCGGGTCCTGGGTGAGTGGCCGGATCTGGTGCAGGTTGAGCGAGACGGCCAGCTGGGCGGTCCGCGGCAGCGCCGAGCGCAGGGCGCCGATCGCCAGGCCGTGGCCCAGGTTGAGGTGGTGTGCGGCCCGGAGCGCGTCGGCCTGGTTGCTGCGCCCGGGGGCGTGCACGCCGGAGCCGTAGCCGAGGAAGGCGCTGCACCAGGGCTCGTTGAGGGTGGTCCAGGTGGAGACCCGGTCGCCGAGCGCCTCGGCGGCCAGCGCGGCGTAGTCGGCGAACCGGTACGCGGTGTCCCGGGCCGGCCAGCCGCCGACCTCCTCCAGGTGCTGGGGCAGGTCCCAGTGGTACAGGGTGGCGACCGGGGTGATGCCGTGGGCCAGCAGCTCGTCGGTCAGCGCCCGGTAGAAGTCAAGACCGCGCTCGACGGCCGGGCCGCGCCCGGTCGGCTGGATCCGCGGCCAGGAGAGCGAGAACCGGTACGAGGTCAGACCGAGCTCGGCCATCAGACGGACGTCCTCGCGGAACCGGTGGAAGTGGTCGACGGCGATATCCCCGGTGTCGCCGCCGGCCACCTTGCCGGAGGTGTGGCTGAAGGTGTCCCAGATCGACGGGGTGCGTCCGTTCTCGGCGACGGCACCCTCGATCTGGTAGGCGGCGGTGGCCGCGCCCCAGGCGAAGCCGGGCGGGAAGGCCGGGCCGGTGCGGATGGTGCTCGGTTCGGTCACGGTCATTGCGGGAGCGCTCCCATGATGAGTGTGGACGCTGACGTCGGATCAGCTCTTGACGGCACCGGCGGTGATACCGCCGACGATGTGCTTGCCGAGCACGGCGAAGATCAGCAGCAGCGGCAGGGTGCCGACCAGTGCGCCGGTCATGATGACCGCCTGGTTGATGTCGTACGCGCTGCCGCCGCCGATCGCGGAGAGCGCGACCTGCACGGTCGGGTTCTGCTGGGTGAGCACCACGAAGGGCCAGAAGAAGTCGTTCCAGGACTGCACGAAGACCAGCATGCCCAGGACGGCCATGGCGGGGCGGGCGATCGGGAAGACCACGTGCCAGACGATCCGCAGACTGTGCGCGCCGTCCACCCGGGCGGCCTCGATCAGCTCCACCGGCAGGGCCTCGGCCAGGTACTGCCGCATGAAGAACACCCCGAAGGCGGCCACCAGCGAGGGCAGGATCACCGACTGGAGCTGGTTGCCCCACTCCAGGTCGGTGATGATCTGGTACAGCGGGATGACGCTCAGCTGCGGCGGGATGGTCATGGTCGCCACCACCAGGGTGAGCAGGATGTTCCGTCCCCGGAAGGGGAGTTTGGCGAAGGCGAAGCCGGCCAGCGTCGAGAACATGACGGTGGAGATCGCCACCAGCCCGGCCACGACGGTCGAGTTGAACAGGGCCTGGCCCATCGCGGTCTGGTCCCAGACGGTGGAGATGTTGGTCCACAGGTGCCCGCCCGGCACCAGTGGCGGCGGTGACTGGGCCACCCGTTCCCCGGTGTGACTGGCCGCCACGAAGGTCCAGTAGAGCGGGAAGAGCGAGAGCACGGCGGCCAGGCCGAGCAGCAGGTAGGTGATCGGGCCGGCCTTGTCGTGGTCACCGGCTCCGGCCCGGAACCGCCGCCGGGCGACTTTGGGCCCCGGGGTGCTCCGGGCCTCGGCCGGGCGGGGCGTGGTCAGGGTGCTCATCGCTCAGCCTTCCAGCTTGACGCGGTTGCGACGGGCGATCAGCAGGTTGATCGCGCCGATCAGCAGCAGGATCAGCAGCATCGTCCAGGCCACCGCCGAGGCGCGGCCCAACTGGCGGCTGGGCCAGCCGAGTTCGTACAGGTAGAGGCTCAGGGTCTGGAACTGGTGCGCGGAGCCGCCGCTCACCCCGACCCCGCCGCCGAACAGCATCGGCTCGCCGAACAGCTGGGTGGCGCCGATGGTGGAGACGATGATGGTGAACAGGATGGTCGGCCGGATCGAGGGGATGGTGATCCGGGTGAACTGCTGCCAGCGCGAGGCGCCGTCCAGGCTGGCCGCCTCGTACAGGTCCTTCGGCACGGCCTGCATCGCGGCCAGGTAGATCAGCGCGTTGTAGCCCGTCCAACGCCAGGTCACGATGGAGGAGATGGCGATCTGGGAGGGCCAGCTGTCGGCGAACCAGTCGGTGCGCTCGACGCCGACCGCGGAGAGCACCCAGTTGATCATCCCGTAGTCCGGGTTGTAGAGCTGGACGAACACCAGGGTGGCCGCGGCGATCGAGGTCGCGTACGGGGCGAGCACCGCCACCCGGAAGAAACCCCGGGCGCGCAGACGGTAGTTGAGCAGGTGGGCCAGGCCGAGGGCCATCAGCAGCTGCGGGACGGTGGAGAGCACCCCGATGGTGAAGGTGTTCCGGAGCGCGGTCCAGAACTGCTCGCTGTCCCAGAGGCGGGTGTAGTTGCCGAGCCCGCGCCACTCCATGACGTCTGGCGTGAGCAGGTCGACCTGGTGCAGGGACAGCCAGCCGGTCCAGACCAGCGGGATCAGCCCGAAGGCGGCGAAGCAGAGGAAGAACGGGGCGATGTAGGCGTAGGGCGCGGCCTTCAGGTCGAAGCGGTAGAGGCGCGAACGCCAACTGGTGGGCTGGGCTGGGGTGGCCACGGGGTGTCCTCCCGGGAGGGCTGCTGATGGTGCCGCCCGGCCGACGGATCGTCAGGCTTCGGCCGGGCGGCGGTTCTGGGGTGGGTACGGCGGCGGCAGCCGCCCTTACGGTCTTAGCCGTTGATCTTGTCCGCGATGCCCTTGAGCACGTTCTGCCAGGCCTTGGCCGGGTCGGTGCCGTGCTCCTCGATGTCGAGGATGCCGTTGTCGGTGATGATGGTCTTGGCGGTGCCGTCGTCCGGGCCGATCTTGGCGGGCTTGATGGACGCGGCGGCGGCCGCGTAGATCTGGCCGGTCGGGGTGTCGCCGAAGTAGTCCAGCTTGGCCGACTGCACGGCGGGCAGCTGGAGACCGGCGGAGGTCGAGGGCAGGTTGCCGACCTTGGTGAAGACCTTGGACTGCTGCTCCGGCGCGGTCAGCCAGGCGGCCAGCGCGGCGGCCGCCTTGGTGTGCTTGCCGGCCTTCGGGACGGTCAGGAAGGCGCCGCCCCAGTTCGCGGCGACGGGGGCCTTGGCGATGTCCCACTTGCCCTTGCCGGCCTCGCCGGACTGCTTGCTGACGATGCCGGTCATCCAGGACGGGCAGACCACGGTGGCGAACTTCGCGTTGGCGAAGGCCGCCTCCCACGGCTTCTGGAACTGCCGCAGACCGGCGCTGATCTTCGCCTGCGAGGCGGCGACCGAGATGTCCCAGGCCTTCTTGACCGTCGGGCTGTCCTTGACGTTCAGCTTGCCCGAGGCGTCGGAGTACTGCTGGGTGTCGCTGGAGATCACGGCGTTGAACAGGCCGCTCGCCGAGTCGGTGAAGAAGGTCCCGGCCGGAGCCTTGGCCTGGAAGTCCTTGCCCTTCTCGACGAACTTGTTCCAGTCGCCGGCCCAGAGCGCGCCGACCGCCTCCCGGTCGCTCGGCAGCCCGGCCTGCTCGAACAGGTCCTTGCGGTAGCAGACGGCCATCGGGCCGATGTCGGTGCCGAGGCCGATCAGTTCGCCCTTGGCGGTGGTGGCCTGCTCGGACTTCCAGGGCAGCCAGGAGCCTGCGGAGATCCCCTCGGTCTTGCCGAGGTCGACGAACTTGTCGCCCAACTTGCCGGTGGCCTGGGCGATGTAGCCGACCTCGACGGCCTGGATGTCGGTCAGGCCGCTGCCCGCCGCCAGGTGGGTGGTCAGGGCGTCCCAGTACTTCTGGCCGTCCTGTGCGGTCTCGGCCTTGATGGTGATGTTCGGGTGGGCCGCCATGTAGTCGGTGTAGAGCCCGGCCTCCTGGTAACCGAAGGTGCCGAAGTCGCCGACGGTGAGGGTGATCTTCTCGTTGGCGTCCCCGCCCTTCGCGTCGCTGGAGCTGGAGCTGGAGCAACTGGTGAGCAGCAGGGCGGTGGCGGCCACCGTGGCGGTGGCGAGGGCGGCTGCTCTGCGGGGGCGGGTGGTGCTGCGGCGCATGGCGATCTCCTTGATCCAGGGTGGGGCAGGGGTGCTGTGTGCGCGGTGATTGGCCAGTAGAGTGTGGGAGCGCTCCCACGGAAGGCATGCCGGAAGGTTGCTCGGTCGCGGGGGTGAGTGTCAAGAGCAGAAGTCGGAACCGTTGCCGGAGTGTGTCCTGAGGGGCTCTCCGACGGACGTACGGACGCCGGTCGGTCGGCCCGTGCCCGAACCGGCCACAATGAGCACGACGACCACGACGACGCGTCCCACGAGGTGAGCGATGAGCCAGTCCGCACAGCGGCCGACGGGGCCGAACAGGCCGCAGAGGCCGCAGAGCTCGCAGGGAGAGCCGGGTGGTTCCGGTCGCGTCTCGACCCGGACCGCCGCAGGTCCGGCGCGGCCGACGCTGGAGGAGGTGGCCGCGCTGGCGGGCGTCGGGCGCGGGACGGTCTCCCGGGTGGTGAACGGCTCGCCCCGGGTGAGCGAGAAGGCGCGGGAGGCGGTGAAGGCCGCGATCGCCGAACTCGGCTACGTCCCGAACCGGGCCGCCCGCACCCTGGTCACCTCACGGACCGACTCGATCGCCCTGGTCGTCCCCGAGGCGGAGACCCGGCTCTTCTCCGAGCCGTACTTCTCCGACATCATCAGCGGCGTCTCCGCCGAACTCGCCGAGACCGACATGCAGCTGCTGCTGATCCTGGTCCGCAACCAGCGTGAGCGGGAGCGACTTTCGGCCTATCTGACGGCCCAACGGGTGGACGGCGTACTGCTGGTGTCGGTGCATCAGGACGACCCGCTGCCGAGCCTGCTGGAGAGCCTGGAGATCCCCTCGGTGCTGGCGGGACGGCGGGGGGACCTGGAGCCGCTGAGCTACGTCCACGCGGACAACGCGGGCGGGGCCCGGATGGCCGTCCGGCACCTGCTGCGGCGCGGCTGCGAGGAGGTCGCGACCATCACCGGGCCGCTCGACATGGAAGGGGCCAGGGCCCGGCTGTCCGGGTACCGGCAGGCCTTGGAGGAGGCCGGACGTCCGTACCAGGAGGAGCTGGTGGGGCCGGGTGACTTCACCGAGGAGGGCGGGCGGCTGGCGATGCGTGAGCTGCTGGAGCGCCGGCCCGGGCTGGACGCGGTGTTCTGCGCCTCGGACGTGATGGCGGCGGGCGCGCTGCAGGTGCTCCGGGCCGCCGGGCGGCGGGTGCCGGACGACGTGGCGGTGATCGGCTTCGACGACTCGATCGTGGCCCGGCACACCGACCCGGCGCTGACCAGCGTGCGACAGCCGATCGAGGAGATGGGGCGGACGATGGCCCGGCTGCTCCTGGAGGAGATCGCCGAGCAGGGGCGGGCGCGACGGCAGGTGGTGCTGGCCACCGAGCTGGTGGTGCGGGAGTCGGCCTAGGGTCCGATCCGACGGGGATCGTCGGCAGGCCCCTGGGTTTCGGGCCGGGGCGGTCTGGTCTGGGCTGGTCTGTCGGCGGGGGCCGGGGTGGCCGGACCCCGCCGGGTGACCGTGGGTCAGGAGTTGGGGCGCAGGGTCCAGGTGATGGTCATCACGCCGGTGACGTCGCCGTCGGCGCGGGTGATGTCCACCGTGACGGTGAACTCCGGGCGCTCGCCCTTGTCCAGCTCGGCGACCACGTCGGCGGCCGGACGGTCCAGGGTGGCGGTAGCGGTGACCACGCCCTTCGCCAGCTTCTTGTACGCGATCTCCGCCTTCACGGCGAGCGGCACGGCCCGGTGCAGCTGGTCGCCGAACGCGGCGAGCACTATGCAGCCGCTGGCGGACTCGGCCAGGGTGAACATCGCGCCGGCGTGCGGGCCGCCGACGTGGTTGTGGTACGCAGGCTGGTCCGGCAGCTGGAGCACCGCGCGCTCGGGACTGGTCTCCAGGTACTCGAGCTTGAGGGTGTGCGCCATCGGCACCGTGGAGTCGAGCAGCTGGCCGATCGAAGGTGTGGTCATGGCAGAGATGTTACTAGTGGGTAGCTTCTGAGGGTAGTGCCATGTTCGGCACGGCCCCTACGGTGGCGGGCAGTGCGGTGGCGGCAGTGCGGAGAACGCGAAAAGCCTTGAGGGCCCGATCTCCAGGAGATCGGACCCTCAAGGCTGTTGGGGTGAGTAACGGGACTTGAACCCGCGGCCCCCTGGACCACAACCAGGTGCTCTACCAGCTGAGCTATACCCACCATCTGTCGGTGCGTTCCCGCTCCGACAGGAAGAACTCTACAGGATCGGAACGGGTGCTCGCGCCAGGGTTTCGGTGACCGGCGGAAGTGGCTGTCCGGTCAGCTGGTCGGCAGCTGGTACTTGGCCGCGATGGTGCGAGCGGCGTCGGTGTCCGGGCCCGGCTGGGCGACGAACACCGCCTCGCGGTAGTAACGGAGTTCGGCGATGCTCTCCCGGATGTCCGCGAGGGCGCGGTGGCTGCCGCCCTTCTGCGGGCTGTTGTAGTAGGCGCGCGGGAACCAGCGGCGGGCCAGCTCCTTGATCGAGGAGACGTCCACGATCCGGTAGTGCAGGTGGCTTTCGAGCGCGGGCATGTCCCGGGAGAGGAAGCCGCGGTCGGTGGCCACCGAGTTGCCGCAGAGCGGGGTCTTGCCGGCCTCGGCGGCGTGCTCCCGGATGTAGGCGAGCACCCTGGCCTCTGCCTCGGCGAGCGTGACGCCGTTCGCCAGCTCGTCGAGCAGGCCGGAGGAGGTGTGCATCTGGCGCACCACGTCCGGCATGGTCTCCAGGGACTCGGCGGGTGGGCGGATGATGACATCCACGCCTTCGCCGAGGATGTTCAGCTCGGAGTCGGTCACCAGAGCGGCGACCTCGACCAGGGCATCCCGGCCGAGGTCGAGCCCCGTCATTTCACAGTCGATCCATACCAGGCGGTCGTTCACACGCTCACCCTACGGCGCGATCACGGGAGCCGGACAGCTGTCGGCCCGTCCGCCCCTCCGTGGCTTCGTCTGTGGCTTCATTCGCGGCGGTGCTCGCAGGCTTGCCGGAACCGGCCGCAGGACCGCCGTGGCCCGGGCGGGGCGCGGACGCCGGTGCCCCGTCCGGCCGGTGACCCTGGCCCAGATCACGGGCCGTCGGCTGGCCGTAGCCCTCTTCGGTCGCGGGGGCGTGCGCGTGCTCCACAGCGCGTTCGTTGGAGTTGGTGTTGGAGTTGGGGTTGGCTTGAGGGTGGGCGGGATGTCCGGGGTGGGCGCCACGAGAGGCGGCCGGGCGGGGAGCGCCGCCGGACTGGGTGGGTACCACCGGACGGATCGGACCCGCCGTCAGGTGTGCCGCCCCGCCGGGGACACCGGCGGACCGGTCGGCCGGGTGGGCCTGAGCAGGCACGGTCGGATTCGGCCCGGTGGGCAGCGGCGGACCGGCGGTCGGCTGGGGAGCCGGCCGCCGCGCGCGGTAGCCCGTCCGGTACGCGGCGGGGGAGACCCCGAGCTGGCGGCGGAAGTGACCGCGGAGTGCGACCGGCGAGCGGAAGCCGCAGCGGCGCGCGACGTCGTCCACGGAGAGCTCGGACGCCTCCAGCAACCGCTGTGCCTGGAGCACCCGTTGGGTGATCAGCCACTGCAGCGGGGCGCTGCCCGTGAGGGTGCGGAACCGCCGGTCGAAGGTACGGCGGCTCATGTAGGCGCGGGCTGCCAGGACCTCGACGTCGAACTGCTGGTTGAGGTTCTCCAGGGCCCAGGTCACGACCTCGGCGAGCGGGTCGTTGCCGATCTCCTCCGGTAAAGACTGGTCGATGTACTGGGCCTGACCGCCGCCGCTGCGCCGACTCGGCACCACGAGCCGGCGGGCCAGCGCGTTGGCGGCCTCGGCGCCGTGGTCGCTGCGGACCACGTGCAGGCAGAGGTCGATACCGGCGGCGGTGCCGGCCGAGGTGAGGACGTCGCCGTCGTCGACGAACAGCTCGCGCGGATCGACGTGCACCTTGGGGTACCGCTTGGCCAGGGTGGGCGCGTACATCCAGTGGGTGGTGGCCGGACGGCCGTCCAGCAGGCCCGCCGCCGCGAGCACGAACGCGCCCGTGCAGAGGCCGATGATCCGGGCCCCCTCGTGGTGCGCCTTGCGCAGCGCGGCGATCGCCTCCGGGGGAGGGGGCTGCGAGATCGACCGCCAGGCCGGGACCACGATGGTGCCGGCCCGGGCGAGCGTCTCCAGCCCGTACGGCGCGGTGAGCGTCAGGCCGCCGGTGGTCGCCAGCGGGCCGTCCTCACCGGCGCAGACCAGCAGGCGATAGCGCGGAACTCCGGCGTCCTGACGGTCGACGCCGAAGACCGAGAGCGGGATCGAGCTCTCGAAGATCGGGGCGCCACCGAAGATCAGCACGGCCACCGTCTCGCGACGGCGGCGGCCGGACAGCTTGCGCGGGGTGGTGGCATGGCCGAGCAGGGCGGAGTTCGACGCTGCGGAGGCGGACGGGGTGGAGAGAGTGGCCGTGGCCGAGCCGGAGGCGAACTGGCCCGGGGTCAGCTGTGCTGCAACGGCGCCGTTCTGACTCGCCGCCAGATTGACGCTGGAAGAGATCCCGCGCCGAGGCGCGGAGTTGGCGGACTGCTGTTGGCCAGCCGAATGTCCTGCCTGATGCCCAGCCTGGAATCCGGCCGAATGTCCGGCCTGGTGCCCGCCCTGGGGTCCGCCCTGGTGCCCGACCGGGCTTCCGGGCTGGTATCCGAGGGGTGGGGCGGAGGGGTTGATCTGGTGCTGATGTGACTGGTGGGGCGCGTTGTCTCTCGAAGCGCGGTTCGTGAAGCCGGCCGACGACTGGCCGCCGTCAGGACCCGTGTCGCCCCTGCTCACCCTGCTCAAGGCGCTCCAGCCCCCTCGGTGGTGTGTGTGGTGGTGCCGTGGTGCCGAACTGCTCGCCGTGATGGCCGAATCGCCCCGCAGATCGCCCTACTCGCCAAGATCGAATCTACTGGTTGGACCGTTGCCGTTGTGACAAGTTCACCATCCGACGCTATGTCGACATGGCAATTTGGCGTGATGCATTCGATCACGAAGCGTGGCAGCCGTCGACCCCCCTGTGAAGGGGGCCGGAGGATCGATGGCTTGTTGCCGCACGACCTACCGGTCGGCCGCACGGGAGAATGCGCCGCGCCGGCTGCCCTGGGCTGCGACTTTGCCGAACAGGGCGGACAGACACTGAGATTGACCGAAAACAGCCGGTCCGCAGCGGGGGCGCTCGCGGTAGACGCGTGCGCCTGCGTGCGCCTCCTGGCCGCGGGGCAGCGGGGTGGGGAGGGGGAGGGTGGGGCTGGATCGGACGGACGTGCCACCGCTGGTTAGGGTCGAGCCATGACGAATCGGGGGCGGCTCGAAGCGGCCAATGACAACGCAGCGGCCTTCTGGCTGGCCCAGGCCAGGGTGCACGGCTGGGAGTCCGTCGGCCGCCCCGGGTTCACGGCGGTCCGGTGCGCGCGGGACGCCGCCGACGCCCACCGGGTGGTGGTCACCCGCCCGTACGGGCCGGACGGGATCGAACCGTTGCTGGCCGAACTGGCCGAGCTGTTCAAGGAGTGGAGCTCCGACCATTTCGTTCTGGAGGACCCGTACGGCGGGATCGACCTGGCCGGCCAGGGGCGGGAGCCCACGCTCGAGATGGCGGTGATGGTCCGCGAACCCGACGCACCGCCGATTGCGGAGCTGCCGCCGTCGGCGAGGCTGGCGGGGACGTCGGCGGCAGCCTGGGCAGCGGGAGTCTCGGTCGCGGAGGTGCGCGGAGCCGATGAACTGGCCGCCATGGAGCGAGTGATGGTGGACGGCTTCCCGATCGAGCCCAGGCAGCCGTGGGAGCGGGGCGTACATCTCCCGCCCGGGCTGCTGGCGGAGCCTGGTTGCCGGGGCTGGCTGGGACGGGTGGACGGCGAACCGGCCGCCGCGTGCATGACGTACGACAACGGGGAGACCGTGGGCGTCTACTGGGTGGCAGTGCTGCCCGAGTACCGCTCGAAGGGGCTGGGCCGGGCGGTGCTCTCGGCCGCTCTGCTGGCACAACCCGGCAGGGTGACCACTCTGGTGGCCACCCTGCTCGGCGAACCGCTCTACCGGCGGTTGGGGTTCGTTGAACGGGGCCTCACGCGCTGGTGGCGGTAGCGGCGGTTGCCGGACCGGGAGGGGTGGGGGCGGGGGCGAACCTGGTCATGATGGAGCGGAGGGCAGCGGGCGCGAGCTGCTGGCCCTGGCCCTGGCCGTGGGCCTGGGTCTGGACTTGGTTCTGTGACGGTGACCGCGCGAGTGTTGTGCTCGGGCGGTGCGTCTGCTTGGTGGCGGAGACGGCTGCGTTCGGGGAGGCGGCTGTGGCCGTGCGACGGGGACCCGGGGCGGAGCGGGCGGAGAGGATCAGGCCGACGGCCTCGGGGATGCCGGCTGCGCTCAGGGTCGGCCGGTAGCCGAGCTCGGCCCAGGGGCGGCCGTGGTGGAGCCAGACGCTGCGCAGGCCGGTCAGTTCGGCGCCGGCGATGTCGGCGGGGGCGTGGTCGCCGACCATCCAGGTATGAGTGGCCCAGTCACCGGTCGGCGGGACTCCACAGCGTTGGGCGGCGATCTCGAAGATCCGTGGGTCGGGCTTGAGGTAGCTGGCCTCCTCGGAGATCACCCAGCCGTCGACCAGCGAGCCGAGCCCCACCCGACGGATCTTCTCCAACTGGGGCCGAGTGCCCCCGTTGCTGACGATGCCGAGGGACCAGCCGGCCGAGCGGGCCGCTTTGAGTGCCTGGATGTGTGAACTGGGGCAGTGAATATGTGAGTTGATGCCTCGCCGGTAGTGGGCGAGCAGGAAGTCCATCGACCGGTCGAGCCCGTAGCGGCGCTTGGCCGCCCCGAGTACCGTGCTGCGCGGGACGTGCCCGCTGCCGTCGATGGTGGTGAACCAGCCCAGATCCCCGGCCGGAAGCCCGTGTTCAGCCAGGAAGTCCTGCGCCCAGGAACGGAACGCGGCATCCCGGGGCAGCAGGGTGTTGTCAAGATCGAACAGCAGCAGCGGCATGCGCTGCATGCTGCCAGTGTGCCGGCGTATGCAGCAGGCATTTGCCCGGTTGCGTTCCGTAGCGGACCGAAATGGCCAGAAGCGAGTGGTCTGCCGGCCTGCGGGGTTTGGGCCGGAGCCGGATGGTTCGCGGAGGGAGGGAGCGGGAATCGGTCGGGTCCGCCTCCCGGCCGGGCGGGCTTGTGACGTCGGCGTATTGGTGGGCGTATATGCGGGCGTATATAGGGGACAACAACAGACAGACCGGCCGGTCGGGTTGAGTACTGGACGATGACAGTCGGGTCACGTTGTGTGGCGGCACTGTTGCGCCCAGGAGCTTCCTCGGGGAAGCTCCAGGGAACCTTCTCGTCGGGCGGCGCGCAGCCTCAACAGAGGGGCGCGAAAGCCACGGCGCGCGCATCCTCCGTTAGCGGGATCGTCGCCGTTTCAGGGCTCCGCAGCTGGGCGGGGCCCCGAGCCCGTCGTACTCTGAGAGGAACAGGTCACATTCGGTGGTGCTCGGCAGAGACCGACTCGGTGTCGGGGGTGGGCCTGTTGCCCGGGCATTCGTGCCCCTTCCTGTCGGCCCATCTCACTCGAAGAGCTTTGAGCCATGGTCGGTCTTGAGCCTCCCCGGTCCGCTGCCACCGACGCTGCGGTCGGCGCACGGACGGTGGATGAGTTGTCGCCCGGCCGGTCCGGTCTGTCTGGCCTGCTCGGACACCGGCGTTCGGTGGTCCTCGTGCGGGAAGGTGTCCTTGCGCGGGAGGTGGTCCGCCGCGGCTGGCCACGACCGCGTCAGCGACGGGGCGGACAACGGGGTGCGGGTGCGGTGGAGGACGCCATGACGGACGGAAGAATCGCGGACGGCGCCGGAGCGGGCTCGGGCGGTGCCGGATCCCGCACCGGGCGGAGCGGTGAACCCACGCTGCAGGAGCAGCCCGTACCTGCCTGCGACCCGGCTTTCCAGCACGGCGTGGTGGTCGGCTTCGACGGCTCCCTCTCCAGCGAGCGGGCGCTCGCCTACGCGGTGGGCATGGCCCGCCGTTCGCGCTGCGGGCTGGTCATCGTGCACGTGGCGAACCGGTTGCCCGCCACGGTCTGGGCCGGCTGCGAGCCGCCCGTGTTCGTCGACATGCCGGACCATCGGACCGAGCTTCTCGGCCTCGAGCTGGCCTGTGCCGACTACCTGGCCGGTGTGCCGTGGATCCTGGTCGAGCGAGGCGGGGACATCTGCCACGAGATCGAGGAGGTCGGTCGTGAGTACGCCGCCGACGCGATCGTGGTCGGCAGTACGCACGGACTGCTGGGCAAGCTCTTCGGCTCGGTCTCCGGCCGACTGGCCCGCAGGGCGAACCGGCCTGTCATCGTCATCCCCTGAGCGATCCCGCTGTGGTGGTCCGGCCCCAATGCTCAATGGTGTGTATCCATGCGGTCGTTGTGCCGGGATGGTCTCGTTGGTGCCGGGTGGGCTGATCGAGTCATCTTGATCACTGATGAGGCGTCAGGGCGCTGGCGACGGTGCTCGGGTTCTTCGCGCTCTTCACCGGCTTCAGCGTGGCCGGGGCTTGGCAGCAGCTCAACTCCGCCCGTCAGCAGACGTATGCGGAGAGCCGGGCGCTCACGGAGGTGTACTGGGTGGCGAAGGGGCTCCCGGATCCGGACCGCGCGGTGGTACGGCAGAGGGTTCGGGAGTACACCCGGGATGTGGTGAGTGACGAGTGGGCGCAGATGCAGAAGGGGCGCGGCAGTGCGGTGGGCTGGCAGGCGCTCGATCAAGTCCGGGTGGCGGTGGACGGGGCACGGGTCACTGTGCCGACGGAGATCGCGGTCAAGAACGAGGTGATGCGGAATCTGACCGACGCCTACGCCCGGCGGAACACCCGGCTGGCCGACGTCAGAGCAGCGGTGCCGGAGGTCGTACTGGCTGGTCTGTTCGTCGGGGCGATCTTCGTAGTGGCGACCCCACCGGTGATCGGACTCACCGCCAATGCGCGGAACCTCGTGCTGATGGGCTTTCTGGGGGCGTGCGTTGCGTTCGGAGTGAGTCTGGTGGTGGAGTTGAGCGGTCCGTATTCAGGGTTGGTGCGGCTGCAGGCGACCGCATTCGAACTGGCCCAGGTCAGATACGACCAGATCGATGCCCGGATGAGCAGCAGTTGACGTGGTGTCAGGAGGACTCCGGGCGGTGCGCACCGCCCGGAACCCCCAGGACCTACGGCGACGGAAGCCTGATCGCTACCGTCCGTGCCGAGTTCAGACGTTGACCCCCAACTCGCGTGCGATGAGCATCCGCTGGACCTCGGAGGTGCCCTCCCCGATTTCCAGGATCTTGCAGTCGCGCCACATGCGGGCGACCGGGTACTCGTTCATGAAGCCGTAGCCGCCGTGGATCTGGGTGGCCTCACGGGCGTTGTCGACGGCGGCCTCGGAGGAGAACAGCTTGGCGATCGCGGCCTCCTTCTTGAAGGGCTCGGCGTGCAGCAGCCGGGAGGCGGCGTCCCGCCAGGCCAGGCGGGAGGTGTGTGCGCGCATCTCCATGTCGGCGAGCTTGAACTGGATGACCTGGTTGGCGCCGATCGTCCGCCCGAAGGCGCGACGGGTGCCGGCGTAGCTGACTGACTGGTCGACACATCCCTGGGCCAGGCCGGTGGCCAGGGCTGCGATGGCGATGCGTCCCTCGTCGAGGATGCGCAGGAACTGGGCGTAGCCGCGACCTTGGGTGCCGAGGAGGTTGGCCGCGGGGACTCGGCAGTCGGTGAAGGACAGTTCTCGGGTGTCGGAGGCGTTCCATCCGACCTTGGAGTATTTCTTCGAGACCGTGAAACCAGTGGTACCAGTGGGCACGATGATGGAGGAGATCTCCCGGCTTGGCGAGGGGTCCGAGCCGTCTTCACTCGAACGAGCGATCGGTTCGGTCAGCGCCGTCACCGTGACCAGGCCGGTCATCTCCGTGCCGGAGTTGGTGATGAAGCACTTGGTGCCGTTGATCACCCACTCGTCGGTGGCCTCGTCGTACCGCGCGGTGGTCCGGGTGGCGCCCGCGTCCGACCCGCCCTCCGGCTCGGTCAGGCCGAAGGCGCCGAGCAGCTCGCCCGAGGTCAGCCGGGGCAGCCACTCGCGCTTCTGCTCCTCCGTGCCGAACCGGTAGATCGGCATCGCGCCGAGCGAGACCGCGGCCTCCAGCGTGATCGCGACCGAGGAGTCGACCCGGGCCAGCTCCTCCAGAGCCAGGCCGAGCGCGAAGTAGTCGCCGCCCATGCCGCCGTACTCCTCGGGGAAGGGCAGGCCGAACAGGCCCATCTGCCCCATCTCGCGGACGATCTCGTACGGGAACTCGTTCTGCTCGTAGTAGTCACCGATCTTCGGGGCGACGACGTCGTTGGCGAACTGTTCGACGGTGCGCCGAAGTTCCTCGTACTCACTGTCCAAGCGGTGATCGAGCATGGTGATCCTCCTGGATCGAGGCGGCTGCGGAGCCGAAGAAGGGGGGTGAGGGTTCTGCCGGGCCACAGCCCGGTCGAGAGTGGTGGAGGACGGCTCAGGCCGGGCGGCCGGCCAGGGCCTGGACCGCCCGGGACGGGCTGGGCCGGCCGAGCTGACCGGCCATCCAGGCGCTGGCGGAGACCAGCGCGCGCAGGTCGACGCCGGTCTCGATGCCGAGGCCGTGCAGCATCCAGACCAGGTCCTCGGTGGCCAGGTTGCCGGTGGCGCTCTTGGCGTACGGGCAGCCGCCCAGGCCGCCCGCCGAAGCGTCGACCGTGGTGACTCCGGCGCGCAGTGCCGCCAGCGTGTTGGCGAGCGCCTGGCCGTAGGTGTCGTGGAAGTGCACGGCGAGTCTGCTCATCGGGACACCGGCTTCGGCGAAGCTCTGGAGCAGCGCGCCGACCTGGCCGGGGGTGGCCACCCCGATCGTGTCGCCGAGGCTCAGCTCGGTGCAGCCGAGCTCCAGCAGCCGGACTCCGAAGTCGACCACCTGGGCGGTCGGGACGGGCCCCTCCCACGGGTCGCCGAAGCACATCGAGAGGTAGCCGCGGGTCGGCACCCCGGCCGCACCGGCCCGTTCCACGACCGGCCGGAACATCTCCAGGGCCTCGCCCGCCGTCCGGTTGAGGTTCCGGCGGGCGAAGGTCTCGGTCGCGCTGGCGAACACCGCGATCTCGGTGGCGTGGTGGGCGAGCGCACGGTCGAGGCCACGCTCGTTCGGCACCAGGACCGGCAGCCGCAGCCCGGGGTACTGCTCGGGCAGTCCGGCCAGCCGGGGCATCAGCTCCTCGGCGTCCGCCAACTGCGGGACCCACTTGGGGTGTACGAAGCTGGTGGCCTCCACGGTGCGCAGCCCGGCGGCGGCGAGCCGGGCGATGAACTCGGCCTTCACCGTCACCGGAACGAGTGAACTCTCGTTCTGCAGACCGTCACGCGGCCCTACTTCGTGGATACTGACCCGACCGGGCAGGCCGGGTTCCGGTACCAGGGCGGGCAGCCCCAGTTCGAGGGCGTCGGGTTCGTGGGTGGCCGACGTTCCCGTGGGCTCGCCGGCGAGGGTCGACTCGCTCATGACGCAGCCACCTCCAGCTCCTCGGACGTGTTCTCGACGGGCTCCACCACGACCAGCAGTTCGTCCATCGCCACGGTTGCCCCGGCGCCGGCCCGCAGTTCGCTGACGGTGCCGTCGTGCGGCGCGGTGATCACGTGCTCCATCTTCATCGCCTCCAGAACCAGCAGGGGTTGCCCACGGCGGACCAGCTCGCCGAGAGCGGTCTTGACCACGGTGACCGTGCCCGGCATCGGCGCGGTCAGGCCGCCGTGGTGGGCGGCGCTCGCGCCCGCCCGGTCGACGATCGGGTCGTACGGGTGCACCGCCCAGGCGTCCCCGTCCGTCCCGAGCCACTGGACCAGGCCGTTGGCGGCACCTGGGCTGCTGTCAGTGGCGTAGGCGAACGTCGACCGCAGACCATCGACCGTCAGGTGCAGTCGGCCCGGGGCCAGGGCAGCCCGGGCGAGCCGGAGCACGCCCGCCTCGCCGAGCCGGACTTCGAACTCCGGTCCGGCGTCCGACGACGCGAGACCTGACGACCCGACACCTGCTGCTCCGGCGCCTGACGAGGCGTCGACCGCGGCGGGCCGGATCAGCACGGTGACCGGGTCGTGCCCGGCCAGCCGCAGCCGGTGGGTGGTCCAGGCGGCGGTGCCGCCCAGCCGCCAGCCGGACGCCACGGCGAACGGGTCGGTCCAGCCGTCGGCGCCGGTGGCCGGTGCCAGGCCCAACTGCCGGGCCAGCGCGGCCGCGTAGTAGAGGCTCTCGGCCGGAACGGTCTCGCCGGAATCGGCGGGGTCACGCAACAGGGAGGAGGCCAGCACCTCGGGCGTCTGCTCCACGGTGCGCTCGACCAACCCGGTGTCGAGTCGGCCGGCCACCACGTCCGGGTGGGCGAGCAGCCGGCGGAGGAAGCCGGTGTTGGTGGTGACGCCGAGCACCCGGGTGTCGGCCAGGGCGGCCCGCAGCCGGCGGAGCGCGGTCGGGCGGTCCGGCCCGTACGCGATCACCTTCGCGAGCATCGGGTCGTACAGACTGCCGATCTCGGTGCCCGTCTGGATGCCGGAGTCGACCCGGATGCCGTCGCCGGTCGGCTCGTCCAGCAGCAGGATCCGCCCGCCGGTGGGCAGGAAGTCACGCTCGGGGTCCTCGGCGCAGACCCGGGCCTCGACCGCGTGGCCCAGGAAGGAGATCTCCGACTGATCGAACGTCAACTCCTCACCGGCGGCGACCCGCAGCTGCCACTCGACCAGGTCGAGCCGCTCGGGGGCCGGGGTGTCGGCCCGCACGGCCACGGCGAGCTCGGTGACGGGGTGCTCCACCTGGAGCCGGGTGTTCATCTCCATGAAGAAGAAGTCCAGGACGCCCTCGGGGGCCGGCCCGTCGGGGTCGATGCCCGGCACGATGAACTCCACCGTCCCGGCGCCGGTGTAGCCGCAGGCCTGGGCTGCCCGGACGGCCGCCAGTCCCATCGCCGCCCGGGTCTCCGGGTTCAGCAGAACGGAGGGCGCCTCTTCGATCAGCTTCTGGTGTCGGCGCTGCAGGCTGCACTCGCGCTCGCCGAGGTGCACCGTCCGGCCGTGGGTGTCGGCCAGGACCTGGACCTCGATGTGCCGAGGGCGGTCCACCCAGCGCTCCAGCAGCAGGGTGTCGTCGCCGAAGGCCGTCCGGGCGACTCGTCGGGCGGCCGCCAGCTCACCGGCCAGCTCGGCCGGGTCGTGCACCAGCCGCATGCCCTTGCCACCGCCACCGGCCGAGGGCTTGAGCAGCACGGGGTAGCCGATCTCGGCTGCGGCGGCGGTGAGTTCGGCGTCGGTCGGCGAGCCGCCCTGGCTGCCGGGAACCACCGGTACGCCGGCGGTCCGGACCGCCTGCTTCGCGTTGATCTTGTCGCCCATCAGCTCCACCGCAGCCGGCGGCGGGCCGATGAAGACCAGACCGGCCTCGGCGCAGGCCCGGGCGAAGGCCGGGTTCTCGGCCAGGAAGCCGTACCCCGGGTGGACGGCCTGCGCACCGCTGCGGCGGGCGGCGTCCAGCAGCAGGTCGGTACGGAGGTAGGTCTCCGCAGCGGAGCTGTCGCTGCGCCCCGGCGGGCCGAGCCGGACGGCGACGTCGGCCGCCCGGGTGTGCGGTGCGTCGGCGTCCGCGTCGCTGAACACCGCGACCGAGCGAACGCCGAGACGGCGGAGGGTGCGGATCACCCGGACCGCGATCTCGCCTCGGTTGGCGACCAGAACTGTGTCGAACATGGGAGGTGTTCCTCCGAGTCGGAAGATCAGGAGAACAGCAGGGCGGACAGCAAGGCGGGCCGGACGGCGGCCGGCGGACGGGGCGTCACATCCGGAAGACCCCGTACGGCCGGGCCGGGGCCAACGGGGCGTTGGCGCAGGCGGTCAGCGCGAGGCCGACCGCGGTACGGGTGTCGAGCGGGTCGATCACACCGTCGTCCCAGAGCCGCGCGGTCGCGTAGTAGGCATTGCCCTGCCGCTCGTACTGCTCCCGGACGGGCCGCTTGAACTCCTCCTCGGCCTCCGCGGGCCAGTCCTCGCCCTGGGCGTCGAACTGGTCCCGGCGGACGGTGGCCAGCACCGAGGCCGCCTGCTCGCCGCCCATCACCGAGATCTTGGCGCCCGGCCACATCCACAGGAAGCGGGGTGAGTACGCCCGGCCGCACATCGAGTAGTTCCCGGCGCCGTACGAGCCGCCGATCACCACCGTCAGCTTGGGCACCCGGGTGCAGGCCACGGCGGTGACCATCTTGGCGCCGTGCTTGGCGATGCCGCCCGCCTCGTACTGGCGCCCGACCATGAAGCCGGTGATGTTCTGCAGGAAGAGGAGCGGGATGCCGCGCTGGTCGCACAGTTCGATGAAGTGCGCGCCCTTCATCGCCGACTCGGCGAACAGCACGCCGTTGTTGGCCACGATGCCGACCGGGTGACCGTGGATTCGGGCGAAGCCGGTGACCAGGGTGGCGCCGTACTCGGCCTTGAACTCGGCGAACCGGCTGCCGTCCACCAGCCGGGCGATCACCTCGCGGACGTCGTAGGGCGTCCGCGGGTCCACCGGCACCGCGCCGTACAGGCCGGCCGGGTCCACCGCGGGGGGCTCGACCGGTGTGAGCGGCCACGGCTTGGCGGTCCTGGCGCCGAGCCCGGCCACGATGGTGCGGACGATGGCGAGGGCGTGCGGATCGTCCTCGGCCAGATGGTCCGTCACGCCCGAGGTGCGGGAGTGCAGTTCGCCGCCGCCCAGCTCCTCGGCGGTGACCACCTCACCGGTCGCGGCCTTCACCAGCGGCGGGCCGCCCAGGAAGATGGTGCCCTGGTTCCGGACGATCACCGCCTGGTCGCTCATCGCCGGGACGTACGCGCCGCCCGCCGTGCAGGAGCCGAGCACGGCCGCGATCTGCGGGATGCCGGCGGCGGACAGCCGGGCCTGGTTGTAGAAGATCCGGCCGAAGTGGTCGCGGTCCGGGAAGACCTCGTCCTGCATCGGCAGGAAGGCGCCGCCGGAGTCGACCAGGTAGATGCAGGGCAGCTGGTTCTCCAGCGCCACTTCCTGGGCCCGGAGGTGCTTCTTGACCGTCATCGGGTAGTAGGTGCCGCCCTTGACGGTGGCGTCGTTGGCGACCACCACCACCTCGCGACCGGCCACCCGGCCGATGCCCGCGATCACGCCCGCCGCCGGGGCCGCCCCGTCGTAGAGGCCGTCCGCCGCGAGCGGGCTGAGCTCCAGGAAGGGGGAGCCGGGGTCGAGCAGGGTGTCCACCCGGTCGCGCGGCAGCAGCTTGCCTCGCGCGGTGTGCCGGGCCCGGGACTTGGCGCCGCCGCCGAGGGCTGCTGCGGCGAGTTTCTCGCGGAGTTCGGCGACCAGGGCCCGGTGGGCGGCGGTGTTCGCCCGGTACGCCTCCGAGCCGGGGTCGGCCGCGCTGGTCAGCCGGGGCGCGGGCGCCGCAGCCGGATCGACCGGTACGGCCGACGGTGGAGCAGCAGCCGGACCGGCGAACGGACCGACAGTGGAGATGGCCATCCCAAGAGCTCCCTTGCCCTCGGAGAGCGGACGGGACGGGCTGCCGAGCGGGTAGCCCGACACCCGAATCCACCCAAGGTTAATGAGCGTTAACTCGTGGGCTCAGGTTAACCATGGATAACCCCACTGTCTACGATGGGTGGCATGCCGAACGTCCCAGCAACCCCCGCAGTCCCGCGTCGCGACCAGATCCGCAAGGAAGCGGCCCGGCTGTTCGCCGCGCGTGGCTTCCTCGGCGTGGGCGTGGACGAGATCGGCAAGGCAGTCGGGATCAGCGGTCCCGCGCTCTACCGCCACTTCTCCGGCAAGGATGCGATGCTCGCCGATCTGCTCATCGGCATCAGCGAGCGTCTGCTGGAGGAGGGCCGCCGCCGGGCGGGTGAGGCGACCGCCCCGGACGGCGCACTGGACGCCCTGATCGTCGGGCATGTCGACTTCGCGCTGGACGACCGCGATCTGATCACCCTGCACGACCGCGAGCTGCTGCACCTCAAGGAGGAGGACCGTCGCCGGGTCCGCCGCCTGCAGCGGGCCTATCTCGAGCTGTGGGTCGAGGTGGTCCGGCAGACCTACCCGGCGCTGGCCGAGTCGGCCGCCGAGCCCACCGCCCGCACCGCCGTGCACGCCGTCTTCGGTCTGCTCAACTCCACCCCGCACAGCGCAGACCGCACCGGCCTGTCGCGGCCGGCCATGGCCGGCCTGCTGCACGGCCTCGCGCAGGGCGCGTTCACGGCCGCCGCCGAGCAGGTTACGTCCGAGTAGGTTATGTCCGAGCAGGTCCGGGGATAGCGGTCCGATGCGTGCATACGGGTGAATCTCCCCGTTCGCCGGCATGAGGATTGCCTATGATCAACTTTCATGATGGAGAGTCAGAGCGTCCGAGCCGTGCGCCATTCGGCTGACGTGGTCATCCTCGGAGCCGGGCCCGCCGGGCTGGTGCTGGGCAACCTGCTGGTCGCCGCCGGAGTGGACTGCGTCATCCTCGAACGTGCCACCGAGGCCCAGCTGGCGGCAAGGTCCCGGGCCGGGTTCCTGGCGGCCAACACCGTGCGGGTCCTGGACCGGCACGGCCTCGCCGAGGGCCTGCACCGGCACGGCAAGGAGCACGCGGTCTGCGAGTTCCGTACCGAGGACGGCCGGTTCCGACTGGACTACGGCGGTCTCGGCCGGGGCGAGCGCCACACGGTCTACCCGCAGCACCTGCTGGTGGCGGACCTGCTGGCGCACTATCAGGAGGCCGGCGGGCAGATTCGTTTCGGCACCGAGGCACAGGCCGTCGCCGACATCGGGACCAGCCGCCCCCGGGTCACGGTCATCGAGCCCGACGGCCACCAGGAGACCTGGCAGGCCCGGTACGTGGCCGGCTGCGACGGACGGCACGGCGCGGCCCGCCGCTCGCTCCCAACCGGCAGCTTCCGCCACCACCGGCACGACCACGGCATCTCCTGGCTCGGCCTGCTGGCCGAGGCGCCGCCGAGCCTGGACGCGGTGGGCTACGCCGTCCACCACCGGGGCTTCGCCGGACACATGGCACGCACCCCCTCGGTCACCCGGTACTACCTCCAGACCGAGCGCGGCAGTGCGCCCGAAGCCTGGTCCGAGGAGCGGATCTGGGAGGAGCTGGAGCTGCGGATGCGGTCCGCCGAGCACGGTCCGCTGCACCGCGGCCCGATCGTCCAGCGCGCCGTGGTCGACCTGGAGTCCGACGTGCTGGAGCCGCTGCGCCACGGCTCGCTGATCCTCGCCGGTGACGCCGCGAGCCTGCTCAGCCCGTCGGCGGCCAAGGGGGCCAACCTGGCCGTCCTGGAGGCGGAGCTGCTGGCCGAGGCGCTCGTCGCGGACCTGCTGCGCGGCGACGGCGATGGGCTCGCCACGTACTCGGAGCGGTGCCTCCGGTACATCTGGCGCGCGCAGGAGTTCTCGCACTGGATGGTCCGGCTCCTGCACGGTGCGCCCGGGCACGAGGACGGAGCACCCTTCCAGGACTCCCTGCGGCGTTCGCGGCTGGACTCCCTGCGCACCTCGCGCAGTCACCAGGACTGGTTCGCCGAGCACTACGTCGGTATCTGAGCCTCCGTCCGGAGAATCGTTTCCCCCAGACCCACCCCTCCGTGGCACCGCCATGCCCGGATCCGGCGTCCCTGAGAAGGGGCGCTTCCCAGCAGCAGAGCCCCCAGAAAACGGCGCCCCATCCCAGAATTGAGGACCCGTCACCATGACCACCACCACCTGTCCGACCGACCTGGCCCGGTTGACCGAGACCGTCGGCTTCGTCCGGGAGCAGGACACCGCCACCCTGCTGCCGCTCCTCCTCCCGGGGCTCGATGCCCTCGAACTGCGCGCAGTGGTGGACCGCTGCCGGTTCTCCCACGCGGCCCTGCTGGTGTTCCCGCCCTCCCCGGAGGCGCTGCACGCCCTCCTCGCCGACGGCGGACTGCCCCCCGACGCGACAGCGCGCCCCAGCGTGGTCGTCCGGGACCGCCTGGCCGCCCGCCACGGCCGTGACCCGGCGGAGCTGGACGTGCAGATCCTCCGCCCACGGGTGGCGGGGTCGGACCGGACGGTCGAGGTGTTCGCCCTGCTCGTCCCGCCGGGCTCGGACCTCACCGGCCTGGCCGAGCAGGAGCGCACCCGCGACCACGAGGCCCATCTCGCCCTGGAGGTCGAGCAGCCCGACCCGCTGGTGCTGCGCGGTCTGTGCGCGCTGCTCACCCAGCACGGCGCCACCGCCGACGGCGGCGGCTACAACCCGCACGAGGACGGCACCGTCCTCTACTTCACGGTGCCCGCCGGCTCCAAGACCGGATATCGGCGGCTGGAGCTCTACGTCCCCGGCGAGCACCCCGACGTCCTGGCCGCCCACCTGGCCCGGCACCGGGCCGGCCGGCCCGCCGAGGCGCTGCTGCGTCAGCTGACCGGGGCGTGGACCACCCAGGCCCTGGCCGTCTGTGCCGAACTCGGGCTGCCCGACGCCCTCGACACCCACACCGCGCTCGGTGCACCGGCCCTGGCCCTGGCAGTCGGCGCCGACCCGGACACCCTGGTCTCCCTGCTGCGCTACCTCGCGATGGTCGGCGTGGTGTCGGCCGACGGGGAAGGTGACGGGGACGGCTACCGGCTCACCGAGACCGGTGCCCTGCTGCGTACCGACGTCCCGGCCTCGATGCGTCCGCTCGCCCTGATGTACGGCGGCCCGTTCTACCAGTCGTTCGCCGCCCTCGGACACACGGTGCGGACGGGCGAGGTGGCCTTCGACCACCTGTACGGCGAGAACCACTTCGACCACTTCGCCCGCGACCCCCGGCTCGCCGCGCTCTTCGACGACTCGATGGCCGCGAGCTCGCGGATGTTCGACCCGCTCTCCGCCCACCCCGCCGTCACGACCGCGGCCCGGGCATCCGACCCCGGCACGGTGGTCGACGTCGCGGGCGGGAACGGCGAGCTGCTCGGCCGCCTGCTCGCCGCACACCCCGGGCTGAAGGGCGTGCTGCTCGAACGCCCGCACGCCGTCGAGGCCGCCCGCCGCGCCCTGGACGCGGCCGGCCACGGGGACCGGTGCGCGTATGTGGCGGGCGACTTCGCCGACGTCCCGGCGGGCGGGGACGTCTACCTGCTCTCCCGGATCCTGCACGACTGGGACGACGACCGGTGCCGGGAGATCCTGCGGCACTGCGCCCGCGCGATGCCCGCCCACGCCGACCTGCTGGTCGTGGAGCGGGTCCTCCCGGCTGACGACTCGCCCTCCCTCGCCACCGCCTGGGACCTCCACATGCGCTGCAACGTCGGCGGCCGCGAACGCCGGGCCGACCACTACGCCCGCCTGTTCGCCGACGCGGGCCTCACCCTGGTGGACACCGCCCCGCTCCCCTTGGACGCCACCGTCCTGCACGTCCGAAAGGCCGGAACCGCAGTCCCCGGCCAGGTGACCCGCCCCGGCAGGTCCTAGGTCCAACGTAGGGTCTGACGAAGTCCGCCCGCCCGGTCCGATCAGGTGGCCCGACGGGTCATCCTGGTCGGGACGGGAAGCAGCTCGGCCGGAGAGCTGTTCGGTCCGATGCGTGCCCGTCGAAAAGCGATGGGGGGCGGACGATGAAATGGTTAGTATCCCTAAATATGTCTGATACTCACGGATCGCACGGATCCCAAGGATCCACAGCCGAGCAGGGCTGGCTCCGCCGACTGATCAGCTACAGCTGGCGGCACCGCCGTAACGTGCTGCTCTCGTTCGGCGCGTCGCTGGTTGGCATGGCCGTCACCGCCACCGTCCCGCTGATCACCAAGGTGATCATCGACGACGTGATCACCACGCACACCCGGCCGCTCACCCCGTGGGCGGTGGCCCTGCTGGTGGCGGCTGCGGTGGTCTTCGTCTGCACCCAGGTCCGCCGCTACTACGGGGGCCAGCTGGCCGTCGACGTCCAGCACGACATGCGGTCGGACCTGTTCCGTTCGCTCACCCGGCTGGACGGTGACCGGCAGGACCGGCTGGACACCGGCCAGGTGGTCGGCCGCGCGACCTCGGACCTGCAGCTGATCGTCGGCCTGCTGTCGATGCTGCCGATGATGACCGGCAACGTCCTGATGTTCGGCATGTCCGTCCTGGTGATGCTCTGGCTCTCGCTGCCGCTCACCCTGGTCGCCCTGGTGATGGGCCCCGCCCTCTGGTGGTTCGCCACGCTCAGCCGGAAGCGGCTGTTCCCCGCGACCTGGGCCGCCCAGCAGGAGGCGGCGGCGGTCGCCGGGGTGGTGGACGGTGCGGTCGGCGGCGTCCGGGTGGTCAAGGGCTTCGGCCAGGAGGCCCAGGAGCGGGGCAAGCTGGAGCGCGCCTCGCGCGAGCTGTTCGGCGCCCGGCTCCGCTCGATCCGGCTGAACAGCCTCTACACCCCGGCGATGCAGGCCATCCCGGCCCTCGGCCAGGTCGCGGTGCTCGCGCTCGGCGGCTGGCTGGCCGTCCGGGGCCAGGTCACCCTGGGTACCTTCGTCGCCTTCTCCACCTACCTGGCGCAGCTCACCGGCCCGGTCCGGATGCTCACCATGGTGATCACGGTCGGCCAGCAGGCCAGGGCCGGGGTCGAGCGGGTGCTCCAACTGGTCGACCAGCGCCCGAAGGTGCAGGAGCGTCAGGACGCCGTCGACCTGACCACGGCAGCGGCCACGACCACAGACGCCCCCGCCATCGAGTTCGACCAGGTCGACTTCGCGTACGGCGAGGCGGCCCCCGTCCTGCAGCGGCTGAGCTTCCGGCTCGCCGAGGGCGAGACACTGGCGCTGGTCGGCGGCTCGGGCTCGGGCAAGTCCACCGTGGCCCAGCTCCTCCCGCGCTTCTACGACGCCACCGAGGGCACCGTCCGCCTCTACGGCCACGACGTCCGGGAGCTGACGCTCGATTCGATCCGGGCCACCGTCGGCATCGTGCCCGAGGACAGTTTCCTGTTCTCCGACACCGTCGGCAGCAACATCGCGTACGGGCGCCCGGACGCCACCGAGGCCGAGATCGAGGCCGCCGCCCGGGCCGCGCAGGCCGACGGGTTCATCCGTGAACTCCCGGACGGCTACGCCACCAAGGTCGGCGAGCAGGGCCTCACCCTGTCCGGCGGCCAGCGGCAGCGGATCGCGCTGGCCCGGGCGATCCTGAGCGACCCGCGCATCCTGCTGCTGGACGACGCGACCTCGGCGGTGGACCCGCAGGTCGAGGCCGAGATCCACCAGGCACTGCGCGGTGTGATGGCCGGCCGCACCACGCTGCTGATCGCCCACCGTCGCTCCACCCTCCAACTCGCGGACCGGATAGCCGTACTGGAGCGCGGCCGCCTGGTCGACCTCGGTACGCACGAGGAACTCGACGCCCGATGTCCCCAGTACCGGGCCCTGATCAGCGACCCCGACGCGATCCTCGACGCGGCCCCCGAGGAGGAGACCCCCGAGCAGGAGCCCGAGGCCACCAACACCGGCACCGACCCCGAGCTGCTCGCCAAGGTCGCCGCCCTGCCCCCGGCCGTCGACACCCCCGACATCCCGGTCGAGCAGGCCGAGGCCGGTGACCCGGACTTCAGCCTCCGCCGCCTGCTCACCCCGTTCCGTGCGCCGCTCACCGTCGCCCTGCTGCTGGTCGCGCTGGACGCCGCCGCCGGGCTGACCCTGCCGATCCTGATCCGGCACGGCATCGACGACGGCGTCAGCAAGGCCGCGATGGCCGGGGTCGCCACCGCCTCGCTGCTCGCCCTGGCGATCGTGCTGCTCGACTGGGTGGTGCAGACCGCCGAGGCCAGGGTCAGCGGCAGGACCGGCGAACGGGTGCTCTACACCCTGCGGTTGAAGATCTTCGCGCACCTCAACCGGCTCGGCCTGGACTACTACGAGCGTGAGCTGTCCGGCCGGATCATGACCAGGATGACCACCGACGTCGACTCGGTGTCGAGCTTCCTGCAGACCGGTGTGGTCACCGCTGTGGTCAGCCTGTTCACCTTCTTCGGCATCTTCGCCGCACTGCTGGTGATCGACGCGGGCCTGGCCCTGATGGTCTTCGCGGTGCTGCCGGTGCTGGCGGTCGCCACCCTGGTGTTCCGGCGCAAGTCCAGCACCCAGTACCAGGTCTCCCGGGACCTGATCAGCACGGTCAACGCCGAGCTGCAGGAGAACGTCGCGGGCATGCGGATCGTCCAGGCGTTCCGCCGACAGACCGTCAACACTGACCGGTTCGTGGCCAGCGGGCTGGCCTACCGGCACTCGCGGGTCAGGGCGCAGCTCTACATCTCGCTGTACTTCCCGTTCGTGCAGTTCCTGTCCAGTGCGGCCGCCGCCCTGGTGCTGATCGCCGGTGCCGCCCGGGTCGAGTCGGGCACCCTGACGATCGGTGCGCTGGTCGCGTACCTGCTCTACATCGACCTGTTCTTCGCCCCGGTCAACCAGCTCTCGCAGATCTTCGACGGGTACCAGCAGGCCGCCGTCGGCCTCGGCCGGATCCGTGACCTGCTGCGCACCCCGACCAGCACGCCGGGTGCGGCGGACCCGCTGCCGGTGAAGAAGCTGCGGGGCGAGATCACCTTCCAGGACGTCAGTTTCGCCTACCACGGCGGTGCTGACGGCCACTCCGACGTGCTGACCGGCATCGACCTGCACATCCCGGCCGGGCAGACGGTGGCGCTGGTCGGCGAGACCGGCGCGGGCAAGTCCACCCTGGTCAAGCTGGTCGCCCGGTTCTACGACGCGACCGGTGGCAGCGTCCGGATCGACGGCACCGACATCGCCGCGTACGACCTGGCGGAGTACCGGCACCGGCTCGGCGTGGTCCCGCAGGAGGCGTACCTGTTCGCGGGCACCGTGCGCGAGGCGATCGCGTACGGGCGGCCGGAGGCGAGCGACGCCGAGGTGGAGACGGCCGCCCGGGCGGTCGGCGCCCACGAGATGATCGTCCGGCTGTCCGGAGGCTACGCGCACCGGGTCTCCGGCCGGGGCCGCAACCTCTCCGCCGGGCAGCGGCAGCTGATCGCGCTGGCCCGGGCCGAGCTCGTCGACCCGGACATCCTGTTGCTGGACGAGGCCACCGCCGCGCTCGACCTGGCCACCGAGGCCGCCGTCAACCGCGCCGCCGACCGGATCAGCGGCGGCCGCACCACCCTGGTGATCGCCCACCGCCTGACCACCGCGGAGCGCGCCGACCGGGTGGTGGTGCTGGACCACGGCCGGGTGGTGGAGGACGGTACGCACGCCGGCCTGCTCGCCGAGGACGGCGCGTACGCCCGGCTCTGGCGGGCCTTCGTCGCGGACAGTCACCAGAAGCAGCGGGTGTAACGGCAGGTCAGCCCGCCGTCGGTGCCCGCAGTTCACGCGGGCCACCGGCGGTGGCGTCGGCGACCAGCTGGGCGAACCAGGCCAGGCCCGGGATCAGCAGCACCCAGCCGAGCAGCGCCCACCCCAGGTGGAAATGCTGCAGCGCCCGGCCGAGCGCGGCCACGCCCTCCGCCCGCTCCCGGCCGTCGGCCGACTCGTAGGTGATCCGCCGCAGTCCGGCCGGGTGTTCCTCGGCCGGGCGGACGGTGAGCGCCACCGGCGAGCGGGCGATGATCCAGCGGCCGACGCCGCTGCACACCCCGCAGGTCTGGGCGACGTGGATCTCGGCCGGCGCCGTGCCCGCCCACGGGCGCAGCCGGGGGAGCCAACTGCGCACCCCGGCGGTGTACTCGGCCCAGCCGGGTCCGTACCGCTGCGCGAGTTCGGCACCCTCGTGCCAGGAGGCAAGCCCGGCGCTGTAGGCGAGGCTCACCCCGGCGGCCGCCAGCAGCCAGGCGCTGCCGGTGAAGGCGGCCAGCACCAGGTGACACAGCACCAGCGAGAGCTGGATCGGATTGCGCACGTACGCGTACGGGCCGCTGGTGACCAGCCGGTGCGGCGGGTCGTACGGCAGCGGGGTGCCGCCGCCGCGCACCACGAACTCCCGTACGGCGGCGACCCCGAGCAGCATCGGCACGGCCAGCACCTGGAGGCCGGTGCTGAGCGCGGTGCCGTGCGGGAGCCGGGCCCCGGCGGCCGCCATGGGCAGGGCGAGCATCAGCACGGCGGCGATCAGCACCTGCCCGGCGGCGCGCAGCCGGAGCCGCTCGCCGCGGGCGGTCCAACGGGCCAGCAGCAGCCCGGGCAGCAGACAGAGCGCGATGGCCAGCGCCTCACCGGTCAGCCACTGCCCGCCGAGCCGGACCACCGGGTCGAGCAGTGGCATCGCGGCCAGGTCCAGCCAGCCGAGCAGGGCGGCGGTGAGCGGCCACGGCAGCCGGTCGGCGGCCAGCGGCGGCAGGACGCCCCAGAGCAGCACCCAGCCGAGCAGCAGGTCGACGGGCATCCCGGCGACGGTGCCGCCCTCGGCTCGGAAGCTCCACCAACCGACCTGTACGGCCAGCAGGTTGACGGCGGGCAGCAGGGCGAGCTGCCAGGCCCCGCCGACGATCGCGGCCGCGATGGCGGCCCGGTCCGGCCGCCGGAGAGCGGCTGCCAGCACGACCGCGAGCAGCGGTACGAACAGGCAGGCCGCCCGGATCAGGGCCGGAGCGCTGTCGACGGTGGCGGTGGTCACGGCTGCGGCGTGAAGGTGTCGGCGAGGTAGTTGGCGGCCTGTTCCATGCCGTAGTTCTGGATCGGGCCGAAGTACCAGCCGGGGTCGAAGGTGCGCTGGTAGCCGAGCTGCCAGGTGACCTCGGTGCCGCCGTCGGCGGTGGGCTGCCAACGCACCTCGGAGGTCCGGAAGTTCAGCCACCGTGCGGTGGTGGAGTCCTGCTCGACCCGGAACAGCACTCGGCCCTGGTCGCGTTCGGCGATCCGCAGCGTCATGGACCGGGGCGTGGGCGTGGCACCGATGCCCAGTGACTTGCGCGGGTTGAAGGTGATCAGGCGTCCGTCGCCGACCGCCAGGCCGCTGCCGGTGACCTGCTGCGGCCGGGGGAACGGGACCTTGAGGAACACCGGGCGGGGTGTGCCGAAGACGGGCGGAGCGGCCAGCGCGGCGGCGAACTGATCGGGCGTCACGGACAGCGTGCGGGTGACCGTCACCGTGCTGTCGCGCTCCACCGTGCCGTCGACGCCCTGGAGGACGGCCAGTCCGAGCAGCGGGGCCAGCGCGAAGGCGTTCAGCCGCTGCCGTCCGCCGGGCTCCTTCGCCGGGCGGCGCGAATGGTCGACGGCCCGGCCGATGCAGGCCGCCACCAGGTAGAACAGCGGCGCGGCGATCAGCAGGCAGATGATGCCTTCGTTGAGCAGCGGACCGGCCAGCGCCAGCCCGATGGTGACCGAGGCCATCGCGGTGCCGGTGGCGCTCTTCGGCCGGGCACTCAGCGCCACGGTGATCGCGATCACGGCGGGCAGGCCGACGTAGAAGAGCGCGGTCTGCTCCAGGCCGCCCGCGTGCAGCACCTTGTAGCCGAGCATCGCGAGGAAGAGCGCGGCCAGCACGATCGCCAGCCGGCGGCGGGCCGAGTGCTGGGCCGTCCGCTCCGGCTCGGCGTAGGCCGGTATGTCCTGACTGTCGCTGCTGTTCTGATCCTCGGTCATGCCCACCCCTTGATCGGTCGGTTTAATCACCTGATTAAACCGTATGATGAACGAATCCAGTGACGGGGGGCAAGACCATGGCGGCGACTGCGGACAGCGGAGCCCAGACCAGGGAGCGGCTGATCGAGGCCGCGACGCGGGTCCTGCGGACCCACGGGTACGCGGGGTCCAGCGCGCGGGTGATCGCGAAGGAGGCGGGGGTCAACTCGGCCCTGGTCTTCTACCACTTCGGCGGCGTGGACCCGCTGCTGCTGACCGCCTTCGACCGGGTCTCCGAGGACCGGATGGCCCGGCACCTGGCGACCGTCGCGGAGGTCCGCACCCTGGAGGAGCTCGCCGCCGCCGCCGAACGGATCTACCGCGACGACCTCGACGGCGGGCACCTCACGATGTTCTCCGAGCTGGTCGGCGCCGCCGTCGCCCGGCCCGAGCTGCGCGCCGCCGTCTCCGAACGCGCCGAGCCCTGGCTGAAGTTCGTCGAGACCACGCTCGAGCGGGTGATCGGCGGCACGCCGCTGGCCAGGCTCACCCCGCCCCGGGACCTCGCCAACGCGGCGATCACCTTCTACCTCGGCGTCAACCTCTTCACGGTGCTGGACGCCGACCGGAGCCGCACGGAGTCCCTGTTCGCGATGGCCCGGCGGCTCGCCCCGCGCGCCAAGCTGCTCACCATGCGGCTGCCCGGCCGCCGCCGCCCCACCACACCGGCTCAGCTGGAGGCCGGACCGGCCGAGGGCTGACGGACGGTCAGGAGTACCGTTCCGACGGTGGACGACGACGTGCGGCCCTGGGAGGTGGCAGCGCCGCTGGTACGCGCGGCGCAGCGCGGCGACGCCCTGGCCATGGACGACCTGCTGAAGCTGATCACCCCGTACGTCACCCGGCTGTGCGCGTCGATCGCCCTGGCCGACACCGCCGACGCCGTACAGGAGTCGCTGCTCGCCGTCTTCCGCGGCCTGCGCGGGCTGCGCGACCCGGTGGCGGTCTACGGCTGGGTGCGGGCGCTGACCGTCCGGGAAGCGGTCCGGGTGGCCCGGCGGACCGGCGCGGAGACCCCGGCCGACCCCGAACAGATCACCCGGCTGCGGGACCTGCTGCCCGCCGCCGGCACCGAGTTGACCGCCGAGGTGCGGGACCTGCTGGCCCGGCTGCCCGTCCAGCACCGCACCGTCCTGGTGCTGCGCGAACTCGAGGGGCTGGACGAGCGCACCATGGCCGAGCTGCTCGACATACCCGAGGGCACCGTGAAGTCACGGCTGAGCAGGGCCCGTTCCTCCTTCCGGAAGGCGTGGACGCGGTGAACGGACCGGATCGGATCGCCCGGCTGCAGGTCCTGGCGGCCGGGCTGCGCGCCCCGCTGTACGCCGAGCGGCGGCTCGACCTGCCCTTCGACCGGGTCTGGGCGGTGGTCGCCGACCTGGAGGGCGAGCTGCCCCGGCTGATCTCCTTCGTCCGGGAGTTCCGGGTGCCGGCCGGGGACAGCGAGCTCAAGCAGGCCGAGGCCGTGGACGTCCTCGGGCTCCGGGGACCGTTCGAGGTGCGGCTCCGGCCCGGCTGGTGCCTGATGCAGTCCCGGCTGGTGACCATGGGCATGGCCGCCGAGCCCGACGGCGACGGCACCCGGTTCGCGGTCTGCGGCGCGCTTCGGCCGGCCGCCCTCGGGCCGGTGCAGCGCGGGTACCGACGCCTGATCGGCGAGCGCCGGGCCCGCGCCTTCTTCCGCGAGGTGGAACGCCGGGCCGCGCTGCGCTGATCCCCCGTCAGCCCGTCCTGGCGATCAGCTTCCGGAGCGCCTCGGCCACCTGCGCCGGGCACTCCTCGGGCAGGTGGCCTCCGACGCCGGGCAGCACCGAGACGGTCAGGTCGTCGGCGTTCGGTTCTGCGCCGCGCAGCAGGGCCGGAGGGATCACCGGGTCGTGCTCGCCGCCCAGCAGCACGGTGGGGACGGCCAGCCGTCGGCGGCGGTGCGTCCCCCGGAAGCCCGCCGGGATGTCCCGCAGCACGTACTGCCAGAACAGCGACTGCCCGGCCCGGGCCGACTGCCGGGTCGCCTCGGCGAACTCGGTGAGCTCCGCCGCCGACCAGCAGCCGGGGTCGGGGGCGGCCCGGCGCAGCAGGTATCGGGTGAAGGCGGGCCAGTGCCGCAGCACCAGCCGCCCGACCACCGGGTACTCGATGAAGGCGGTGAACCACATCCGCCAGAGGTTCGGCAGCACCTGACGGTGTGCCGTCCAGGGGTGGGCCATGTTCAGCGCCAGGAACGCCCGGAACCGCTCCGGGGCCTGCTGGCAGATCCGGAATCCCACCGCGGCGCCCCAGCTGTGCCCGACCAACGTCACCCGGTCCAGGCCGAGCGCGTCCAGCAGCGCGAGCACGTCCGCACCGAGGGAGTCGGTGTCGTAGCCCCGTGCGGTCTGCTCGGACCAGCCGAAGCCGCGCAGGTCCACACAGATCAGCCGGTGGTCGGCCGCGAGCAGCGGGGCCAGTCGCCGCCAGGCGTACCAGTGCTGCGGGAAGCCGTGCAGCAGCAGCACGGGCTCGCCGCTGCCGAACTCGGCGAGGTGGAGGCGGGCGCCCCGGACCTCCACCCAGCGGTGCTCCGCACCTTCCAGGTCGGGCATCGGACGGTTGCTGACGGTCATGTGGTCTCCTTCGGCGGGATGCGGTCGTCCTGCCAGGAGGCGCGCGATCCGGCGGAGGTTCCCGGGAGTTTCGAAGTCGAGGCCGTTCGATCACGGAGCGATCTCGGGCGGGACGCAACTGTGCAGCTCGGCGATTGCGAAGCGGCTCTGACGGGACGTCACCCGAGGTGCTGCTGATAGACAGACCGGGCGACCGGGCACGAGGCCGGGAGCGACTCCCCGGTCCACCCTGGTCGAGAGGCCATGCCCATGTCTTCGCGGACGGGGCGCAGCTCTGCGCGCCTTGCCGTCACCGCTCTGGTGACCCTGTTCTCCGCCGGATACCTGCCCGCCTACCTGCTGCCGACCATCGTCGGCCGGCTGGTGACCGGCTTCGGCCTGACCACCCCTCAGGCCGGGGCGGTGGGCAGTGCCCTGCTGCTCACCTCGGCCGGGGCCGGCCTGCTGCTGGCCGGGCGGGTCCGCGCCCTCGGCCCGGTCCGGCTGGCCAGGACCGGGCTCGGGCTGCTGATCGCCGGTGCGCTGCTGGCGTCCGGCGCTACCGCGCTGCCGCAGCTGCTGGTCGGCTGCCTGCTGACCGGGATCGGCGCGGGGACCGCGACGGCGGTGGCGGCGGTCGGGGTGGCCGCCTCGGCCGATCCGCACCGCAGCTCCGCGCTCGGTCTGCTGGTCACCTCCTGCGTGGCCGCCGCGCTCTTCCTGCTGCTGCCCCGGCTCGGTGCCGGGCACCCGCTGCCGTTCGCCGCGCTGGCGGGCTGGGCGGCGGTGGCCTGGCTGACGGCGGGTCGGCTGATGCTGGTTCGGGAGTCGGCCTCGGGCAGGATCAGGACGGCACTGCCCCGGAAGCCGGCGGGCCTGGTGCTGGCCGGCGGCATGATGCTCTGGTCGATGGCGCAGAACGCGCTCTGGGGTGTCAGCGGCCAGATCGGACTGAGCCGGGTCGGGCTCTCCGAGCAGGCGATGGGCCTGGTCCTCGCGCTGGCGCTGGGCGGCGGGCTGCTCGGCGTGACGGTGGCCGGAGCGGTCGGCGCCCGGCTCGGCCGGGCCCTGCCGATCGGCCTCGGCACGGCGGTGATCGCACTCTGCGTGCTGCTGACCGGCAGCGCCGAGTCGGTCGGCCCGTTCGCCCTGGGTGAGGTGCTCTGGAACACCTGCTACCCGCTGGTGCTCACCTACCTGATCGGCATGGCGGCCGCCCTCGACCAGGGCGGCCGGTGGGCGGTGCTGGCCGGTTCGGCCTCCTCGCTCGGGGTGGCCTGCGGGCCGGTGGTCGGTACGGCGCTGGCGGCGGCCGCCGGGTACCCGGCGATGGGCGCGACGCTCGGCGGGCTGCTGGCCGCGGTCGCGGTGCCACTGGTGCTGGTCGCCCGGCAGCGGCAGGCCACCAGGGTGTTCGTCCCGGCCCAGCGGGCTGCGCCCGACGAGCTGTTGACGGATCCGGTCCTCAGCCTCCGCTGACCGCGAGCAGCGCGGACAGCAGCCGCCCGAGGTCGGCGCCCCGCGGCAGGTCGCTGACCTGGCCGTCCCCGACCTCGACCACCCGCCAGGCCCCGCCGTCCGCCGTCTGCGCCAGGTCGGTAGTGACGAACCGGCAGCCCAGCTCCCTGACCAGCTGCCCGATCCCGTCGAGCTCGGGCCGGACCTCCGCGTCGGGGCAGTCCGGGTGCGGCCCGACCAGGACGGGTTCGCCGTCCAGCCACCAGACCCGCGCCTCCTCCACCCGCCCACCCTCGTCCCGCCGGAACTCCTCGAACCGCCGCAGCACCACTCCGCCGGTCAGGAACTCCTCCTGGAGTTCCACGAACCGCCCCACCACCCGCGCCAGCCCGTCCGGATCGCCCAGGTCGGGCACGTAACAGGCCTCCGCCCACTCGTGCTTGCGCGACTTCACGTAGTCCTTGACGATCGCCGGCCCGTGCCCGCCGAGCTGCCGGGCCGCCTCGGCGAGCTGCTCCGGAGTCGGTCCCGACAGCCCGGGCACCCAGACGCTCTCCGGGGTGGACCCCGCGAAGACCGGGTACCAGCCGGGCAGTTCATGGGCGTCCGCGTACGAGGCCGGTGAGGTCAGCAGCGGCCGCCCGCGCTCGGCGAGCGCCTCGGACAGCGCCGCGTACGCCGGTACCGGCACCATCCAGCCCCGGTACCAGAGCGGTCCGCCGCCCGCCGGGACCCGGCGGACCGCCTCCCGGACGTCCCCGGCGAGCAGCGCATCGTGGTCGAGCAGGACGAACCCGCCGCCCAACTCCTCCACCCGGCGGGCCTCCCGGAGGTAGTGCGGGTCGGGGCGGCCGGGAGTCAGCGGGTCGGCAGGCAGCATGATCACCGGCTCAGGGTAGAACCTGGCCGCCGGAATTGCAGTGGTCCGACGCGACGGCGTTCTGCCAGGGTGACCGGATGCGAACCCCACGACGTGCGGCCAGGACCGCGGTACTGGAACCAGGCGGCGCGGTCTTCCTGCTGCGATCCGACAACAGCGAGGTCGGTGTCCACTGGAACATGCCCGGCGGTGGCATCGAGGACGGCGAGTCCCCGACCACCGGAGCCGGCCGGGAGCTGTGGGAGGAGACCGGCTGGACCGACCTCGCGCCGGGCCCGCTGCTCTGCACCTGGGAGCACGACTTCACCTGGCACGGCATCCCGGTCCGGCAGTCCGAGCACATCTACCTCGGCCGGGGCCCGCTACGCGACCCGGTCGGGGACGTCAGCGAGATGCACCTCGCCGACGGGATTCTGGGCTGGCGCTGGTGGACGCCCGAGGAACTGGCCGACCCGCAGGCCGACCCGTTCTGGCCGCCGAAGCTCCCCGAGCTGCTGGCCACCGTCCGGGACGACTGGCTGGCCGGACGGGAGACGGTGAACCCGGTCCACTTCGGCTACGTGCCCAACCAGCCGCATTGCTGACGCGGTCCGGCCCGGTGGAGGTGACGTGCCGTCACCTTGTACGAATCTGGATTAGGTAAGGCAAGCCTATCCAATCGCCTGAAAGGAACTGCAGCCAGGCCCGGAAAACCCGTGCCACCGGCGGCCCCTGGTCCGTACGCTGGGCGTCATGAAGCAGCAGCCGTGCCTGAACTGGTGGCCGTCCTAGGACGGCCACCCTTTCCCGCGCGACTCCAGGGCCGTCCGACCGGACGGCCCTGTTGCGTTTCCTCAGGGCACCCCGGTGGACGACCCGACCCACCGTCAGCCACCGAGGAGCACCTGATGCAGATCGAGACCGTCCAGCAGCACCCCGACCGGTACCGCGTCCTGACCGGCGACCGCCCCACCGGCCCGCTGCACCTCGGCCACTACTTCGGCACCCTGCACAACCGCGTCCAACTCCAGCGGATGGGCGTCGAACTCCTGCTGGTGGTCGCCGACTACCAGACCCTCACCGACCGGGACCGGGCCGACCGCCCCGCCGAGCACGCGGAGAACCTGGTCCTCGACTACCTCGCGGCCGGGATCGACCCGGAGCGGACCACGATCTTCAAGCACAGCTCCGTCCCGGCGCTCAACCAACTGCTGCTCCCCTTCCTCAGCCTGGTCAGCGTCGCCGAACTCGGCCGCAACCCCACGGTCAAGGACGAGATCGCGCACTCCAGGCAGGCCACCGTCAGCGGGCTGATGTTCACCTACCCCGTCCACCAGGCCGCCGACATCCTGTTCTGCAAGGCCAACCTGGTCCCGGTCGGCCGCGACCAGCTTCCGCACCTGGAGACCACCCGCACCATCGCCCGCCGGTTCAACGAGCGCTACGCCACCTCGCTGTTCCCCGAACCGCAGCCTCTGCTCTCCGAGGCACCGCTGCTCCCCGGCACCGACGGCGGCAAGATGAGCAAGAGCCGGGGCAACGCGATCGCCCTCGGCGCGACCGAGGACGAGACGGCCCGGCTGATCAAGGGCGCCACCACCGACGCCGACCGGCACATCACGTACGACCCGGAGCGACGGCCGGGAGTCTCCGGCCTGGTCCAGCTCGCCGCGCTCTGCGAGGGCCGTGACCCGGCCGAACTCGCCGCCGAGATCGGGCACGGCGGCGCTGGCGCGCTCAAACGCCGGGTCACCGAGACGGTCAACGAGTACCTCCGCCCGCTCCGTGCCCGCCGGACCGAACTCGCCGCCGACCGCGCCCTGCTCCGGGCCGTGCTGGCCGCCGGAGCCGAACGGGCCAACGCCGTCGCGGAAGCCACCCTGGGTGAGGTCAGGTCCGCGATGGGCATGGGGTAGGACTGTGGCAGGCGCGCGGACCCGCGTCGCGCGCCTGCCTCTGCTCCCGCCCCCTCGGAAGGAACTGACGATGTCCCAGCAGACCTGGACGACCGCGCCGCGCCGCGCCCGCCGGCTGGTGCCGGGCGACCGGGTGGCTTTGGTCGCCACCAGCGGCGCCATCGACCTGGACCAACTCACCGCAGGCACCGCGATCCTGCGCTCCTGGGGGCTGGACGTCGTCCTCGGCGACCACCTGACGGACCGCCATCTCGGCTACCTGGCCGGTACCGACGCCGACCGCGCCGCCGACTTCCAGCGCGCCTGGCTCGACCCCACCATCGCCGCCGTCATCTGCGCCCGGGGCGGCTACGGCGTCCAGCGGATGGTCGACCTGCTCGACTGGGACGCGCTGCGCGCCGCCCCGCCCAAGGCCCTGGTCGGCTTCAGCGACATCACCGTGCTGCACGAGACCGTCGCCCAACGCCTCGGCGTCCCCACCCTGTACGGCCCGATGGGCACCGGCGCCACCTTCATCGCCGACCCGCCCACCGCGGAACACCTGCGCCGTACTCTCTTCACCCCGTCCTCGACCCTGGTCGTGGGTGGCCGGGGTGTCTCCGGTGCTTCGGGTGCCGGGCCGCTCGTCTCCGGCACCGCCCACGGCGTCACCGCCGGCGGCTGCGCCAGCCTGCTCGCCGCCGAACGCGGCACCGCCACCGCCCGCCGCTCCTTCGCCGGCACGATCCTGCTGCTGGAGGACGTCGGCGAGCACCCCTACCAACTCGACCGCATCCTCACCCAGCTGATCCGCTCCGGCGCCCTGGACGGCGTCGCCGGCTTCGCGCTCGGCTCCTGGGAGGACTGCGGACCGCTCGACCAGGTCCGCGCAGTGCTGTCCGACCGGCTCGCCCCGCTCGGTGTCCCGGTCGCCTGGGAGCTCGGCTTCGGCCACTGCCCCTCCACCCTGACGGTGCCGCTCGGCCTGCCCGCCACCCTGGACGCCGACGCCGGGACGCTCACCTTCGACGTACCGGTTCTCACTGGCGAACTCGCTGAGTAGGGTGCGGCCCATGCACGAGGAAGCCCGAGCGGCACACACCAGTGACCCTTCCGCTGCCACCGACCCCGCCTCACTTGTCGAACTGGCGGCCCGGCTGCTGAACGGGCGGACGGTCCACAAGGGCCGCTCCCTCCTCGGCCTGGCCGGCCCGCCCGGCGCGGGCAAGTCGACCCTGGCCCGGTACCTGGTCACCGAGCTCAACCGCGCCGAGGGTCCAGGCACCGCTGCGTACCTCCCGCTGGACGGCTTCCACCTCTCCAACACCCAGCTCGACCGCCTTGGCCTGCGCAGCCGAAAGGGCTCACCCGCCAGCTTCGACTCGCTCGGCTACCTCGCCCTGCTGCGCCGGGTCACGGTGGAACGGTTCAACGACATCTACGCCCCCGGCTTCGACCGCCACCTGGACGAGCCGGTTGCCGGCCGCCACGTGATCCAGCCGCACACCCGCCTGGTCATCACCGAAGGCAACTACCTCGCCAACGACGACCTCCCGTGGAGCGAAGCCCGGGCCCTGCTGCACGAGCTCTGGTACGTCCAGACCGAGGACGACGTGCGGGACGAACGGTTGATGCGGCGTCACGTGGCCGGCGGGCGGAACCCGGCGGCCGCCCGGGACTGGATCACCGGCAACGACGGCCCGAACGGCGAGTACGTGAAGCTGGGCACGGCGGCCTGTACGAGGGTGGTCCGAGCTGGCGGTTTGCAGCTGGACGGCGGCGGGGGTAGTGTTYCCTAGTCGCTCGGCAGGGAGCACCGGACACGCATCGGCGCGGACGGTCCCGGRGYGGCCAATCCTCTGAACACATCTTCTGATCGAGCTGATTCGCGCGTTTTTGCGGGTCGGGTCTATTTGTCGTGTGCGTTTATATGGATTGCGGCTGGATTCGCTTTGTGAAGCGGGGATCGGCTAAGGTTTGAAACGTCGGACAGGCCGTCAGGTCGGTTRCGACACAAGCTTCTTGAGGCTCYGGAAGCGCGGAACGGCWGGYCAGGGAAACCTGGTAGGGTCGGAAGCGCCGAAAGGCCGAAGGAAAGAGTGAGTCGGGTGAGTGAAACTCCGGAAAACGGAGCGGAAAACATCTGATAAGCTCGGAACACGAAAGAACGAAGCRCCCGGAGGGTCCGCCTGATAAGCGGCTCGAAGGAAGTRTCCGTTCCTTGAGAACTCAACAGCGTGCCAAAAGTCAACGCCAGATATGTTGACATCCCCGGCCTCACCGWTTGGTGGGGTTGGAGATTCCTTTATGAAGTAAAACACTAGCGAGGACGCAGTGCGCGGGGCCGCCTATTCCGGTGGTT
>NZ_JBFUMY010000014.1:0-129123 GCF_054049135.1 Kitasatospora sp. P5_F3 | reverse complement strand
GTCCGCCGCCGCCCTTGCCGCTCTGGCCGGGCCGCTGGGCGGCCGCCCGACGCGCGGCGGCCCGGCCGCCGGTCGGCGGGGTGGAGGAGGTCGGGTCGGTGGAGGGGGTCGGGTCGGTGCCGAACTCTGACGGAGTGTCCACAGGGAAGACGATCGGATGCAGCGGGAGGGGCACCAGCGCCAGCCCGGCCAGCAGGCCCTCGGCGGGGAACAAGCCCTCCCACATCTGGGCGCAGTAGCCGCACTCGCGCGCGTGGCGGCCGATCCGCTTGCGCCAGAGCGCGCTGGGGGCACCGTCCCACTGGGTCGTGAGCTCGGCCAGCTGCGGACAGGCGGGCTGGACGGCCAGGGCCCGGACCACCACCCGCGCGGTCTCCAGCTGGCCCTTCATCCGCTGGACCCGGACCGCCGCGTGCTGCGGGGGCAGCTCCAGCGCCTCGGCCAGCTCGGCCCGGCTGAGCTCGCCCGCCGCCTCCAGCCACCAGAGCGAGAGCAGCTCCCGGTCGGCCTGGTCCAGCCAGCGGGTGGCCTCGGCGACCTCGCGGCGCTGCCCGGCCAGGCCGAGCCGGACGATGGTGAGGTCCACGAAGTCCGCGCCGGGGTCGGCGGAGTCGTACGTCAGACCGATCGGGATCTGGGCCTGGCCGGACACCTGGTGGCGACGGCGGATCTGGTTCATCGCGATGGCGACCAGCCAGGAGCGGAACCCGGCCGGATCGCGGAGCGAGGGCAGGTGGTCGACCACGCGGAGCATGGTCTCCTGCACCACGTCGTCGGTGTCGGGGTGACCGTTGAGGGCGCGGCCGACGATGTTGTAGACCAGCGGCAGGTGAGCGCCGATCAGTTCGTCCGTGGCCTGTTGGTCACCCGCCTGGGCCCGGGTCACCGTCCGCTCCGCGTCGTACCTGTCCATCCGCCTGCCACCTTGTCCGTCGGCCTGTCCGTACTGCCCTGTCGTGATGGGAGATCAGCGGGCCGCCCGCCGATAACGGAAAACACCCGGAGATTTTCTTGGCTCCCGGTGCTCAGCGGAGCGTAGTGGATGCCGGACCGGGCCTTTCCGCACCCCGGTGTTAACGCCCAGCTCACTGGTGTGGCCCGGGGCCACCGAAGGCGTGAGAGGAGTGTGAGAGGTCGGCGTGCGAGTTGGGCGGAGGGTGGCCGGCCCCCTGCGCTTCGGTGATGGTGTGTCGGGGCTCACGGGGGTGTCGGAGTGGGCCGGGTCACCTCTGGGCGGGAGGCCGGCGGCCGAATCGGCCCGAAACGGCGCGTCGGGACCGGTCTCGCGTGATCAGTACTGCCGGTAACCAGACTCTGAGCTGGGGCGACGCGAAACGGCTTGGTGACAGGCGCTCAGGCTCGTAGCTTCGCAGGGCCCGGGCGCCTGGCCGGTCTGCTCCGTGCAGGCCGGGCTGACCTAGGGCGGCTTGGCCGCGAAGGTGGACACCGGCTCCTCGTCGGGGACCACGCAGAGCAGTGACTCGTCGTCCTCCTCCGCCTCCTCGGCTTCGACCGGGAGCAGCTCCGCCGCGTCCGGCGACGGCTACACCGTGCAGAGCGGCGACACCCTGGGCGGCATCGCCGCGGCCAACGGCACCTCCGCCGAGGCGCTGTACGCCAAGAACGCCCAGGTGATCGGTGCCGACCCGAACCTGATCTACCCGGGCCAGGTCTTCTCGCTCTGACCTGATCCCCGCTACGCCGATGGCCACCCCGCACCCGGGTGGCCATCGGTGTGTCGGGCAGCTGTCAGGCCGTCAGCTCGGCGAGCAGCGCCCGCCCCTGCGGCCAGTCGCCGAGCGCGGACGCGGTGTTGAGGTGCCCGCCCCGGCCGACGGCCGCGAACGTGGCTCCCCAGGCGTCGGCGAAGGCCCGGGCCCGGTCGGCGGTGCACCACGGGTCGTCGTCCGAGCCGACCACGGTGGTGCGGAACGGCAGCGGGGCGAGCGGCACCGGGCGGAAGTTGACCAGCTCGGGCACCTCCGCCGTGTCGATGTCGGCGGGGGCGACCAGCAGCGCGCCCAGCACCTTGGCCGCGAGCTCGGGCCGGGCCGAGGCGGCCCAGTGCGCGACGGTGATGCAGCCCAGGCTGTGCGCGACCAGCACCACGGGAGCGTCGGCGTCCGCCACGGCGCGGTCGAGGGTGCCCACCCAGTCCGGCAGTTGCGGCTTGTCCCAGTCGGCCTGCTCGACCCGCCGGAACATGGCCGGGTCGGACCGCTCCCAGTAGCTCTGCCAGTGCTCGGCCTCGGAGTTCTGGTACCCGGGCAGGATCAGGTGGGTGCTCATCGGGGCTCGGCCCTCTCTACGGCAGGGGTGTGGACGGGCACCGTCGGCCGTCCTGTGTGTCCGTCGACCATAGCTAGTCTGTGCGAATGATCGATCCGGAGCCCCTTTCCAGTACCGCCGGCTATGGCGAGGCCGCAGACATGCTCGTCGAGCAGTACGAGAGCGTCTCCTTCGCCGAAGTCCACCGCGACGTCCTGCATCTGTTCCCCGATCGGTCCAGCGCGATCCTCGACATCGGAGCAGGCAGCGGCCGCGACGCCGCCGCGCTGGCCGGCCAGGGGCATGTGGTCGTCGCCGCCGAGCCCACCGCGGAGCTTCGTGCCCTGGGTCAACAGATCCATGACGACCGGGACATCGAGTGGGTCGACGACGCGCTGCCCGAGATGAGGATGCTTCGCGGTCGCGGCCGACGTTTCGACCTGATCCTTCTGACGGCCGTGTGGATGCACCTGGATGAACTGCAGCGGTCGTCGGCGATGAGGAGCATCGCTGAACTGCTTGCCGCCGAGGGGCGGGTAGTCCTCTCCCTGCGGCACGGCCCGGTCCCGGCCGGTCGGCGGATGTTCGACGTTACGGCGCACGAGACGATCGAGCTCGCCCGTGGTCATGGTCTGAGCCTCGTGCACCACAGCGAGCGTGAGGACCCGCATGCTCGGCGAGGTGTGCGCTGGAGCTACCTGGGACTGCGACAGGAGACCGCCGCCGGCTGACGAGCTCAGCACGCGTGGAGCAGGTACTCGATCAGGGTGCGGACGCCGACGCCCGTGCCGCCGGGGGTCCACTCGGCGTCGTCGGCGTCGGAGAGGGCGGTGCCCTGGATGTCGAGGTGGGCCCAGGGGATGCCCGGGGGGACGAACTCGCGGAGGAAGAGGCCCGCGAGGAGGGCGGTGCCGTGGCGGACGCCGAGGGTGTAGTTGGCCAGGTCGGCGACGCGGGAGGCGAGTTGGGCGCGGTAGGCGTCGGGGAGGGGCAGTGGCCAGAGCTCCTCGCCCGCCCGGCGGCCTGCGCTGCGGAGGCCGTCGGTGAGGGTGTCGTCGGTACCCATCACGGCGGTGATGCGGCGGCCGAGGGCGACGGCGGCGGCGTCGGTGAGGGTGGCGAGGTCGATGATCGCGTCCGGGGCGGTCTCCCCGGCCAGGGTCAGGGCGTCGGCCAGGATCAGGCGGCCCTCGGCGTCGGCGTGCCGGACCTCGACGGTGGTGCCGCTGCGCATCCGGAGGACGTCACCGACCCGGATCGGGTTCCCGTTCGGCATGTTCTCGGTCAGTGGAAGCCAACCGTCCACCGCCACCGGGCAGTTCAGGGCCGCGAGGGTGGACATGGCGGCGAGCACGGCGGCCGCTCCCGCCATGTCGGCCTTCATGGCGGCGAGTTCGGCGTTCGGCTTGAGCGAGAGGCCGCCCGCGTCGTAGGTGACGCCCTTGCCGACCAGCGCGATCCGCCGGGCCGCCGGGTCGGCGGTGGGCCGGTAGCTCAGGCGGACCAGTCGGGGCGGCAGCAGGGAGCCCCGGCTGACCCCGAGCAGGCCGCCGAGCCGCTCGCGGGCGATCCGGTCGCCGTCCCAGACCTCGCACTCCAGGCCGGCGGAGGCAGCGATCTTGAGCGCCCGGTCGGCGAACTCCGATGGGGTGAGCGCCTCGCCGGGCTCGTTCACCAGGTCGCGGGCCAGCAGCACGGCCTCGCCGATCCGCAGCCCGGCGGCGAGCGCGGTACGCGTCTCGGGAATGTCCTCGGCGACCAGGTCGATCAGCTGGTCGGTGGCAGGCATGGGGGAGAAGTACCCGGCGAAGCGGTACCCGCCGAGCAGGTAGCCCTCGACCAGGGCCCGCAGTTCGGCGTCGGGGGCGCGGAGGGCCAGCCGCCGGTAGCCGGAGACGGCGCGGGCCAGCCGGGCGCCGGTGGTCCGGGCGGTGTCGCGTCCGTACGCGGCCCGGGGACCGCAGCCCAGCAGGACGGTGACCGGGTCGCCGGGCAGGTGCAGGGTCTGGCCCGGCGCGCCGGAGAAGCCGCTGCCCGCTCGGAAGGCGGGTGTCAGCTCGGCCGGCAGGTCGTCGGACCAGACCGGGGTCACCACGGCCTCGACATCGTCCGGCTGACGGTGCGTCAGCCGCCACTCGGCGCTCATGCGGTCCGGGTGGCGCGGCGGGCGGCGCCCCACGCCTCGAGATCGGCCAGGTACTGCGCGGCCAGCTCGCCCATGCCGTTGGCCGGGCTGGCGGCGGCCCAGCCCCGGGCGGCGGAGATGGCGTACGGGTCGATCCGGAGCGCCTGGAGGTAGCAGTCCTCGGCGAGCAGCGACTGCCCGGCCCGGGCGAAGCAGTCGCCCGCCGCCGCGTAGCCGAAGGCGGTGGAGACCGGCCCCAGCCGGGCCGTCCGCAGGTAACTGTGCGCCGCTGCCTCGGGGTTGTCGTCCTTCAGCAGGCCCTCCGCGACCTCGATGTGGGTCTTGGGCTCGTACGGGTCGAGGGCCAGCGCCTCAGCGACCAGCAGGTGCGCCCGCTCGTTGTCGCCGAAGGCGTAGAACTCCTTGGAGCGGCTCTCCACGCAGGCCCGTAGATTCTCCCGCCGCAGGAACTCCTGGTACTCGCCGACGGCCGGCACCGTCCGGGCCAGCTCCTCGGCCCGGTCCATGTCGGCGGCCAGCCGCGCGGTGTCCTGCTGGAGGAACGGTACGTAGCTGACGCTGCGGTAGAACCGGCTCTCCATCATCATCTTCTCGAACGGCGAGTACTGCGGATCGGCCAGCAGCTCGGCCATCGCCTGCTCGCCGATCTCCCGCCAGCCGAGCGCCGTCTCCAGCGAACGGGTCTCCCGGGCCTCGTAGATGACCGAGAACACGGCGATCACGAACCGGAGGTGGGTCGGGCAGGCCGGGTGCTCGGCGATCGCCCGCGAGTTGGCCGGGGCGACCACGGCGGCCCGGCCGACCGAGCCGACCCAGCGGACCACGTCCAGCCAGTGGTGCAGCCTCAGCTCGGCGGCCGTCCGCAGCTCGGCCGCCGGGGTGAAGGGGATCAACTCCTGCACCAGCTTGATGAATCCGAGCCGGTAGAGCACCACGGCGACCTGGTGCTGCCGCTCCGCCTCGTAGGTGGCGAACTTCTCCACCCAGCCGCAGAGCGTGTCCCAGGCGGGGGTGCGCAGGTGGGCGGGGAGTTCGGCGGGGTGCGCGACGGCGAACTCGGTCAGCCCCGACTCGCGGATCAGGTTGGTGCGGAAGGCGGGCGGCATCAGTCGCTGCCAGTTCACCTTCGGCGGGGTGCCCTGCTCGGCGAACTCGAAGGCCAGCGTGGGCAGTTTGGCGTAGAGACCGGGGGACTGCGACTCGCCCAGGTTGAAGTACGCCGCGTGCATCCGGTAGTGCCAGTTGTTGGCGTACGGGCGCTCCGGGTCGCGGTCGGCGGCCAGCCGGACCACCTCGGCCAGCGGCTGGTCGCCCGCCGCCAAGCAGCTCGCCACCAGCCGGTCGCGGGTCGCGGAGGCTCGCGGCGCGGCCCGGAAGGCCCGCTCGGTGAGCACCCGGGCGAACTCGCCCTGCCCGGTCTCCTCGGCGCAGTCCGCCGCGTGCAGCAGGGCGAACCCGGTCCCGTACGGGCCGAGCCGGGCGGCGTGCAGGTAGCCCGCCAACGCCTGCTCGGGGCGCCCGGCGCGCTGGTGTGCCTGCGCGGTCTGCATCCGGAGCTTCACGCAGCTCGGGTCGATCGCCAACCCCTCGGCCAGGGCGGCCTGTTCGGCTTCGGTGTCGCCGGTCCTGACGGCCATCTCGACCCGGCGGTCGATCAGTCGACGCCTGGTCTCCAGCAGCACCAGGGCGTCGTCCTGGTCCGGCGGGGTCAGCTCGTCGACGGCCTGCTGAGCCGCCGTCAGCCGGGCCGTCGCGCCGGCGAAGTCCCGCTGCCGCTCGGCGTACATCACCTCCCGCAGGGCGAGGCGGGCCTCCGTGACGGTGCGCTGGAAGCCGGTCAACTCGCCTGCCAGGTCGGCGAGGAGAGCCCGGGCCCGGTCGAGGTGGTGCGGCACGGCCGAGTCGTCACCGCCGTGCCTGGCCAGCAGATAGCCCCAGCCCGCCACCGACTGGACGTGGGTGAGGGTGGGGGCCGGGTGGTCGACCAGCGGCAGGTAGGCGGCGGTCGTCCGGTCGGTCAGACCTTCGAGGCCGAACAGCGCGACCGCGCGGGCGGCCTGCAGCCCCGCCGTCACCGCGTCCTGGCAGGCCGCCGGGTCGAGATCCGCCGGTACCAGGTCCAGCACGGCGGGCAGCAGGCAGGCGGCGACCAGCCAGTGGGCCAGCCCGGCCCGGTCGACGGCGTCCAGATCGGCGTGGTTGCGGTAGGCCTCCGTCATGCGCCGCCAGGCGGGCGAGGCCAGCTCCTCGGGCAGCTCCGCCGGGTTCGAGGCCCGGTATCGGTGCAGCCGGGACTCCTCGACCAGCAGCCGCCGGTAGCTCGCGGGCATCGTCATGCCGAAGCGCAGCGCGCCGGGCGTGCGGGTCTCGAACCGACGGGCCGCCAGGACCGCCGCCCTGGCCTGAATGACCGTCAGCGGGCTGTCGGCACCGTCGAAGTACGGCCGGTGCACCTCGAAGGTCAGCCAGCTCGGGGCGTTCACCCCGACTGTGCCGTGACTGAACTGCCAGCGGTCCACGGTGCCCATCCCCATCATTCGCGACGTGTTCTTCGGAGTGCCCTCGGAGAACTGAGATGCGCCCTGCGACCGGAGGCCACAGGGCGCAACGCCAGTGGGACGGCTCAGGTGGCGTCGTCCATCAGACAGGTCCAGCAGTCAGCTGCACCCGTGGTGATCTCGACCTCGTCCGCAAGGGACTCCCAGGACTCGTACGACATTTCGCACTCCCTTCACCGAATGACCGGACACGTATATTCGCGCCGGTGCTGGTGAGGGGAAACTATGGCAGCCCGCCGGGCGCGGTCAAGGGTGGTCGCGAGTATTTCGGCCGTAATTCGAAGGACCTTGTCAGGTAATGCATTCGGCTGGCAGAAAATGCGCCGCAGCCCTGTGGCCGAGGGCCGCAGGGTGTGGCTGTGCCGGGGTGGACCGGGTGGCGAAGGCCGCCCGCCAGGGGTTGCCGGTCCGCGAAAGAGGCTTCGCGGCGCGGCTGTTGTCATGGCTTCAGTTCGGAGATCCTGACCAGGAAGAGATCGACTTCTTCGTCCGTCGTCCAATAGTGCGGCGAGACCCGCACCAGGCCGGCCGGTACGGATACCTGGACGGCGGACCCGATCAGTGTGTCCACGAGTTCGGCGCTGTCCAGGTGTGGAGCGGAGAAACTGACGATTCCGGAGTTCGAGGACGGGTCGGGCGGAGTGGCGGGAGTAAAGCCGATATCGGAAATACCCGTCCTGATCCGATCGGCGAGGGCGAGCACCCGGTCGGCCACGGCGGGGAGGCCGACCGTCTCCAGCTCGGCGAGCGCGGCCGCCAGCCCGGCCATGCCGACCAGGTCGTACATGCCGCCCTCGACCCGGGCGGTGGCGGCCCGTTCGGGGAGGTGATAGCTCAGCGGGCCCGGGCCCTTCATCAGCTCCGCGGCGCCGTCGAAGCCGAACCAGCCGGTCGGGGTCGAGCGGAGCAGCTCGAGGCGCCCGGCCCGGCAGAAGAAGACGCCGGTCCCGGGCGGTCCGCCGAGCCACTTGTGCGCGCCCGCCGCCAGGAAGTCGACGGGTGTGTCCGCGAGCGAGAGCGGCAGGGCGCCGAGGCTCTGCACCGCGTCCACGCTGACCAGGGCGCCGACCCGGGCGGCGAGGGCGCAGACCGCGTCCAGGTCGATCCGGAAGCCGGTGGCGAAGTTGACGTGGCTGACGGCGACAAGTCTGGTCCGCGGGCCGATCGCGGCGGCGACGTCGGCCGTCCGGTAGCCGCCGTCGTGCATCGGCACCCAGACCGGCTCGACACCGTGCCGTGAAAGCCTGGTCCACGGGCGGACGTTGGCGGGGAAGTCACGCTCGAAGAGCACCACCTGGTCGCCCGGCCGCCAGTCGAGACCGTCCGCGACCAGATGCACCCCCGTCGAGGTGTTGGGCACGAAGGCCAGTTCCTCCGGGGCGCAGCAGAGCAGCCGGGCCATCGACCGGCGGGCGGCCGCCCGGGTGGCGAAGATCCCGCCGAGCCGGGTGCTGCCGTGCGGCAGCACCTCCGCCAGCACGCTCTGCATCGCGCTCACCGCGGCGGGCCGCAGGCGGCCGAAGCCGGCATGGTCCAGGTACGCGCTCTCCGGCACCGACGTCTCCTCAACCGGCACTTAGGGCCGTGCTCTTGGCGCCTGCGGTGACGGCCGTCCAGGCCGCGATCAACAGCGGGACGCCGTGCAGCAGCAGGACCCACTCCGGCACCCGGTCCGGCTGCAGCGCAACGCTGGTGACGAGCAGTCCGGCCATGAAGCCGCTGTTGACGACGATCTGGCCGAGGCCGAAGGCCCGGCCGCGCCGGTCGTCCGGCAGCCGCTGCATGGCCTGCTTGAAGGTGATCTCGCTCAGCGCGTCGCCGAGACCGGCGACCACGGCGCAGAGCAGCCGGGGCCACCAGCCGTCCAGCCAGAAGATCCCGATGAACCCCGCCGACATGACCATGGTGGCCAGGCAGAACACCACCATGGGGTTGTGTTCGATGACGCGCTTGGCGAGCGGGCGCAGGACGAAGCTCGCCAGCAGCAGGCCGGCCGCCCAGCAGCCCCAGACCGCGCCGGAGACGAAGGTCGGTGAGTCGGGCCGCAACTCACTGCCCAGGATGGGCAGTCCGACGTGCTGCGAGGCGCTGCCGAAGGCGTCCAGACCGCGCAGCACCACCAGCATCGTCAGGCCCGCGCCGACCAGCAGCTGCCAGGCGCCGGTCCGGTCCCGCCGGGCGCCGCCCGCCGCGCCGGGCTCGCGCATCCGCAGCCGGAGGGCGGTGAGCACCAGGGCCGAGAGCGCGTACGTGCCCGCGTCCAGCGCGAACACGGCCCGGTAGCCGATCAGCGGGACCAGTACGGCGGCCAGGCCCATGCCGACCATGAAGGCGACGCCCTTGAGCCCGGCCAGCAGGCTGTTCACCGCCTGGGTGCGCTCCCCGGCGAGGACCGGCGTCGCGGCGGACAGGGTGGCCTCGAAGACCGAACGGCCGGTGCCGATCAGCGCGACGGCCGCGTAGAGCCACCAGTTCTGCGCCGCGTCCGGCAGCAGCGCGAGCAGGGCGAGCATCAGCATCCGCACCAGGTCGGCGCCGATCATCACCCGCCGTCGGTCCCACCGGTCGCCGTACCGGTGGCCGAGCCGGCCGCCCGCGATCGCGCCCGCGTAGAGCGCGGCGCTCAACAGCCCGGTGGCGAAGGCGGAGTGGCTGCGCTCCCAGACGAAGACGGACAGGCAGATGAAGTCGAGCGCGTACCCGATGTCCGACATCGTCTTGGCGGCGAGGAACACCCCCAGATCACGACGGGTAGCCGAGGGGGCAGGGCCGGTGCTGGTGGCCGGTGGCTCCGTCCGGGTCACTGCTGCACCAGGAACATCGGCCGCACTCTCCACTCGCTCCGCCGTGTGCCACCCCAGCGGGCACCCGGACCTGGACCAGCGTCCCAGCGGTTGATCGAAATGGGTAGAGGGCATCCGGCCGGGGATCAGGCAGCATGCTGCCACCACGACGCTGTTGACCCGGCGTCATCGGTGCTGCGGCCGGGCCCGTTATCCTCTCCTGATCATCGGACGAGGGAGGGGTGGGGGCCGAAATGCACACGGGGGAGCAGGTCGGGTCGACAACGCTGGACGAGCCCGAGGGCGGCGCTCCGGCGGGCGAGCAGCTCGAGGCGGCGCCGGGTGGGCCGTCACGTCGTCAGTTGCTGCTGGGAGCGGCCGCGTTGGTGGTGGGCGGGGCGGCCTGGGGGATCGGCCGGGGCGGGGACCGGGAGCCGGAGCGCGGCCGGGTCGCCGTGTCCGGTCCTGAGCCGCTCTGGACGTACCGTGGTGAGGTGCCGCAGGCCGCCGACCGGGTGGCCGGGGCCGGGACGGTGCCGTTGCTGGCGACCACCGAGCAGCTCTACCTGCTGTCACCGGACAGCGGCGCGGTGGTCAAGCGGACCGAGCTGCCCGGCGGACCCCCGGGGCCCCGCGCCGACGATCTGCTGGCAGCGGGAGACCGGGTCCATCAGGTCGGGGGCGGCCGGTTCACCGCCTACGGGTACGGGCCCGACCAGTCGGTGGCGGTCCCGCCGGAGGCCGGCCGGTTCTGCCAACTGCTCGACGTGGACGGGGACGTGCTGTTCGGAGTGGGCGGCTTCGAGGCGGGGGTGCTGTTCGCGCTGGACCTGCCGACCGGCAGGCTGTGCTGGCTGCGGACGGCCAAGGAGAAGGACGGGTTCCTGACGGACCTGCAGCCCGCGCCCGGCGGGCGGCTGGTGGCGCGCAGCACCCGGGACGAGGTGGTCGCGCTGAGCGCGGCGGACGGCTCCGTGCTCTGGAGCGCCCCGGCGGACCAGGCGCTGAGCTGGCGCGAGTGCGACGCCGAACGGGTCTACACGACCCGGCGCGCCAACGGTGTGCGGGCGTTCGGGCTGGCGGACGGCAGGCCGGGCTGGGTGCTGGAGGACGAGAGCTGGCGGCCGATCCGGCCGCTGGCCGCCGACGGCGCGCTGTACCTGCTGCGCGACAACGGCGAGGTGACCCGGAACGTACCCGCCGACGGCAGCCAGCTGTGGTCCTGTCGGCTGCCGTTTCGGCTGGACTCCCGGTGCCGGCCGGTGGCGGTGGGCGGGACGCTCTTCGTGCCGGGCCCGACCGGCGGCGGCGTCTGGGCGCTGGACATCGCGACCGGCGCGGTCCGCTGGACCTTCCGGGACGCCGAACCGGGCGTCCAGGTCTGGCGGTTGAACACCGACGGCAAGCGGCTGTACGCCGGTCACGACCGGGTGCTGCACGCCCTGCCGATCAGCTGAGCGGGTGTCAGTCCAGCGCGTCGGCCGCCTGCTTGATGGCCTCCCGGATGCGGAAGTAGGTACCGCACCGGCAGACGTTCTCGATCCGGTCGATGTCCGCGTCGGTCGGGCAGGCGGTGCGGCGCAGCAGGGCCACGGCGGTCATGATCTGGCCGGGCTGGCAGAAGCCGCACTGGGCCACGTCGCAGTCCAGCCAGGCCTGCTGGACGGGATGCAGCACGTCGCCGTCGGCCAGGCCCTCGATGGTGGTGACCTGACGGTTCGCGCAGTCGCCGACGGGCACCACGCAGGGCTGGATCTCCTCGCCGTCCAGATGGCTGGTGCAGGCGCGGCAGATGCCCACCCCGCAGCCGTACTTGGGGCCGGTGACACCGAGCTTGTCGCGCAGCACCCAGAGCAGCGGCATGTCGGCCGGTGCCTCGACGGTGACCGGCTTGCCGTTCAGGACGAACTGATGAGTGGGCACGTGACGGTCCTTCAGAAGTTGATCGGGAAGCTGCGCGGGCTGGTGCCGGTGGCGCGGGCGTAGGCGTTGGCCACTGCGGCGGCCGCCGCCGGGACGCCGAGCTCGCCCGCGCCACCGGGCGGACCGCTCGGTGGCATCAGGTGCGCCTCGAAGGCGAGCGGGCTGTGCCGCTGCCGGGCGTAGCGGAAGTCGGCGTAGCTGCCCTCGCGGATCGCGCCGCGGTCCAGGTGGAGGCCGGCTCGCAGGGTGACCGAGATGCCGTCGGTGACGGCGCCGAGCAGCTGGGCCTCCAGGCCGCGCGGGTTGATCACCCGGCCGACGTCGGCGGCCACCACCGCCTTGGTGACCCGGGGTTCGGCCGGGTCGGTGGCGTCGATCTCCACCAGGCAGGCGACGCTGGAGCGGTGCTCGGAGTGGAAGGCGATGCCCTGGGCGTGTCCGGCCGGCATCGGGCGGCCCCAACTCCCGGCCTGGGCAGCCTTGTCGAGGACGGCGCGGGCGCCCGCGTCCCGCAGCCTGGCCCGGCGGAAGGCGACCGGGTCCCGGCCCAGGGTGCGGGCCAGCTCGTCCACCATCACCTCGTCGGCGACCCGGACCAGGCCCGAGTACACCGAGCGCCAGCTCCCGGTGGGGATGTCCAGCGGCACCTCGGTGAGCAGCTGGGTGGTCACCCCGAGCTCGTACGGGAGCTCCTGGGTGAGGTCGAAGAAGACCTGAGAGAAGAGCGCATCGCCGACCGGGAGCGAGGCTCCGGCGGCGGTCAGGGCCTCACCGAGCCCGTGCCCGAAGTCGGTCCGCACGGTGCAGACCCGGTGTTCGTACGTGAGCACCTGGCCGAGCAGGTGGGTGGCCCGGACCCGGTGGTGGCTTGCGGGGCGGACCCGGCCGTGCCGGATGTCGTCGTTGCGGGTCCACATGAGCTTGACGGGCCGTCCGGCCGCCCGGGAGATCCGGGCCGCCTCGATGGCAGCGTCGGCGAACAGGCGGCGGCCGAACGAGCCGCCCGCGCGGACCACGTTCACCTTCACCGCGCCGACCGGCAGGCCGAGTTCGGCCGCGATGCCCTGCTGGGCCGCTATCGGCGACTGGGCGGCGAACCACAGCTCGGCCCGGTCGGGGCGGACGTCCGCGACGGCGGTGAGCACCTCCATCGGCGCGTGGCTGACGAAGGCGAAGTCGAACTCGGCGTCCAGGCTCAGACTCAGCAGCGGCGGGACCACGAAGGGCGTGGTGGCGGCCCGGAGTTTGGCCCGGACGTCGGCGTCGGAGAGCGCGGCCAGCGGCCCCGGGTTCCAGCTGACCTGGACGGCGGCCTTGGCCTTGAGCGCCTGGTCGAAGGTCTCGGCCAGGATCGCTATACCGGTGGGTATCGCCAGCACGTCCAGCACGCCGGGCAGCGCACGCGCGGCGGTGCCGTCCCAACTGCGCACCGTGCCCTTGACGGTGGGCGGCCGGAGCACCACGGTGGGCACCGCGCCGGGGACGTCCAGGTCGCCCGCGTACTTGGCCTTCCCAGTGACGATGTCCCGGGCGTCGATCCGGCCGGTGGGCTGCCCGACCAGGCGCTGCTGGGTGGCGGGCCGGGGCAGCGTGGAGACCGCCGGGACCAGCACGGCGGCGGCCGCGACGGCGAGTTCGCCGTACGAGGCCGAGCGGCCGTCCGGGGCGATCACCCGACTGTCCTGGGTGCGCAGGCCGGTGGCGGGGAGGTCCCAGCGGCGGGCGGCGGCGGTCACCAGCCGGGCCCTGGCGGCGGCGGCCGCGGCCCGGACCGGGTCGTAGAGGGAGCGCACCGAGTTGGAGGCGCCGGTGAGTTGACCGAACAGCAGCTCGGGGCGGGCCGGGGAGAGCGGGACGTCCACGTCGGTGAGGACGGCGTCCAGCTCGTCGGCGACCAGCATCGCCATCGCGGTGGTCAGGCCCTGGCCGACCTCGACCCGGGGCAGCTGGAGCACCACCCGGCCGGCCTCGGTGACCTCCAGTACCAGCAGGTGCGAGGTCGGCAGACCGGCCAGGATCAGCGCGTCGCCCAGGTCGGCCAGGCTCGGCAGCCCGGGCAGGGCCTGGGCCGGCTCGGCGTCCAGGGCGAGTTGGGCGCCGACCGCGAGGGCGGGGGCGGCCACCAGGTAGGTGAGGAATCGGCGGCGGCCGAGGGCCTGCGGCGTACTGGAGATTTCGGGAGCCTTTCCGGGCCACGGGGCGAAGAGCGGACCGAGCATAGGAGGGGCAGGCCCGCAGGTCAACATGCGCATGACCAAGGTGGGGAAGGCGGATATGACGGCCGGTCAGCCCGGAGGCGGGCATCAGCCGAGGTAGTCGTCGAGCCGGGCCAGCGCGAAGCCCTGCTCGGTGACGGTCCGGAGGACCTGACGGGCCATGTCGGTCATCGACCCCGACCAGTCCTCGGTGCCCCGGAAGTGGGTCAGGATGATGTCGCCCGGGTGCAGCTGGCGGTCGAGCTGGCGGTACTCCATCCGGTCCGGGAAGGCCTCCTCGTTCCACATCGGCACCGCCGTGATGCCACAGGAGCGGGCGGCCCGCAGGGTGTCGGTGGTGTACTCGCCGTACGGCGGCCGGAACAGCACCGGGCGGACCCCGATCTCGCGTTCGAGCTCGTCCTGCTGGCCGCAGATCTCGGCCCGCTGCTGCGCGTAGTCCAGCCTCCGCAGGTCCTTGTGGTTGACGGTGTGGTTGTTCACCCGCACGCCCTGCGCGTTCAGGTCCCGGAAGTACCCGTAGTCGCTGCGGGCCAGGTAGCCGGAGACGAAGGCGCTGAAGGGCAGGCCCAGTTCGCGCATCATCCGGCTGAACTCGGGGTCCTTCTCCTTCCCGTCGTCCACGGTCAGGAACACCACCCGGTCCTCGGTCGGCACCCGCCGCACCAGCGCGGGCAGGTCGTCCGCGGCCAGCGTGACGTGCGGCCCCGCGCTCAGTGCCACCTTCCGGGCCGGGGCCGGCGGGGCGGCCAGCGGCACCGACGGCAGGCCCCAGGCCTGCGCCAGCCCGGCCCGCTGACGCTCGGTCAGCAGTCGCTGGGCGTCGGACCGCTGCGCGCTGTCCTCCTGTTCGGCGGCCCGGCCCGGCAGGTCGGCGGGCTGCTGTGCGACCGGTGGCTGCGGGGCCCGGGAGGCCGTGGTCTCCCCGCTCTCCGCCGGGCTGCCGCAGGCGGCTGCGGTGAGTGCCAGGCAGAGCCCGGTGGCCAGTCGGGCCCATGAGGCAGGTGAACCGAATTTCATACCTGCAGATCATCCGGACGGGAGTGCGAGGGCGGGGCAGGCGCGCCGGACTGTCCACCGGATGACGTACCGGATGGGCCGTGCCGAGCTCACCTACGTGGTCGAGACTTTCGTCGCGACCGGGTCGCGACGAACGGCGACTGCCGGGCGGGACCGGAATTCGCCTACCCTCGCACGAGTGGTGAGCGAGCGGGTCGTGAGCGGGGCGAGAACGGTGGTGGCCAGAGCGCTGCCCGGGCCGTGGGGGCGGGCTGCCCTGATCCGGGAGGGTCTGGCGGCGCTGCTGGTCGGCGTGGTGAGCGGAGCGCTGGGAGCGGTCGGCGCCGCCGGACCGGTGCCGTTCACGGTGATCGGCCTCGGTGCGGCGGTGCTCTTCCTGCTCCGGCGCGGGCTGCCCGGCCTGGCCCTGGTGGGCGCGGCGATCGGCGGCGGCACCCTCGGCAGCTGGTTGCCGCTGCTGATGATCACCAGCTGGTCGGCCGGCCGGCGGATCACCCGGGCCCGCGACGCGGTGATCGTCTTCCTGGTCTCCTTCGTCCTGATGACGGCAGTCTCGCTGGCCTCCGACCTGGACGACATGCCACTGCCGGCCCTGCTCGGTGTCGGTGTCGGCGGCTTCCTGCTGCTGGCCGTGCTGCCCGCCGTGTTCGCCCGCTACCGGGCCCAGCGCCGGACCCTGCTGGCCGCCCTGCACGAGCGCAACGACCAGCTGCTGCGCGAGCGCGTCATGATCGCCCGGCAGGCCCGGCTGCGGGAGCGGCACCGGATCGCCCAGGACATGCACGACAGCCTGGGCCACCAGCTCGCGCTGATCTCCGTGCACACCGGCGCGCTGGAGGTGGACCGCACTCTGACCGAGGGTCAGCGCGAGGCCGTCACGGTGCTCCGGCAGGCGGCCGTCGGCGCGATGCGCGAACTGCGCGGCGTGGTCGGCCTGCTCCGGGACGAGGCCACCGGCGAACCACAGGAGGCGGGCGGCGTCGGCGAGATCGAACGGCTGACCGGTGCCTCCCGGGCGGCGGGCACCGAGGTCACGCTGACCCGGACCGGCGAGCTCAGGGAGCTCACCCCGGCCACCGGCCACGCCGCGTACCGCATCGTCCAGGAGGCGCTGACCAACGCGCACAAGCACGCTCCCGGCGCCCCGATCGGTGTCGCGCTGCGGTACGAACCCGACGCCCTGCTGGTCGAGGTGGTCAACGGTGCGGGCGCCCCCGCGCCGACCGCCGCCGTCAGCGGCGGCCAGGGCCTGACCGGCCTGCGCGAGCGCACCCGGCTGCTCGGCGGCATGCTGCACGCCGGGGCGACCCCCGACGGCGGCTACCGGCTGGCCGGGGTGCTCCCGTACGACGGCTCCGGCGGCCCGGTCACCGACGACGACCCCGACCTCCCCGCCGTCCCCGCCGAGCGGCTGCCCCGGCGGCGGCCGGCCCTCGGCTGCGCCCTGGTGGTGGCGGGCGTGCTGCTCAGCGTGCTCGGCCTGCTGCTCTGGGGCGGCGTCAAGTTCTTCGAGTCCCTGGACCGGGCGACCCTGCCGGACAGCCGGTACGACGCCCTCCAGGTCGGCCAGTCCGAGGCGGAGGTCCGCGCCCAACTGCCCGCCGGGAGCGGCTTCATGACCAGCTCCTACCAGGACAAGGGCCCGGCGGCCCCGACCGGGACGGACTGCGTCTGGTTCGTGTCCGACCACCAGTCGGACCAGTTCGCCAGCAGCAGGGTGTCCCGGCTGTGCTTCCGCGACGGCGTGCTGGTGGAGAAGGTGCACTACCGTGCGGACGACTGAGATCGTGGGTGGCGGGACCGAACCGGACGGAGGCAAGTGCACGTGATCCGAGTACTCGTCGCCGACGACGAGCCGCTGATCAGGGCTGGCATCAGGATGATCCTGACCAGCGCCGAGGACATCGACGTGGTCGCCGAGGCGGCCGACGGGCAGCAGGCGCTGGAGCTCGCCAGGGAGCACGCGGTGGACGTGGTGCTGCTGGACATCCAGATGCCGGTACTGGACGGCCTGAGCGCGCTGGCCGAACTGCCCCGCTACGCACCGGATGCCAAGGCCCTGATGCTGACCACCTTCGGCGCGCGGGACAACGTCCTACGGGCCGTCACCTCCGGCGGCGCGGGCTTCCTGCTCAAGGACACCGCCCCCGCCGAGTTGATCCTGGCCGTCCGGGCCGCCGCCGGTGGCCACGCCTTCCTCTCCCCGGCGGCCACCCGGCACATCGTGGACAGCCTGGCCGCCACGTCGGCCTCTCCGGCGGCCGGAGCCCGGGGTGAGACGGCCCGGCGCAGGCTGGCGACCCTCTCACCGCGCGAGCGCGAGGTGCTGGACCTGCTCGGCGAGGGCCTGTCCAACGCCGACGCGGGCGGCAGGCTGCACATGAGCGAGGCCACGGTGAAGACGTACGTGAGCCGGATCCTGGCCAAGCTGCAGTGCGAGAACCGGGTGCAGGCCGCGCTGTTGGCGCGGGACGCGCTGTCCTAGCTCCTGCCACTTTCTCCCCGGGGCTAGAATCGCAGCTTCGCTGATCAGGGGGAGTTGTCGGTGATGGGTCACGGTTCACATGCGGCCGAGCAGAACTGGCAGGCGGCCGATCTGCCGGCCCGGCGGCTCGCCGGGGTGGTACTCAACCCTGTTGCCCCGACGGACGTGCTGCTCCGGCTGCTCGCCTGCGACTCCGCCGCTGTGCGGATGACCCTCTGTCTGGAGCGTGACCTGCCGGTGGAGGTGGTGGACGCGGTGCTCGCCCACCCCGACCCTCGTACCCGGCGGTTCCTCGCCGCCAACCCGCACGTCGACCCGGTGCAACGAGCCCGGTTGGTGGACGATCCGCACTGGCTGGTCCGGGCCTGGCTCGGCCAGGGACCGGGCTACCAACACAGGCACAGCAAGCTCCCGGAGCAGACCGTGGTCAGGATGCTGACGACATTTGAGCAGGAGTGCCTGGAATCGCTCTTCTGGCAGGTCCCGAGGTCGGCTCGGCGGACGTTTCCGTCGCACCCGGAGCCGAAGGTGAGGGCCTACGCCTGCGCCTGGTGGTCGGAACTGACCGAGCAGGAACGTTCGGCCCTGCTCGCCGACGCCGACGAAGAGGTGCGCGAGCGTGCCCAGTTGCAGGGCAGACACCTGGATCCCGAGTACGTCGAGCGTGAGCTCCCGGATCGGTCCTGCCACGCCCGGACGCACCTGCTGATGCACGGAGCGCTCTCCCGCCGGGTGGTGGAGCAGGTCCTGGCCGCGCCGGTGGGACACCAGGACCTGGCGATGATCGCCGGTAACCCGAGCCTCCCGCTCGACGTCCTGGCACTGCTCGTCCGCGATCCGGACCGGCACGTGCGCGAGACGACCGCGGGCCGACCGGAACTGACGGCGCAACAGCGGCAGGCCCTCGCCCAGGACTCCCACCCGGCGGTCCGCACCCGGATCTCCCTGCACCCGGCCCTCACCGAGGAGGAGCGCGCCGCCATCGACTACCAGGTCGACGTGGAGCAGACCTTCGGCCCCTCCGACCGGGTACACGACCCGGCGGAGTCCCGCCGCGTCGCCCTCAGCAGTCACCCCACGCTGCGCCGTTCGGCCGCGTGCGACTCCAGTCTTCCGCCGGATCTCGTGACGCACCTGTCCGACGACCCGGATCTCGGGGTGCGGGTCCTGCTCGCGCAGAACCACCCGCAGGCCCCGGAGGAACTGCTGCTGCGCAGCTTCCTGGAATACACCGGCCGCGAGCGGTGGCACCTGACGACCCGTCCGAACTTCCCCACCGCCGATCTCGGCCGCTACGCCGAAGCTGCGGATCCGATGCTCCGACGGCTCGCCCTCCTCGACCCGCAGATCCCGCTGCCCACCGTGGACCGGCTGTCCGCCGACCTCGACCCGGGTGTACGCGCGGACGCCGCCCGCCACCCACGCCTGCCGCTGCGACGGCTCACCGAACTCCTCGACGACGAGGAACTCGCCCACGTGGCCGCCGCCAACCCGGCCCTGCCCCTGCCGGTGATGCACCGCTTGGTGGCTGCGCTCGACGACGAGGGACGGCTTGCCTGACCGAGGCCGGAGTGGATCTGTCCTGAGCGTCCGGAGAGGGGGCGGCGTGGAGCGAGATGTTCAGTTGGTACGGGATTTGGTGGCGGCTGTGCCCGGCTTGGGGGAGCTGTTCGACGCGCACGTCTTCAACGAGGACGGTGTCTTGCCCCACGTGTTCTTCTGGGACGTCGTTCGGGAGACTGTCGCGGCGTTCCTCGGTGGAGGGGAGACGGACTGGCGACTCACGCTGCGCTTCCTGGAGGAGCAGCTTCGACTCGATGCCCCCGAGGTGGCTCAGGTGATCACCACCTCGTTCCTCTTCAACCTGCCTTGGCCGGATCAGCCCGGATACGGCCTGGTCGGCCATCTCGGTCCTGCCATGAGTGCACGGTTCACTGCGATCCGGCCGTCCGGCTAGGGGCTTTGGCCGGTCCAGGCCGTTGGTCCAGCCGGTGACCCGGCGGGCGACCTGCTCACCCCAGTTCTCGGGCAGCGGCTGCTCCCACCACGGGGTCTCCTCCCAGCACTCCACGGCGAGGGGAGCCGTGTCCGGGAAGTGCCGACGAATCTCACCGAGTACCCAGGCGTCGGCGGTCAGCAGCTCCCATGACGAACTGTCGAACTCTCGGAGCACCAGCACCCGTTCAGTGCCTCGGTACCCCACGAAGTCCGCATCGATCGCCTGCAGATCCGGCGGCAGCAGGGCCAACAGCTCCAGCGTCCCCAGGCCGGCCTCGGAGAGCTGCACGATCCCGGCGAGCCGGCCCCCGTCCTCGTGGAACCGCACCCGCCAGGTCAGCCCCAGCCCGAAACTCCCCAATCGCACCAGGAGTTCATTCACCGTGACGTAGCGCCGACCCGTCGGGGCCAATGGCACCGGGCCGTCCTGCCGCCAAGCACCGAACGTCACCGACTCCACTCGGCTCTCATTCTCAGCGCCGTTTCCTGTCATACCGTGCCGTCTCCCAAAGCGGAGTAATTGTCAAGAGTTGTGGACGATGAGAGCCGCCGAGGCGGCAGCCGCAGTTGACGGGGACGTGTGCGGTCAGTCGCCAATCCCGAAATGCAGGATGGTGGCCCAGTTGCTGGTGACCAAGAGTAAGTTGCGCCACCCCATGTCGCCTGCGTGCGGGCCGCCGACGTCGCCGGAGCCTTGGACGGGCCCCAGATGTGCCTCGATGAGGTCGGCGACGCCATCGGCGAGTTCGCCTGCCGGCCGGATCTCAACGGGCGTGCGCAGGTTGGGGTCCGAGTACCTGTAGGCGGGCTGCATGAACTCTTCGGTCACCTGTCTGCGGAGAATGTCCCGCCAGGCTTGTGGTGACTCGAACGGGTCGACCGACGTTCATGTCTGGTGTCCACTCGCCCCCGCGTCGTACACGGCTTGAGCGAGACCCTTCATCCAGTCATGACCAGGTGTCATCCCAGCCACTGGGACTACATGGAACAGGTATATGGACGACACATGGTTGCAGTCGTCGAGCAGGTCCTAGAGCAGTTCAGCTGCGGCTGACACCGCGTCTGGAGCGTCGAGTGGGTTCGGCATGGGTGTCTGGGACCTCTGAGCGGTTCTGTGCTTCGGCCTCAGTGTGTCAGCTGAGCACGTTGGGCCTCCCCCAAGGCCGGGGAGGTAACGGATTTGCGCTGGTGCCAACGCGCACTTCCGTGCGGCCCTGGATGAACGCCACCTGCCTTGGATCGTGCAGGTCAAGGGCCTGGCGACCGCGCACCCTCTCGACGCGGTCACCCACGAGCCGCCCTACGGCGGACTCGGTCCTCGGCCCAAGCCCCGCTACCGCACGCGCCCCGTTGCGCTGGCCGAGCACGTGAGGACCGCAGGCCGCGAGGCGGCTCGGACGGTGACCTGGCGGCGCGGCTCACGCGACCAGCTGACCTCGGCCTTCGTCGCCCTGCGGGTCCGCCTGGCCGGGCGCCGCCCACGGCTGGAGCAGGACGGCACCCTGCCCGCCTGCTGGCTGATCGCCCAATGGCCGCCCGACCTGCCTGAGGAGACACCTGTCGAAGAACTGGTCCGCCTCGCCAAGATCCGATGGCGGATCGAGCACGACTACCGCGAACTCGAAACCGCCCTCGGCCTCGATCACTTCGAAGGCCGCTCCTGGACCGGATGGCACCGCCACGTCACCCTCGTCGCCGCCGCCCACCTCTTCGTCACCCTCGCCCGAAGCCGCCCAAAAGTCCTTGCTCGGGCATGACTCTCTACCAAGCCGTCAGAGCACTCCAACAGCTCCTCGCGACCTGGAACGGCCCATGCCCGACCTGCCACCAACCACCAGCCAGACCCGCACCAGCCCCGACCTAACAAAGCACTACTAGGGTCGTTCGAAGAGTTGCAGGACACCGCCGACCGAGAAGCACGCGGCGCCGGCGAAGGTTCCCCAGTTGGCGATGTCGGTGTTGATCAGGCTGCCAGTTTCCGGACGGGTGAAGGCGGCCAGCGCCGAGACCAGGAAGAGCACGGACCCGAGCTGGTTGACCGCGACGATCCACCAGCCGAGGCTGCGCGAGCGCCAGCACGGGTGGCCGTGGCAGACCTCGACGAGCGCGAGGTGTCCCGAGATCAGGAACAGCACGCACCCGACCAGGTCGGGGGCCCAGATCAACCGGTTCACCTGCTGAACCGAGAGCCCTTTGAGGAACGAGTCCAACAGGTTGACGCCGAACACGAGCGTGCCGGCGAACAGGACGAAGGCGCTCAGCCAGTCGATCCGGGCGGGCTCGTAGCTCCACCACCGCCAGCCGCCCGTGACCAGCGAGTCCGTCCCGCCGGAACGGCGCGGCGCGTTGATGACCTGCAGCAGGGAGGCGTAGCCGCCGGTGTTGAAGAACAGACCTCCGGCGAAGTAGATCGAGGCGATCTCGGCCGCGCCGCTCGACCCGACCTCGGCGACGGCGGCACCCAGTGCGAACAGGGCGCCGCCGACCGTGAACGCGACGGCGGCGACGGTGTTGAGAGTGCGTAGGCGGTGCAGTGCCGTGTCGTCCGCGCTGCGCGGCGTGCCCGGCATCCCTGTCTCGGTGCGGACCCTGAGTACTCCGCGCTTGCGGGCCAGGCGCGACTCCCAGACCGCCGAGCCTCCCTCGGCCAGCCGCCAGGTGAGACGGGTCGTGAACGGTCCGGCGCCTTCGGCGCCCTCGTCGGGTCGAACCACAGGGTGAGCCTAGCGTCGCACGCCGCATCCGACCTGCGGCTCAAGGCGTGTCGCCGGGGCTGATGGGGGGTGGACTCGGACCGACCGGGCACCATCCGACGTGGCAGTGGGGCCAGCAGGGCGTTGATCCGCAGGTAGTCGTCCTCGAGCTCGAGCGGCTCGCAGTGCAGCGTTCGGCAGGTGTCCAGCACGGCGAGCGGCAGGTCGTGCTCGATGTGCGCGTTCATCCCTGCCAGGGCGAACTGCAGCGGGTGGATGCCCGGGTGCTAGCGCAGTTCGAACAGCGGTCGCCAGCAGGCCGCAGGTCGGTGTCCCGCGCTGTTCGCGTCGACGGCCGCCAGGTAGCGTGCGGCGAACGCGGCGTCCAGCTCGGCGACGGCGACCGGGTCGTCGCCAAGTCAGCGGTCGCGTACAACGCGGGCACGCTCACCAAGGCGCGCGAGGCCGGGGTGCAGATGGTCGAAGTATTCGACGGAGCCGACTGCGGCTGGATGTCACACGCTGACCTCGACAAGGCAACTCGAACTCTGCGCACTGTAGATGAGGCAGCCGAGTGGCCGATCTCCCACCCACGGTGCCGACAGGCGTTCGGCCTCCGACCTGATGCAGGCTGACTAGCGGAGGTAAGTACGCTGCCAGTCGGCCAGATTCATGGTCTGAGCGGCATCGGCGAGTTGGATCGCCGACGGCAGCTTGAGCTTCGCGCGGGTACTGTCCACCCACTCCTGTGCAGCGGGGTATCCCTGCTGGATGTACTCAAGCCCCTGGATCATGCACTCAAGCTTGTCCGCGTCGTGGGCAACCTGGACCTCCAGGGACTCGCCGTTCTCGTAGTCGTGAACGATGGCGCCGATCCCCTCGGCCACAGCCGGGTGAGCGTCGGCTACTTGATCGGCGGTCACTGCCTCGTTCGATGCGGTCTGGATGTCGGATCGGCCGCTCCCACGAACTCCTGCTGCCCCTGACGCAGTTCACCGTTCCACCGGCCCGGCCCGCTCTCCAGCAGTCACCGTGATCGTGCACGACACAGGGGCGGGGCCGCTCGTCGGCTCGATGCCGATCACCGTGAACGGCGCTTCAGCGTCCACCGGCGAAGCGGGGGCAGACGCGGTGATGCAGCGTCTGCGTCACCGCCAGGGGGAGGACGGGCCTGACGGCTGATCAGCAGCTCTCGAATTGGCAGCTAGATGTCGCAGGGGTCGTCATCGGCCACGGCACCCAGGTCCTCATCGGGAGACATCCGGGGGATCGGAACGGCCGAGAAGCGCATCGCCGACACACCGCATTCGTTCTTCGCAGCCTGGAAGCACGCTTCGATCGCCCAGCGCGTCCCGGCGATCCGCACCAGTTCCTGAACCGTGGTCTCCAAGGGGGCGTAAGCGAGGCAGTAGGCGATCTCGTCGGGCTTGCGGATGCTGCGGCGGGCCAGTGCCCAACGCATCCTGTGGGGGACCTCGCCCTGGTAGTCGAACTCTGCGACGGCTGGCAGCCGGACCGCTGCCCAGTCGTAGAGGAACGGTCCCTTGCCCCCGTCGGGGGCCGCCTTCCAGGCTGGCAGGGGCAGATCGCCAGAAGGGGTCACACGCCCGGGCCGCGGGCATGGTTCCGCCAGCGCACGGGGCGCACATCTGCCGAGGGGCTGACCGGCGGGCACTTCTGTCATCGCCGGCCGTTACGGTTGCCCGCATGAACGAGGACACCTACTGGACCTCTGCGCCGGACCGGATCGTGCGCGGTTCGATGAGTCTGTGTCACCTGACAGCGTTCGAGGAGCCGTTCAACGTCGACGCCCGTAACCTGCCCCCCAACGACCCTGAGCGCGCACGCGCGTTCGTCGAGTCGTTCGACGGCATTGAGGCCGTCCTGGAGGACCTCGGGCCGCGCTCCGCGCAGACCCCGCTCCCATCGGCAGTACGGTCTGATCTGGACATCGTGCACGCTGCCGCGTGGGGCGGCATGTTGAGCATCGTGACTCCCGCGTTCGCGACCGACGGCAACGACGAGCCGCTCCGGTCGGCGGCGAAGGAGTTGCGGGAGCGGTTCCCGGATGCGCGGATCGTGGGACGGGTCTCCTACCACGGGGGGATGGAGCACACCGAGAACATCGTGTGGTTGCCGGACGGAGCGATGTTCCACGCATCGGGATGGCCGGGTGACGAGCCGTTCGTGATCTCGGGCGATCCGCGTGCGGTGATCGCGTCCTTGGATCTCAGGGGATGGATGGTGGACAACGCCGGCGTCGACCTGGACGAGCCCGCGAACGAGGTCTACTGGGCGGGCCTGGGGGGCCTGGCGCTCGGGCATTCCGATCCGTGGGGGTGGGAGGAGATGGAGACGACGGCGTTCCGTGTGCGGCACTCCGAAGATGCGGTCAGGGACATGGAGAACCTGTACTTCGTCTAGTACTCCGGCAGGCCTTCGACGTTGGGCCGTCGGTGGCCGCAGTCGATCTCGTGGCCGTCGACATCCGTGACACAGCCTCGGCTCCCGTTCGCGTGGACCGTTACCGACCTCGGCCGGTAGTCCACCTCGAACGGTTCGTTGTCGCAGGTCGTCCCGGACCAGGGCCTGCCGCTCGCGGACCCGAACGTCCAGACCACGAAAGTCTCACCGGGAACCAGCCAGTGGTCGCTTCCGTACGGCTCCAGGATCAGTTCCAGCAGTTCCTCGCCGTGGTTGTGAATCCGCAGCCGCGCCACCGGCGCCTCGTCACCGGCCATCGGCCCTCCTTGATCAACGGTCGCTTCGCGAGGAACAGTAGCCGTCCCGTTCAGCCGACCGCCACGGGGGAGGAGGCACCTGGGACGGTCAGTCGGGGGGTGCCGGTGCCGTCGGCGGGGACGGACCAGAGGTCGGTGCCGTGGCCGTCCGGGGCGGGGAGGGCGTAGCCGATCGTGTGGTCGTCCAGCCAGGCGGCCTGGTCGTCGACGCTGTGCGGTTCGGCGAGTGGGTGTTCGGTCATGGTGCGCAGGTCGAGGACGTACAGGCGCCAGGGGGAGTCGGGGCCGTCGGTGACGCGCTTCTTGAAGGCGATCCGGGAGTTGTCGGGGGAGAGGGACGGGCACTCGACGTTCTCCCGCAGGGTGGTCGCGGACCAGGCGGCCATGTCGCCCTCGACCAGGTAGGTGCGGCCCTTGGTGGCGACGGTGGCGTAGAACCGGTTGTCGTCCTTGGCGAAGGTCACGCCCCAGTAGTTGACGTCGGGGGCGTGGTAGCGGGCGCCGTCGATGGTGAGCGGGATCTGCTCGATGGACTTGATCAGATAGCCGGTGTCCAGGTTGAGGATCGAGGTCCGGGTGGAGAACGCGGAGGTGGCGTAGGAGTCACCGGTGGCGAACATGGTCCAGGCGAGCATCCGGCCGGAGGCCGACACCCGGGCCCGGTTGGGGATGCCGGGGAGGGTGATCCGGCGGGTCTCGTGCAACTGCCGGTCCAGGACGACGACGTCGGCCCTGGCGGGCAGTCCTGGCAGTCGCTGGAGGCAGAGGGCGGTGTCCCCGGCGGCGTGGAAGCGCTCGCAGGAGGGGCCGCCGGTGACCGGGGCGGCTTCCGGTGCCGGTGGCCGGTACGCGACCCGGCCGGTGTCGCCGTCCCGGTAGTAGAGCCGGGGTCCGTCCAGGGTGAACGAGGCGTCGGCGGTGGCCTGTTGGGGTGTGGCGTGCTCGCGGGCCCGGAGGACGTAGCCGAGCGATCCGCCGCCGAGCAGCAGTACGGCCAGCAGTACGGCGGCCAGGCGGGCGCGGGGAGAGAGGGTGTTCATGAAGCAGTCCCTTCCAGGGGCGAGGATTCCCTGAGCAGCACCCAGCCGCAGGTCAGGGCTACCGCCAACAGGCTCAACGCCGCGTACAGGGCCGGGCGTTGGCCCCAGAGCGTCCAGGCTGCGCCGAACCCGGCGGTGCCGACCAGGCGGGTCAGTGCCTGCCCGGTCTGCAGCAGGGCCAGCCCGCCGGCCCGGCCGGTGGTGGGCAGGACCGGTCCGGCGAGGGCCATCAGCACGCCGTCGGTGGCGGCGTAGAAGATCCCGAGCAGGACGAGGACGAGGACGATCGCCATCGGTCGCAGCGGCGTCAGCAGCACGGCGTACACGCCGAGCAGGGCGAAGTGCCCGCAGAGGAAAGGAAGTCGGCGTCCGAAACGGTCGGCGATCCGGCCCGCCGGAACCGCCAGCAGCAGGTAGCTCGCGGCCACCCCGAGCGGCAGCAGCGGGAACCAGCCCGGGGACAGGTCGAGTTCGCGTTGCAGCAGGAGATAGACGAAGGAGTCGCCGATGGTGGCGGCGCCGAGCAGGGCGGCTGCGGCCAGGATGCGCCGGAAGGCGGGATCGCGGAGCGGGGCAAGTGCCTTGGCGCGTAAGGGAGTCGGTCGGGTGAGAGTCGCCCGGGTGAGCGGTGGGACGGCCGGCCCGCCGGGGACGTACAGCAGCAGCACCAGTACGCCCAGCAGCCCGATGCAGAAGCTGACCACGAAGACGGCGTCGTACGCGTCGGCGGTGGCCCAGAGCACGGCGAACGCGACGAGCGGGCCGAGCAGGGCGCCGGTGGTGTCCATGGCACGGTGCACGCCGAAGGAGCGGCCGAGGGTCTCCGGTGGGCCGCTGAGCGAGATCAGGGCGTCGCGCGGGGCGGTTCTGATGCCCTTGCCGACCCGGTCGGCGGCCAGTGCGGCGGCCAGGCCGGCCGTCGCGCCGCCCGCGAGCAGCAGCCCGAGCCGGGAGCAGGCGGAGAGCAGGTAACCGATCCCGGCGATCCGCTTGTGCCGGCCGCTCCGATCGGCGGCGTGTCCGCCGATCAGCCGGACGACGGCCGAGGCGGCGTTGAACAGGCCGTCCAGGAAGCCGAACTGGAGCGGTGAGAGTCCCAGGCCGAGGACCAGGTAGAGCGGCAGGACGGCGGTCACCATCTCGGAGGAGACGTCGGTGACCAGACTGACCGTGCCGAGCGCGAGGACGGTCGCGGGGACCCGACGCCCCGCCCCGCCGCCGGTGGGCGGTGAGGCGGAGGCGTCGTCCCGGCGGCCGGTGGTCGCCAGGTAGGTCATCAGTGGCAGCTGTACTTCGGGCTGGTGTCCTTGACCTGGCCGTCCGTGCCGACGTAGGTCCAGCCGTAGCCGGAGTCGGTGAAGTCCAGCTTCAGCACGCCGTACTGACCGCTGATCCGCTTCTGGCTGTTCGGCTGCACGGTCTCGATCGCGTACGGCTCGGCGCCGCCCATCCCGCCGACGATCTCGACGATGCCCGCCGAGGTGGCGTTGCCGTCCGGGTCCTGCGGGGCGAACCGCTCGTAGTGGTGGTCGTGCCCGTTCAGGATCAGGTCTGCCTTGGCGGCGTAGAGGATCTTCCAGACCGGCTTGGAGACCGGGTCGTTGCCGTGCCCGCCGGAGGAGTACAGCGGGTGGTGCCAGTAGGCCGCGACGCAGGACTTGGTGTTGCTCGCCAGGTCGGCCTTGAGCCAGTCGATCTGGGCGGTCTGGTCGAAGGAGTTGGAGTCGAGGGCGATGAAGTGCCAGTTGCCCTCGTTGAAGCTGTAGTAGCTCTTGCCCTGCGGGTAGGCGATCGCGCCGAAGTACTCCTTGTACCCCGCCAGCGAGCCGGCCGGGTCGTAGGTCTCGTGGTTGCCGGGGACGGGGTGGGTCTTCGCCTTGAAGGCGCCCCAGCTCTTGTCGTAGTAGGCCCGGTAGTCCGAGATCCGGGCGTCGTCGTACTGGTTGTCACCCATCGTCAGATAGAACTTCGGGTTGAGCTGCTGGGCGAGCGCGGCCGTCTTCGGGTGGGCGCAGGAGCTGTCCGAGGCGGTGCACTGGGCGGCGATGTCGCCGGCCGCGACGACGGTGAAGGCACCGGTCGGCGAGGTCGGGGACGGTGACGGGGAGGGCGTCGGAGTGGGAGTCGGGGTGGGCGTCGGGGTCGGGGTGCCGCCGAAGTTTCCGTACACGTCGACGCCGAACAGCGAGTAGCCGTACGAGGTGCCCCGGGCGGTGCCGTAGACGCGCAGGTAGCGTCCCCGGCCGGCCAGGCCCGACCAGTCGTCGGTACCGCCGTTCCCGGCGGTCTCGTTGGCGATCCGGGTCCAGGTCGTACCGTCGTCGGAGACCTCGACCCGGTACACCTTGGCGTACGCGGCCTCCCAGGTGAGCTTGACCCGGCTGACGGTCGCGGTGGCGCCGAGGTCGACCCGGAGCCACTGCGGGTCCACGCCCTCGACGCTGGCCCAGCGGGTGGCCGAGTTGGCGTCGAAGGCGTACTTGGCGGGGTAGGAGGAACTCTCGACCGAGGAGGCGGTGGCGGGCTTGCCGGTCGAGATGACGGTGTCGGCTGCGGCGGCCCGTTCGGGGGCGGCCAGCAACAGGCCGCCGACCAGCAGGAGGACGGCGGCGAGGATGATGCCGAGGGTGCCGGGGCGGGTTGCTCCCGGTGATCGGAGGGAAGGTTGAGCGGGAGGGTGCAGGCGCATGTGTGAACTCCCTGGCCTGGGAAGGGGTGAGAGCTGGGAACCAAAGCGAACCGCCGCGCCCCGGTTCGGGGGCGGCGATCCGGCGGCCGGGTCAGAGCTCTCGCTGAGCGCGTCACGCCCTGAGGTCAGGGCACCGCGCCGAGCCGCCGCCGTGAATGCTAGCGGTTAGGAAAGTTTCCTACCAGTGCTCAACCGGCTTTGGTTCCAGGCCCGTTCGTCGCCCATGAGTCGCCCATGATCAGTGCCACTGGGAGGATGTGCCGCTGCTGCCGAGGGCCCAGACCAACAGCAGGATCAGCCCCGCCACCAGCAGCACCATCAGCACGCAGCCGGATATCCCGGTCAGCCGGGATGCTCTCTTCTCGCTCACCCGCCCATCTCAGCCGGGTGGTCAACGAACAGTCAAGTACGGTATCCGGCACGAACATTCAGCCCTCGGCGGCCACCCGGGCGAGCGCCGACTCGGCCCGGTCGAGCTCGTCGGTCAGCTCGGCCCGCAGGGTCGGCAGCAGGGCCAGCGCGGCCCTGGCGGCCTCCGGCGGGGCGTCCGGGTCGGCCCGGACGGCGGCGACCGCCGCCTTCAGCGGCATCGGGGTGAGGGCGGTCTCCCAGGCGGACCGGTGCTCGGCGGTGGCGTAACGGGAGGTCAGGAACTCGATCGGGGCGAGCGCCAGGCCGTCCGTCCGGCCGGGATCGGCGAGTTGCTGCTCCGGGAGCAGCCAGGCGATGCCGTCCCGGGCGATCAGCTCGAAGGCCCGGTTCTCGTCCGGGGCGGCCGAGCGCCCGAGGGTGGCGGCCGCCAGCAGCCGGGTGAGCATCTGCTCCTCCCGGTGGTCGACGGTGCGTTCCGGGTACGGCCGGTCGCCGATCATCTGCTCCAGGTGGTACCGCTGGCCCCAGTTGCCCACCCAGCGGTGCATCGCGCCCGCCCGGGTCTCCCGGATCGCCGCCAGCGCCAGCGCCCGGGTGGTCAGGTCGCGCCGGGCCAGCACCGTCGCGTTCTCCGGCCCGTCCTGCTCCAGTGCCGACCGGACGGCGGCCACCGCCGGGCCGTCGTACCAGCGGAGGGTCCAGCTCTGCCGGCCCGGATCGTACAACGGCTCGACGCTGGTGCGGTGCTGGGTGCCGAGCCGCTCGGCGAGCCGTCGCAGGCGCGCCTCACGTGAGGTAGGGGGCATGACCGCACCCTAGCCAGCGGACCCCGGCGCGCCGCGCGACCCGCCCGGCGACTCACCCGTCCTGCCGCACGTGCCGCGCCTCGCGTCCCGCCCTATGCGCAGCGCTGCTCCTCGAAGCCGATCCGCTGGAGCTCCAGGGCGCCGGGCCGGGAGAGCAGCACGGTGCTCGCGCAGCCGTCCACCGGCCCGGCCGAGGCGGCGAGCCTGGCGTGCAGCCTGGCGGTGGCCTGCCGGTGCCTGGCGAAGGCGTACGCGGAGACCCGGCGGCCCCGGGCCTGCTGGCCCTGCTTGGCCTGGAGCGGGCTGCTGTCCAGCACTATCAGGTGCAGCCGGCGCCCCTGCCGGGCGGCGGTGCGGGACAGCCAGCCACGCACCCAGGGCAGGGTGCCGCAGTCGTGCACCACCAGCGGACCACCCGTCAGCAGGGCGCGGCGCAGCCGCAGGTAGTGCCGCAGCCGCACCAGCGGCCGGTACAGCGCGTACGGCAGCCAGGCGGGGAGCCGGGCGGCCCAGTGCTCGCGGCTCTGCTGGGAGTCGATCACCGGCGCCGTGGCACAGCGCCGCATCAGGGTGCTCTTGCCGCTGCCCGGCAGCCCGGAGACGACCACCAGGTCGCCGGCCGGGTACTGGAGCACCGGCGGGGTGGGCCCCGGCCGGAGGTCGTGCAGCCCGTGTGGCCGCAGCAGTTCGGGCCCACCTGGCCCGCGTGACCCCCGAGGCCGGCCGGGCACCCGAGGTGCGGCCGGAGCCGACCGGACGGGGCCCGGACTGACGGTCTCGTGCACTGCCCCTCCTTCACGATCCCGATGACCTGCCCTGATCGGACACGCCTTCACCAAGAAAGAGTAATGGGCGGGGCCGACGGTGGACCGGGTCGGTGGCCGACTGGCGCCCGCCCGCAGCGGCATCGGGACCGGGCTGTGACGTTGCGGGTGGCATCGTGGCCGGTCTGTTGCCGATTCCTTACGGGTGCGAATGATCTTGGCTGGCCGGTTCGTGGCATTCTGGTCGGTCTCAGACGGGCAGACAGTGGGCAGGGTAGGGGGCGGTGCGGATGAAGTTCTGCTTTCTGGTCGAGGAGCAGTACCGGAACGACGGCATACCGGTGGACGTGGTCCGGCAGTTGGCGGACTGGGGCCACCGGGTGGACGTGCTGCGCCCGGGCGGCTCGCTGCTCGACCTCGGCCGGCTGGTGCGGGCGGGCAGTCACGACGCCTGGGTGCTGAAGACCGTCTCCGGCGGGCCCGGGCTCGGTCTGCTGGAGGCCGCCGCGGCGGCCGGGCTGACCACGGTGAACGACGCCCGGTCGATCCGGTGCGTCCGGGACAAGGCCAGCGCGGCGGTCCGGGCGGCCGGTCTGGGTCTGCCGGTCCCGGAGACCTGGGCGGCGGCCCGGCTGGCCGACCTCGCGCAGATCCCCGCCGACCGCTACCCGCTGGTGGTCAAGCCGGCCGAGGGCAGCCAGGGGCGGTCGGTGCACCGGGTCGACGACCCGGGGCAACTGGTGCTGGCCGCCGGGGAGTTCGCGGGCGAAGGGATGCTGATCGCGCAGCCTTGGGTGCAGAACTCCGGCATCGACCTCAAGGTCTACTGCGTGGACGGCGAACTGTTCGGCACCGAACGGACCTCGCCGCTGGTGCCCGGCAAGCGGCAGGAGCGGGCGGTGCCGCTGAGCGCCGAGGTGGCCGGGATAGCCGCCAGGGTCGGCGCGGTCTACGGGCTCGACCTGTACGGCGTGGACGTCGTGCTCGGCCCGGACGGGCCGATCGTGGTGGACGTGAACGACTTCCCGAGCTTCCGTCAGGTGCCGGACGCGGTTCCCCGGGTGGCGCGGGCGATCATCAACCTGGCCCGGCGGGGCGCGGCGCTGCCGCCCCCCGTGCTGCCGGTGCCCCGGGTGGAGCTCGACCCGGTGGGCGGGGGTGTGCGGTGAGGGTCGGTGTGATCGCCCGCGACCCCCGGCACCCGCTGCTGACCGCGACGGCGGCGCTGCTGACGGCGGCCGGGCACTGGGTGGAGTTCGCCGCCCCGGACCCGGCCGATCCGGCCGACGTCTACCTGCTCAAGGCCCGGACACCCGCCGCGCTGGCCCTGGCCCGGCGGCTGGAGACGGCGGGTGCGGTGGTGCTCAACTCGGCCGCCGCCACCGAGCGGTGCCAGGACCGGGTGCTGATGGCCGAGCTGGCCCTGGCGGCCGGGCTGCCGTTCGCCCCGTCCCTGTCGCCGAACGCGCTGCGCTATCCGCTGGTGGTGAAGAGCCGACACAGTCGGAAGGACGACCTGGTCGCCAAGGTGCCGGACCCGGCCGGGCTGGCCGAGCTGCGGCGGCAGTGGCCGGACGAACCGCTGATCCACCAGGAGTTCGCCCCGGGCGACGGCTGGGACCGCAAGCTCTGGGTGGTCGGCCGCCAGGTGTTCGGCGAACTGCGCCGCTCCGAACTGGTGGCCGGTTCCGGCACCGAGAGCTGGACCGTCCCGCTGGAGCTGGCCGAACTGGCCCTCTGGGTGGGTGAGGTGTTCGCCCTGGACGTCTACGGCGTGGACGTCCTGGAGGTCGACGGCGCCCCGCTGGTCGTGGACGTGAACGCCTTCCCGGGCATCCGCGGCCAGCAGGGCGCCCCGGAGGCGGTGGTCCGGCTGGTGCAGCGTCAACGCCCGGTCGCCGGGCGGGAGAAGGCCCGGTGGCTACGCAGTCCCGGCGGCTGGGGGAGCTGACTCCTCGAGCCAGGCCGGGGTGCGGAAGCTGCCGCCGTACATCGGGAGTTCGACCTGCCCGCCGTAGCGGGCGAGCTGGGCCCACGGGCGGTTCAGCCCGGTGGAGCCGTACCGGCGGACCCGGGTGACCGCGTCCAGGTCGAGCACGTCGACCAGGATCTCCTCGCCGGGGCCCGCCTGTTGGCGTACCAGGCCCTCGGGGTCGACGATCGCGCTGGCGCCGACGGCGGCCGGGTCGGCGGCGTTCACGTTGACCACGTAGACCTGGTTGGCCCAGGCGTTGGCCCGGGCGCAGACCAGCTCCATCTCGCGGTCGCGGGTGGGGGTCAGGGTCGGCTGGACGATCACCTCGGCGCCCAGCCAGGCGAGTTGGCGGACGGTCTCCGGGAAGGAGCCGTCGTAACAGATCGCCAGGCCGATCCGGGTCAGGCCGGGGATCTCGAAGACCACGAACTCGCTGCCCGGGGTGGCCTGTTCGTACGGCTGCCAGGGGAAGATCTTGCGGTAGCGGGCGACGATCTCGCCCAGCGGGGAGACCGCGACGGCGGTGTTGTGGATCGTCCCGTCCGAGGTCCGCTCGAACAGGCTGCCCGGGATCAGCCAGAGGCCGGTCTCCACCGCCAGGGCACAGATCCGGTCGGTGAGCGGCCCGGGGATCGGGACGGCGACCTGCTCCATCCAGTCGGCGGGGGCGTCCGCCAGCAGTGGCCCCTCGGCGGCCAGCAGGAGCTCCGGCACCACGACCAGTTGGACGTGCGGGAACAGCGCCCGGGTGGAGCGAACCTGGGTGGCGAAGCGCTGCCAGCTCGCCTCCGGGTCGTAGGGGACGGGGGCGGTCTGGATGGCGGCGACGGCGAGTGTGCGCATGGTGCTGATCAGTCCTCGGTGACGGTGAGTCGGGTGACGGCCGTACGGCCCTCGCGGAAGAAACGGCCGAACCGGGCGCGGGCGGCCAGCATGGCCAGTGCGCCGGTGGCGATCGAGCCGACGCCGAGCAGGAAGACCCCGCCGACGCCGTGGAAGGAGGTGCTGCCGTAGCCGGGGCCGTACATGTCGACGGCGCTGCGGACGAAGGCGGCCAGCATCAACAGCCCGCCCAGCAGCGGCAGTACACCGCGCAGCAGCAGATCGCGCGGCGAGTCACGGAGCCGCTTGCGGAAGTACCAGACGCAGGTGAGCGCGGTGCTGCCGTAGTAGCAGGCGATCAGCAGGCCGATGCAGAGGATGGCGTCGCCGAGGAAGGTACCCGGGAGCAGGGTGAGCAGGACCAGCGCGACGGAGGCGGTGGCGCCGAAGAAGACCGTGCCGAAGCCGGGGGTGCGGTGGCGCGGGTGGATCCGGGCGAACGCGGTCGGCAGTGCGCCGTGCGCGCTCATCGACAGAGCGCTGCGGGAGCTGCCGACCAGGCTGGTGAGCAGGGCGGAGACGGCCGAGACGCAGACCGCCAGCTCCATCACCTTGGCAAGCGTGGTGCCGAGCACCGGAGGAGCGAGGGTGGCCAGCACGTCGCCCGCGCTGTCCGGGTTGCCGAGCCCGATACCGGTGTCGCCCGTCCCGGCGTAGCTGATCGCGGCGAAGGCGGTGAACAGGTAGCTGCCGAGCAGGATCAGGGTGGAGATCACGGCGGCCTGGCCGGAGACCCGACTGCCGTCCCTGGTCTCCTCGTTGGCGGTGATCAGCGCGTCCCAGCCCCAGTAGACGAACAGGCAGAGCAGGACCGCCTCGGCGAACGAGCCGAAGTCGGCGAAGCCCAGCGGATCGAGCCAGGCCAGGGACGGCGCCTCGGCGCCAGGACGGGCGAAGGCGGCCACACCGAAGCCGAGCAGCGCGAACAGCTGGAGGCCGAGCAGCACGTACTGGACCGAGGCGGCGAGCTGGAGACCGCGGTGGGCGATCGCGGTGGCGCCGGCCAGCAGCAGGACGGCAGTGGCCGCTACCGCCGCCTCCGAACCGGCGAGCGAGTGCAGGCCGAGCAGGTTCAGCAGGTACGTGGCGCCGACCTGGGAGAGCGCGGTCATGGCGATCAGGGTGGCGACCTGCGGCACCCAGCCGCCGGTGAGCCAGCCGGCCGAGGGGCCGAAGGCGCGGGTGGTCCAGACGAAGGTGGTGCCGCAGTCGGGCATCTCCCGGTTGAGCTCACGGAAGGCGAAGGCGGTGAGCAGGATCGGGACGAAGCCGAGCAGCAGGGCGGCCGGCGCCAGGTGTCCGACGGTCAGCGTCACCAGGCCGAGGGTCACCGCAATGCTGTACGCGGGGGCGACCGAGGAGAGTCCGAGGGCAACTGCGGCCGCCAGACCCACCGAGCCGCCGCGCAGTCCCTTGTCGGTGGTGGTGGCCGGTGGGCCCGTTCTGCCCTCGACGTCGGTCGGGTTCGTCATGGCGCGCTCCTCGGGGGTTGGTCGCTTGTTAAACGTGGATTTAAGAGGAGTGCACCGCTCTGGTCAATAGCTGGGGCTGTACTGTTAAATCCGACGAGAACACGGTGAGGACGGAGGCCGACGTGGCGGCGAAGAAGGGCAAGGGCGGCGAGGCCCGGCGGGCCGAGCTGGGCGAGGCGGTGCAGCGCGCGCTGCTGACCCGCGGCCTGGAGGGTCTGCGGCTGCGCGACATCGCCGAGGAGGCCGGGGTGACCCCGGCGGCCGTGCTCTACTACGGCGACCTCGACGGGCTGGTGCACACCACCTACCAGCAGGCCATCGAGCGCTACAGCCAGGAGCGCGAGGCGGCCGCCGACCGGTTCGCCGATGCCCGGGACAAGCTCGGGGCCTGCATCGACAACGGTGTGGCCACCGGACCGGACGACGCGTTGACCCGGCTGCTGTTCGAGTACTGGCCGCGCTGCCTGCGCGATGCCAGGGCGGCCGCGCTGGACAGTGCGCTGACTGAACGTCAGATCGCGGTGTACGCAGGGATCCTGGTGCTGGGTCAGGCGCAGGGGCACTTCACCCTGAACGACCCACCCCGGCTGCTGGCGGCCAGCTTCGTCGCGATGGAGGACGGGTACCAGATGGAGGTGCTGGCCGGCCGCCGCACCCGTGCCGAGGTGATCGCCGCACTCGGCGCCTACGCCCGCGCGGTGACCGGATACGACCCCGCCACCCGCGCCTGACCGGCGAGGGGAGGTCGTGATCCGTGGGATGGACGGCGCGATCGCCATGGCGCCGGACCCGCCGCGCGGGCGAGGCTGGAGGCAGCGCCCAACCGGGCGGCAGGACCGGACCCGATGGGTGGACGAGATGGCAACGACCGACTTCGACGGCGCGGCGGACGTGCGGGTCCCGGGTACGAAGCTCGCCCGTGCGGCGACGGAGCTGATCCGGGACGTCACGAACGACCTGATCTACCACCACTCGCGGCGGGTGTACTTCTTCGGCAGTCTGCAGGGGCGCCACCGGGACCTGAGCTTCGACCCCGAGCTGCTCTACGTCGGGGCGATGTTCCACGACGTGGGCCTGAACGAGGAGTTCCACCACACCGGCCGTCGCTTCGAGGTGGACAGCGCGGACGAGGCCCGGCGCTTCCTGCAGAGCCACGGCGTACCCGAGGACGGCATCCGGCGGGTCTGGACGGCGATCGCCCTGCACACCACCCCCGGCATCCCCGGCTTCATGGAGCCTGAGGTGGCGCTGGTCACCGCCGGTGTCGAGTACGACGTCCTGGGCATCGGTCATGACGCCGTATCGGCCGAGGACCGCGCCGCGGTCGTCGCGCTGCACCCGCGCCCCGACTTCAAACGCCAGATCCTGCGGGCGTTCCACGACGGCGTCGGCCCCCGGCCGGAGACCGCGTTCGGCAACGTCAAGGCGGACGTCCTGGCGCACTTCGACCCCGACTTCGAGCGGATGGACTTCGTCCGCACGGTCCTGGACTCCCCGTGGCAGGAGTGACCTCCCGGGGCCGCCGGAGCGTGGCGGTGGTCGCGTTCGACGGTGTGCAGCTGCTCGATGTCACCGGCCCCGTCGAGGTCTTCACCACCGCCAACCGTTACGGCGCCGACTACCGGGTACGCGTGGTCTCCCCGGCGGGTACCGCGGTCGCCACCTCCGCCGGGCTGGTGATCGGCACCGACGGCACGGCCGACACCCTGCCGCACCGGATCGACACCCCCTGGTGCCCGGCAGGAGGGACTGGCGCTCTGCGGTGGCCGACCAGGAACTCGTCCGGCTGATCGCCCGGCTGGCCCCGCGTGCCGAGCGGGTGGCATCGGTCTGCGCCGGGGCGTTCGTGCTGGCCGAGGCGGGCCTGCTGGACGGACGACGGGCCGCCGCACTGACCTGGTCCGGCCGGCCACGGGGGTGTCGGCCGGACCAGGCGGGGCTACCGGACCCGGTCTAGCAGGCCGGGGCGACCTGTTCGCCGGTGTCGGTGCGGTGGATGGTGATGGCCTCGACCGGGCAGAGCTCGGCCGCCTCGGTGAGCTGGCCGAGGTGGACCGGGACCGGCGTCAGGAGCTGGGCCCGGCCGTCCTGGCCCAGGGTCAGGTCGGCGGGGGCGGTGGCGGCGCAGGCGCCCGTGCCGACGCAGCGGGCGCGGTCGACCCGGCTCTCCAGTGCGGCGCTCACCAGGTGACCGGGAGGGTGAGCGGGCTGCGGGTGAGCAGGCCCTCGCGCCACTCGATCCGCTCGACGGGGTGGGCCAGCCGGAGCTCCGGCAGGCGGGCGGCCAGGCTGTGCAGGCCGGACTCCAGCTCCATCCGGGCCAGCCAGGCGCCGAGGCAGTGGTGCGGCCCGGCGCCGAAGGTCAGGGTGGGTACGTCGACCGCGGCGAACAGGTCGGGCCACTCGCCCTCGCCCGGCTCGGGGTGGACCGCCGGGTCGTGGTTGGCCGAGAAGGTGTCGGCGGCGACCACCGCACCGGCCGGGATGGTGACCCCGCCGATCTCCAACTGCTCGGTGGCCCGCCGGAGCATCCCGGGCAGCGCGACCCGATCGCCCAACGGGATGGTGCGCAGCAGCTGTTCGGTGGCGGCCCCGGCCTCGTCCCGGGAGGTGCCGATCCTGGCCCAGGCCGGCCGATCCTCGGTGAGCAGGAAGACCAGCGCGTTGCCGAGCGTGGTCATGGTGGTCTCGTGCCCGGCGACCACCAGGCCGAGCACCAGCTTGGTGATCTGCATCTCGGTGACGCCGTCGGCCTCGTCGGCCGCCTGGACCAGACTGCTGACCAGGTCGTCGCCGGGGTTCTTGCGCCGCTCCAGCACCAGGTCGAAGCAGAAGGCGCCGAACTCGCCCATCGCCTGCTGGATCTCCTCGGCGGTGTACGCCGTGGTGGAGAGCGCGTGGTCGCTCCAGTCGCCGAGCTTGCGCAGGTCGAGCCCGTCCAGGCCCATCAGCCGGCTGATCACGGCGACCGGCAGCCGCCGGGTGTAGGCGGCGACCACGTCGGCGGGGGCCGGCTGGGCCGTCAGCTCGTTGATCAGCTCGTCGACGACCGTGGCGACCCACGGGCGCCAGCGCTCGATCGCCCTTGGGGTGAAAGCACGTTGGACGGTGCGGCGGAGCTTCTGGTGCTCGGTGCCGTCGATGTTGAGCAGGCCGTCCGGGTCGTCCAGCAGGTTCGGGACGACCGAGAGTGCGGGCGCGTCCGGCGCGTAGAGCGAGGCCCGGTCCAGCCGCGGGTCGGTGAGCGCCTGCCGGACGTCGGCGTGCCGGGTGAGCAGCCAGGCCGGGGTCCCGGTGGGCAGCTCGGTGAGCCGAGGCGGACCCGGTTCGGCCTGGCGCAGGCAGTGCAGGGGGACGAGCGGAGCGGTGGTCATGACGGCTTCTTCCTCTGCTGGTGGTGCCGAGGGATACAGGGCCGGGGGACGGGGCGGACATCGACGGAGCGAGTCCGGGCCACCACCGACCGTAAGCCCCGGGTGCCGTGCCCGACAGGGCGCGAACCGGCCAAGCGGGCGCGCCCKTTCGGTCACCGGGCGCGCCCCACCACCTGCTGCCTCGTCAGACCCCGTGCTCGGCCGGCAGCCGGCCGGTGCGGACGGCCTCGACCAAGTCGGCGTGGTCGGCCTCGGTCCGGTCCGCGTACGCCACCGCGAAGGCGGCGATCGCCTCGTCCAGCGCCTCGCTCTTGCCGCAGTAGCCGGAGACCACGGTCGCGTCCAGGGTGTGCGCGTGCGCCCGGGCCAGCAGAGCGCCGGTCAGCCGGCCGTAGTCGTCGAGCTGGCCGGACTGGAGCGCGGCCGGGTCGACGCTGCCCTTGCGGTTGCGGAACTGCCGTACCTGGTACGGCAGTCCGTCCACGGTGGCCCAGCCCATCAGGGTGTCGCTGACCACCTGCATCCGCTTCTGGCCGAGCACCACCCGCTGGCCCTCGTGCGCGACCGGCTCGGCGACCGCGTACCCGGCCCTGGCCAGGTGTGGCAGCAGCACCGACGGCCTGGCCTCCTTGACCTGGAGCACCAGCGCCTCACCGCGCTGGTCGAGCAGCAGCACCACGTACGAACGGGTGCCGACACTGCCGGTGCCGACCACCCGGAACGCCACGTCCTGGACGTTGTACCGGGAGAGCAGCGGGTGCAGTTCGACCGGGACGGTGGCCAGGTAGCCGGTCAGCGCGGCGGCCACCGAGGCGGCGGTACGGTCGTCGACCTCGCTGAGCACCGGCGGCGCCGGGGTGAAGCGGTGCCGGCCGTCCTGGTCCTCGACGGTGGACCTGGCGGCGAACCGGGCACTGGTGTTGCGCAGCGCCTTCGCGGCCACCCCGCCGATCACGTCCCGGAGGTCGTGGGCGTCGGTGACGGCGACCAGCTGCTCGTCGGCGATCGCGTTCCAGGCCTCTATGGCGGGCAGCCCGGACAGCACCCGCATGGTCCTGCGATAGGAGCCGACGGTGTCGTGCGCGGCGCTGCGGCACTCGTCCTCGCTCGCGCCGGACTGACGGCCCGCCAGCACCAGGCTGGCGGCCAGCCGCTTGAGGTCCCACTCCCAGGGGCCCGGCACGGTCTCGTCGAAGTCGTTGATGTCCATCACCAGCCGGCCCCTGGCGTCGCCGTAGAGGCCGAAGTTGGCGGCGTGTGCGTCGCCGCAGAGCTGGGCGGTCAGGCCGCTGGTGGGCCCGGTGCTCAGGTCGTGCGCCATCAGCCCGGCCGAGCCGCGCAGGAAGGCGAACGGCGAGGCGGCCATCCGGCCGGTACGGATCGGCACCAGGTGTGCCAGCCGTCCGACGTTGGCCGAGTCGACCGACTCGACCACGTCCGGCCGGTCGGCCGGCAGCTCCAGCACGCTGTGCGACTCGCGCGGCGTCTTCTCCCGCAGCCGCTTGCCGCGCCGTCTCGCCCCGCCCTGCGGCGGCCATGCCGCGAACCCGTCGACCTCGAACTCCCGCACTGCGACCCCTCCCGTACCTGACTGACGGGAGGTACGGTACCGCGCGCCGGGCCCGCCGAGCAGGCACGTAGCATTCCGGTATGGCTCATGACCTCGGTGCTCTCGGTGACTCCTTCCACGACTTCTGGCGGGAACGGCACCTGGCCACCTTCACGACGCTGCGCCCGGACGGCACCCCGCACGTCGCCCCGGTCGGCGTGAGCTACGACCCGGAGGCCCGGATCGCCCGGGTGATCAGCAGCTGCAGCAGCCGCAAGGCGCTCAACGTGCTGGCCGCCGGGGAGGCCGGGCTGCGGGTGGCGGTCTGTCAGGTGGACCGGGCCCGCTGGTGCACGCTGGAGGGCACGGCGGTGGTGCGGTCCGAGCCCGAAGCGGTCGCCGAGGCCGAGCGCCGGTACGCGGAGCGGTACCAGGCGCCGAGGGTCAACCCGGCCCGGGTGGCGATCGAGATCACCGTGGACCGGGTGCTCGGGCGGTTCTGAGCGGAGTTCCGAGCAGAGTGAACAGTGGTGCGTTTATCGACTGTTGAGGCGGGCAGGGCAGCATCGCCGACGTCAAGCGAACGCACCGTCAGATTGCGAAGCCCACACCGTGAACGAGCAGGACACCGCCAACTTCCAACGGCTGCTGGACCGGCTGGCCGGCTACTTCGAGGCGGACCGCGCGACGGTCCSGMGCGGTGACCCGCTCCGGACCGAACAGGCGCGGCCGGCCGGTCAGTTGACCGCGACGGCGGACCAGGCGGCGGCGACCGCGGCGTACTCGGCGCTGCCCGCCCCGTAGAGGTCGGTGGCGGCCTTGAGGGTGGCGGTGCGGGCGCCCGCGTAGTTGGTGCTCGACGTCATGTAGACCGTCAGGGCGCGGTACCAGACCTTGCCCAGCTTGTCCCGGCCGATGCCGTTGACGGTGGAGCCGTCGCAGGTCGGGCTGTCGTAGGAGACGCCGTTGACCACCCGGGGGCCGCTGCCCTCGGCGAGCAGGAAGGCGAAGTGGTTGGCGACGCCGGAGGAGTAGTGCACGTCCAGCCCGCCGACGCTGGAGCTCCAGCAGTCCGCGGACTTGGTGTCCTTGGACGGCTTGTCCATGAAGCGCAGCGCCTCCTTGCCGAAGCCGGGCTTCACGATCTCCTCGCCGATCAGGTAGTCACCGCTGTCGCCGGCGTTGGCCGCGTACCACTCCACCAGGGTGCCGAAGATGTCGGAGGTGGCCTCGTTCAGGCCGCCGGACTCGCCGGAGTAGGTGAGCTTGGCGGTGCGGGAGGTGACGCCGTGCGACATCTCGTGCCCGGCCACGTCCAGCGAGACCAGCGGGCCGAAGACGTTGCCGTCGCCGTCGCCGTAGGTCATGCAGAAGCACGAGTCCTGCCAGAAGGCGTTGTTGTAGTTGCTGCCGTAGTGCACCCGGTTGTACGCGCCCTTGCCGTCCCCGGCGATGCCGTTGCGGCCGTGCACGTTCTTGTAGTAGTCCCAGGTGACGTTGGTGCCGTACTGGGCGTCGACCGCCGCGGTGGAGCGGTCGGCGGTGGTGCCGGTGCCCCAGTGGTTGTCGGCGTCGGTGAACAGGGTCGCGGGCGCCCGGCTGAAGCAGATGCTGCCGAAGCACAGGTCGGTCTTGTTGGCCGCGTCGCCGGTGTAGGTGTTGCCCCGGGTCGGGTCCTTGAGCTGGTACGTGGAGCCGGAGAGCGTGGACTCCAGCGGGACGGTGCCGCCGTAGAGCGACTGGCCGTCGCCGGTCGCGGTCTCGATCGCGTCCCAGGCGTCGATCTGGGCACCGGTACGGGCGTCCACCAGGACGGTGCGGGCCACCGGGTTGCCGAGCGAGTCCTGTCCGCTCGCGGTGGTCTGCCAGGCCAGCCGGGGCGTGCCGTGCAGCGCGTCGATCACCAACTGCTGGGCTGCCTGGGCCTGCTGGACGGCCTTGCCCGCCGCCTGGGCGGAGCGGTTCAGCTCGCCGACGGCCAGCTGTCCGGCACGGTCGGCGGAGACCGAGGGCGTGGTGGAGCCGACGGCTATCGAGCCCGGCACCGCGCGGTCGGTGGACTCGGCCGCGCCGCCCGGCGCCAGATGGACGATCAGATCGCCGCCCAGCACGGGCAGCCCCGCGTAGGTGCGGTCGTACCGGACATGCCGGCTGCCGTCCTGGTCGGTCACCACGTCCCGGACGGTCCGGCCCTCGGGGGTGACAGCCGGGGCGGCGGCAGTGGTCAACGCGCCGGCGGCCAGGGCGACCACGGTGGCGACTGCGGCGGTACGGATACGGATGTGCATCGTGCTCCTCGGATCTCGGGGGCGCCGGACGGACGGAGCCGTGGGTCGGCTCGGTCCCCGGGCGGGATGCGATGAGACAGACTGCGAACCGGCAGCGATCCGTCGGGCGCACGCGAGAGGGGGAGGCGCTGTACGAGTGAGGGCTGGGAGGGGCGGACGCTGCCGGGACGCCTTTCTACATGTACCGGTCATGTTGTGTCCATAGTGCGGACACGCGTCGTCCGCCCCGTCGTCCGCCTGTCAGACCGTCAGGGGCTGCTCAGGGAAGGCCGCCTGAACGGCCGTCCAGAGCCGGACTCGGCCGGCCAGTGCGGTGCGCACGGTCTCCGCGCACTCGTCCCACTTCTGCTGGTCGTCGCCGCACAGGTCGATCAGCATCTGCATCGCCATCGGCGTGTGCATCTCGCCGTCCACCTCGATGTGCCGGGCGAGGTAGTCCTTGAAGACGGTGAGCACACCGTCCGGGTCCTCGATCCGGATCACCTGCTCGAACATCTCCGGGATCAGGTCCTCGCGGCCGAAGGCGAAGGCCGCCGCCCGGCAGTGCACCGGCGCGCTCTCGATGATGTCCCAGGTGACCGAGGTGAAGTCGGCCGCCGCCGACGGCACCTGGGCCAGCTTCAGCGCCTCCGGCACCGGGGTGCCCCGGCCCAGCAGCTCGAGGAAGGCCGCCATCGGCGCGGTGTCGGCGCCTGCCTGGCGCATGCCGTCCAGGTACAGCTCGAAGTGGCTGATGAAGCCCTCGCCGAGCTCGTCGCTCTCCTCCACCAGCACGATCTCGTTGATCAGTCTGCGGCTCGCGGTCGGGCCGGTCGGCAGCCACGGCACGTCCACGCTGGTCAGCTCGCGCTGCAGGCTCTTCAGCAGCGACATGAAGTCCCAGACCGCGAAGACGTGCCGCTCCAGGAAGGTGCGGACCCGGGCCTGGCTGTTCAGCTCGGCGTAGATCGAGTGGTCCACCACCTGGCGGCGGAGCGGCTCGATCGCCGCCTGCAGGCCGGACAGGCCCGGGTGCGTACGGTCCCAGCTGTAACGGTTGTTGGACATCTCTGCTCCCGGAAATTTCAGTGTTTGAGGACGGCGTGAACGGCGTGCCGGAGCTGATCCCGGCTGGGCTGGAGGGCCCGGTCGAGCTCGCGGGCGAACGGCAGCACGGCGCCGTCCGGGCGGGTGATCCGGCGAGGTGGTGCGGTCAGGCGGTACTGCTCGGCGGCCGTGGCCAGGATCTCTGCCCCGATCCCGCAGCTGCGGTTGGAGTCGTCGATCACCACCAGCCGCCCGGTCTTCTCCAACGAGGCGCCGAGCGAGTCCCAATCGAAGGGGTACAGGGTGCGCGGGTCAAGTACCTCGACCGAGATTCCCTGATCGGCCAACTCTCTTGCCACTGGCAGGGATTCGTGCACCAGATGGCCGACGGCGACCACCGTGACGTCCGTGCCGGGACGGTGTACCCGGGCCTGGCCGAGCGGGATCGCGGGCAGCGGCCCGGTGACGTCCTCCCGGACCCCGAGCGCGGCCGCCGGGGCGAAGACCACCACCGGGTCCGGATCGGCGATCGCCGAGCGGAGCAGCCCGTAGGCGTCGGTGGGGGTGGCGGGCACCACGGTCTTCACGCCCATATGGGCAAACAGCCCGTACGGGTGGTCCGAGTGCTGTCCGGCCCAGCCGTCCCGGGAGCCCGATCCCGGCACCAGGCAGGTCAGCGGCACACTGGCCTGACCACCTGTCATCAGCGAGAACTTGTGGGCCTGGTTGACCAGTTGCTCGAAGACCAGGAAGAGCAGCGCGGGGATCTGGAACTCGATCACCGGCCGCAGCCCGGCCAGTGCCGCGCCGACCGCCACCCCGGTGAAGCCCTGCTCGGAGAGCGGGGTGTCCACCACCCGGCTGGTCCCGAACCGCTTCTGCAGTCCGAGGGTCGGCCCGGCCAGACCGGCCCCGATGTCCTCGCCGAACAGACAGACCGAGGGGTCGTCGGCCAGTGCGTCGGCCAGCGCCCGGTTCAGCGCCTTGGTGTAGGAGAGCCAGCTCATGCCACCGCCCCGGCCCGGGGCCGCAGCCCGCTCGCGTACAGGTGGTCGCAGGCGCCGGCCGGGTCCGGTGCGGGTGAGCTGAGCGCGAACTCTATGGCCTGGTGCAGCTGTTCGGCCACCTCGGCGTCGATCGCGGTGGTGTCGCCGACCAGTGCGGCGGCCCGGGCGAGTGGGTCGCGCTCGCGCCAGGAGGCGAGCTCCTCGGCCGGGCGGTAGTCCAGCTTGATCCGCCGCTCCATGGTGTGGTGCCCCTCGAAGCGGTAGGTGCTGCACTCCAGGAAGGTCGGACCGCCGCCCGAGCGGGCCCGGTCCACCGCCGCCAGCGCGGCTTCCCGGACGGCCTCGGTGTCCATGCCGTCCACCGCCACCGCCGGGATGCCGAACGCCTCGGCCCGGCCCAGTGCGCTGCCCGCCACCGCGACGGCCGCCGGCAGGGTGGTGGCGTAGCCGTTGTTCTCGCAGACGAAGACCACCGGCACCTGCCACATCGCGGCCAGGTTGAAGGACTCCAGCAGCACGCCCTGGTTGAGCGCGCCGTCCCCGAAGAAGCTGACCACCACCCGCGGCTCACCGGCGAGTTGGGCCGCCCAGGCGGCACCGACCGCGATCGGCGCACCCGCGCCGACGATGCCGTTGGCACCCAGGATGCCGAGCGAGAGGTCGGCGGCGTGCATCGAGCCGCCCCGTCCCCGGTTCAACCCACCCTCGCGGCCGGTCAGTTCGGCCAGCAGTCGGGCCGGGTCCGCGCCCTTGGCGAGCACGTGCCCGTGACCCCGGTGGGTGCTGGTCAGCCGGTCCTCCGGCCGCAGCGCCGAGCAGACCCCGACCGCGACGGCCTCCTGCCCGATGTACGGGTGCGTACCGCCGACGATGTCGCCGGACCGGACCAGCTCCAGGGCGAGCTCCTCGAAGCCCCGGATCAGCCGGACCATCCGGTAGCGGTCGGCCGGGGTTCGCAGGCTCACACGGCACCTTGCCAGATCGGCGGGCAGAACTCCGGGTCGGCGTAGTCCGGGCGCCCGTCGGCGGTGCGGCGGACCAGCACGTCGTGGTTGTAGACCACGGGGGTGCCGTCGGCCCTGGTGTGGGCGCGGTACTCGTTGGCGCCGTCCTGCAGGTGCAGCGACACCGCCCGGCGCGGGATCTCGGCCAGGTTCGGGCCGCTGCCGTGGTAGGTCCGGCAGTGGTGGAAGCTGACGTGACCGCGCGGGATCACCACCGGGACCTTGCGGACCTCGGCGCCGTTGTACTCGGCGTTCTCGAGCAGCAGTTGCTCCAGCTCGCTGCGGTCGCGCTGGGCGAAGTGCCGGCTGGAGTCCTCCCCGGCGGGCCGCTCCCGCCAGCGGTGGCTGCCCTCCACCATGGTGATGGTGCCCATCTCCGCTCCACAGTCGTGGAACGGGACGAACGCGGTGAGCATCCGCTCGGAGGTGCTGGTGGCCCAGTAGTGCCGGTCGAAGTGCCAGGGCACCTGGTTGCTCGGCTCGCCCGGGATCGGCGGCTTGAGGATCAGGGTGGCCTGGAAGACCCGGATCTCCTCGGCCTCGGCCAGCAGCGCGGCGACGGCACCGAGCAGCGGCTTGCGCAGGATCCGCCCGATCGCCTCGCTCTCGTAGTGCACGTAGTCGTTGTGCCGTTGGACCGGACCGTGCGAGGGCTCCCAGGCGGCCAGATTCGGCGGGCGGACGGCCAGCGTGCGGTCGCGGTGGCCTTCGTAGTACTTCTCGGTGGCGTCCTGGAGGAGATCGAGCTCCTCGTCGGTGAACAGCTTCCGGGAGAGGTACCAGCCGCGCTCGGCGTACCCGGCCACCTCCTCAGGTGTCGGGAGCAGGGCGCGCTCGGCCTCGGTCAGTTCGAACTCGGTCATCGGTGCTCCTCAGTTGGCCGTGGTGGCGTGCTGGCGTTCGACGGCCTCGTACAGGGCCCGGATGTTGGCGGAGCCGAAGGTGCCCGCGCCCTGACGCTCGATCAGCTCCAGGAAGAAGGTCCGCCGGTCGTGCGCCGAGCGGGTGAAGATCTGGTACAGCTGGCCGCCGTGGTCCTGGTCGACCAGCACGTTCAGCTCGCGCAGGGTCTCGACCGGGACGCTGGTGGCCCCGATCCGCTCCGGCAGCACGTCGTAGTAGGTCGGCGGGGCGGTGAGGAACTCGACGCCGCGACCAGCGAGTTCGCGCACCGCGACGGCGATGTCGCCGGTGTGGAAGGCCAGGTGCTGCACGCCCGAACCCTGGTGCCGGTCCAGGAAGGTGTCGATCTGGCCCGGCGGACGGGCGGTGTCCGGCTCGATCAGCGTGAAGGTGACCAGGCCGGAGGGGCTCTGCACCACGCTGGAGTCCATCGCCTGGGCGCCGACCTCGATGTACTCGTCGAAGATCCGGGTGAAGCCGAGCGCCTGCTCACAGAACTTCACCGCACCCGTCAGCTCCCCGGCCGGCACGCAGAGCGCGGCGTGGTCCAGGAACTGCAGCAGGTCGTCAGTGGTGGCCGGCTGCTCCGGCAGCGCGACGAACCGCAGCGCGACGTCGCCGAAGCCCGCCACCAGCCCGGGCGCCAGCGGCCGGGCACCGTTGCGCAGCGCCTGGTCGAGCGCGGCCGCCGGATCGGCGCAGCCGAGTGCGAAGACCGCCACCCCGTCACCGTGCCGGGCCACGAACTCGGCCACCGGGTGGCCCGGTTGCTCGGCCGAGCTGAGCAGGAAGCGGATCGTACCCTGGCGGACCCAGACCCGGCGGACGCCCGGTTCGGCGGCGACCGGCGGCTCCAGGGCGAAGGCGTACGCCTCGACCAGGTAGGCGGCGAACCGGTCTGCGTCGGCGCAGTGGAACTCGACGTGGGCGATGCTCTGGATGCTCAACGGATCTCTCCCGGCTGGTGTCTGGTGGCGCGGGTGGACGGCGGGCCGAAGATCAGGCTGAGGTTGTGACCGCCGAAGGCGAAGGAGTTGGAGAGGGCGGCCCGGACCGGGCCGGTACGCGCGGCACCCCGGACGTGGTCGAGATCGCAGGCCGGGTCGATGTCGTCCAGGTTGACGGTGGGCGGCAGTTCGCCCCGGGCCACGGCCAGCACCGAGACCACCGCCTCGACCGCACCGGCCGCCCCCAGCAGGTGGCCGGTGGCGCCCTTGGTGGAGCTGACGGCGGGCTGTCCGGCGCCGAACACCTGGCGCAGCGCAGCGACTTCGGCCAGATCGCCGAGCTTGGTGCCGGTACCGTGCGCGTTGACGTAGTCGATGTCGCCGGGCGCCAGACCTGCGCTGCGCAGCGCAAGGCGCATCGCGTCGGCGGCTCCGGAGCCGTCCGGGCGGGGCATGGTCGGGTGGTGCGCGTCGGTGCTGCCGCCCCAGCCGGCCAGGTCGGCGTAGCCCGCCGCGCCCCGGGCGTCGGCGTGCTCGGCCCGCTCGATCACCAGGACGGCGCTGCCCTCGCCGAGCACGAAGCCGTTCCTGCGGGCGTCGAACGGGCGGCTGGCCTGCCCGGGATCTTCCCAACCCTGGGCGAGCGCCCGGGCGTTGGTGAAGGCGGCGGCGATGGTCGGGTGCAGCGAGGACTCGCTGCCGCCGCAGACCACCACGTCGGCGTCACCGGCCCGGATCAGCCGGAGCGCCTCGGCAACCGCCTGGGCGCCGGCTGCGCAGGCGGTGACGGGGGCCGAACTGTAGCCCCGGGCACCGTACTTGATGGCGATCCGGGCCGCCGCCATGTTGGCCAGCATGCCCGGCAGCAGGTAGGGGCTGACGGCGGGCCGGCCGCGCTCCAGGCGGCGGTGCGACTGCTGCTCGAAGGTCTCCAGGCCCGCGCCGCCGGTGCCCAGCACCACGGCGATCCGGTCCGGCGCGACGTCCCGGCCGACCACGATCCCGGCATCGGCCAGCGCGTCGTCGGCGGCGGCCAGCGCGAGCAGGACGAACCGGTCCACGCAGCGGGTCTCGGTCGGCGGCAGCACCTCGCGGCCGTCGATCGCCGGGGCGATCCCGGCGGCCGGCAGCCAGCCGAAGGCCGGGTGGCCCTCGGGGACCGGGCCGATGCCCGAGCGTCCGGCGGTGAGCGCCTCGAAGACCTCGGCCGCCTTCCGGCCGACCGGGGTGACCAGGCCGAGGCCGGTCACGGTGGCGGCGGGTGCCGCAGCGGCGGTCACCGGCCGGCCCGGGTGCCGGCCAGGTGCCACTCGCGGAGCAGGACCTTGCGCACCTTGCCGGTGGGGCCGAGCGGGATGCGGTCGTCCGACACCACCAGCACCCGGCGGACGGTGGCGGCCACCCGCTCCTCCAGAGCCGCCGTCACCTCCTTGGTGCGGTCGGCCAGCTGGTCCGTCTTCGGGTCCAGCTGGAGCAGTACGTCGGTGACCACCCGGTCGCCCTCGCGGACCGCGACCACGGTGCAGTCCAGCACCTCCGGGCAGGCCGCGAGCACCCGCTCCTCGGACATCGCGGTGTGCAGCCGGTGCCCGTCGCCGAGGTCGACCGAGTCCACCGCGCGGTCCACGTGGTAGTAGTAGCCCTCCTCGTCCCGGTAGACCAGGTCGCCGGTGAGGAAGTAGCCGCGCACCCGGGTGCGGTAGGTGGTGACCGAGTCGTTCCAGTAACCCAGCGCCAGGGTCGGGGACTTGGTACCCAGCTCGCCGATCTCGTGCGGTCCGAGCTCGCTGCCGTCGGGCCCGAGCACCACGCAGTCGACGAAGGCGTGCGGCCGGCCGACGCAGCGGCCGTAGCGGTCGGTGTCCTGGCTGTGCGTGATGAAGAAGTGCGAGTGGCCCATCTCGGTGGAGCCGAGACCGTCCACGAAGACCGAGCCCGGAGTGCGGACCCGGCCCGCTCGGGTGACGCCCGCCCGGGAGCCGGTGGCGATCAGGCGGCGGATGTGCGCCTCGTGCGCGCAGTCGCCGGTGTTCCACCAGAGCGCGACGCTGTCCAGTTGACGGCTGCTCAGGTCGTGCCTGGCCAGGTCGGCCCAGGTGGCGGCGAAGCCGATCACGCCGTGCGGCTGCCAGCTCTCCACCGCGTCCAGCACGCCCTCGCCGCCCTGGGCGGAGAGCAGCGCGAGCTGGGCCTGCGAGCTGAGCGCCAGGTTGGTGATGATCAGGGTGGCGGCGTGCGGGGAGGGCAGCGCGGAGAGCATCCGCTCCGAGCCCTGCGGGCGGGGCAGTGCCAGGCGGTGCCGGATCGCCGCGTACAGGCTGTCGTGCGAGTGCAGCACGGCCTTGGGCAGGCCGGTGGTGCCGGAGGAGTGGGTGATCGCCACCGGGTCGCCGCCCCAGTGCCGGTACGGCTCGGGGGCGTCGTCCGGGTCGCCGAGGGCGAGCGAGGCGATCTCCGGCAGCAGAGGTGCGCCCGGGTCGTGCCCGGCCAGCAGCTCGCGGTGCGCGGGGTCGGTCAACACCCCGGCGGCGCGCAGCCGGTGGATGTAGCGGGCGGCCTTGTCGCCGTCCAGGTTCGGGTTGAGCAGCGCCGGGATGGCGCCGAGCCTGGCCAGCGCCAGGAAGCCGAGCACGTGGTCGGCGGCGGCGGTCGAGTAGATCACCACCGGGTCGCGGCGGCCGATGCCGAGCCCGTGCAGGGCGGCGGCCCTGGCCCGGACCGCGCGGTCGAGCTCGCGGAGGGTGAAGGGCTGCCAGGCGGCGTGGTCGTCGACCGGGGTGTCGAAGGTCAGCAGTGGTTCGTCGAGGCCCTCGCCGAGGGCGATCCGGGTGGTCAGGACGTTTCCCGCGCCGACGGCGGGGTCGTCCGCGAGTCGGGCCCGGATGCTGCGGATGCTCACAGTGGGTGGTCCCTCCCGATGGCCGGAGGCCATGCCGGTGAGATGAGCCGCCGGCGGACAGCGGCGGGGGATGACGGGGGAGTGTCAGGCGATGGTGCTGACCAGCACGGCCACGGCCCGGCCGGGGTCGGCGGGGTCGGCCTGCTCGGCGGCGATCACCAGCAGCTGGTCGGCGTCGTCGTCGGCCAGCAGCAGGGACGCCAACTCGATGGCGTCCGGCGGTACTTCACCCGGCACGGCGGCCGGTGGGCTGGTGGCCACCACCGGTCCGGTCAGGTTCCAGCGGGCGGCCAGGTGGCCGAGTACGGCGTTCGGGTTGGACTGGAAGAACAGCAGCGGCGGTACCCGGCGACCGCTGCCGGCTGCCTCGTTGATGGCCCGGGCGGTGCCCAGGTCACCGCTGAGACTGGTGAGCAACAGGCCGGTCCGGCCCGGTAGTTCGCGGCCCCAGGCATGCAGGCAGCGTTCGGCGGCGGCCACCACCAGCGGGTTGAACGGGGAGTCGGTGAAGCCGGGCAGTCGGGGGAGCTCGGTGTCGCCGGGCTCCGGCCAACGGCCCTGCGCGAGTAGACGGAGACTGTTCACGCGACGCCCACCAGCAGCGCGGTGTTCGCGCCGCCGAACGCCGAGTTGAGGCTCAGTGCGTACCGGGGCCCGGCCAGGTGCGGCCCGGTCAGCACCAGGTCCAGCGCGCAGTCCGGGTCCGGCCCGAGCCACCCCGCGTTGACCGGTAGCAGCCCGGTGCGCAGCGACTCGACGGTGACCGCGAGTTCGAGCAGGGCGGACGCCTCGAGGGCGTGCCCGTGCACGGACTTGCTGGAGCTGACCGGCGGCGGGTTCGGCCCGAAGACCGTGTGCAGCGCCCGTACCTCGGCCTGGTCCGCGAGCGGCGAGCCGGTGGCGTTGGCGTTCACGTACCCGATCCGATCCGGCGTCAGGTCGGCCCGGCCGAGCGCGGCCCGGATCGCCCGGGCGAGCCCGGAGCCGTCCGGTGCCGGACGGCAGACGTGGTACCCGTCGCCGGCCCGGCCCCAGCCCGCCAGCACGGCCAGCACCTCGGCGCCGCGCCGCAGCGCCACCGCCTCGGACTCCAGCACCACCGCCACCACGCCGTCGCCGAGCAGCAACCCGCTGCGGCCGGCGCTGAACGGCCGGACCTCGCCGTCCCGGGCCAGGGCCCGGCCGGCGTCGAAGACCGCGAAGGTGTCCGGCTCGACCAGGTAGCCGGCCGCGACCAGCACCCGGTCCTGCCGCCCGGCGGCGATCAGCGCTGCGGCGTCGGCCACGGCAGTGCCGGCTGCCACGCACGCGCCGGTGTAGACCCGGCCCGAGCCCCAACGCTCGTGCACAGGTGCGCAGCCGGCGGCGGTGACCGGGTCGCCGTGCCGGGCCAGCAGGAGTGGGCCGCCGGGCACGCCCGCCTGGTCGGCCGCCTCCGCCAGTACCGCCGTGAGCGCTTCGCCGAGGACAGGGGAGCCCGGCGCCAGCGCGGCCCGGTGGGCCTGGCGGTGTGTCACGTCGAAGCGGTCGACCGGAGCGAACCCCGGCCTTCCGTGCGTGGCGGCGGCCAGCAGCGGCCCGATCCCGGCGCCGAACGCGGAGCGCACCCCGAGCCCGGTGACCGCCACCCGGACGCCGCTCACGGCTGCCCGCGCCCGGCCGGGCCGACCGCGGTCCGCAGCAGCTCGACCGCGTCGGTGACCGTACGGACCGCGTCCACCGCCTCGTCGGGCAGCTCCAGGTCGCCGTAGCGCTGCTCGAACTCGGCTATCAGCCAGGTGAGTTCGAGCGAACCGAGCTCCTCGTCGACCGCCTCGGCGGAACGGTCGTGGAACTGCGCCAGCACGGTCAGCACCTCTGCCCGGTCGGGCAGCGGCGCCCCGGTCACGCCGGGGTACCGGCGGCGGCGAGCCGGTTGGCCACGTCGGCGGTGAACTGGTCGAGAGTCATCAGCGCGGTGCTCTCCATGTCGTCCAGGTCGAACTTCACGCCGTACTCCTCCTCCACCTGGACGGCCAGGTCGGCGAGCGCGAGCGACTCCAGGTCGAGACCGGCCGGTCCGAGATCGGTGTCGCCGGTGGCCTCGGAGATGTCGTAGTTCATCTCGGTCAGGGCGGCGAGCACGAACTCGCGGATGGCGTCCTGCATCGGGGGGCTCCGTTCAAGGGGTCGGGGGGTGAGTGGAACTCATGGGGAGTGCCCAGAAATTGCCCAGGTACTGCCCAGGAAGGTGGTGGCGAGCTCAGTGCTCGGCCGGCTCGGCCAGCGCGGCCGCCCGCAGTCCGGCCGGGTCGCGCAGCAGCTTGCCGGTGGCGGTCCGGGGGAGCGCCGGGAGCAGGGACAGCCGCCGGGGCCGCTTGTAGCCCGCGAGCCGGTGCTCCAGCCCGGCCCGGATCTGCTCGGACCCGGCGCCGTCGGCCGGGACCAGGTACGCCGCGACCGCGCCGGACTCGAACACCACCACCGCTTCCCGGACTTCGGGCAGCGCGGTCAGGGTGTGCTCGACCTCGGTCAGGTCGACCTTGAGTCCGCCGATCGAGACCTGTGAGTCCCGTCGGCCGAGCACGGTGAGCAGGCCGGTCTCCCGGTCCAGCCCGGCGGCGTCGCGGGTGTGCAGCCAACCGTCGGACCAGCGGCTCGGATCGGTGAGCCCCAGGTACGGCGAGTCGGCCCGCCGGATGTGCAGTTCGCCGCCCTCGGTGCGCAGTTCGAGACCGGGGACGGGGCGGGTGCCGGGGTACTGGGTGCCCGTCAGATCGGTGGCGATCACACCGAGTTCGGTCATCCCGTACATGGTCCCGAGCTGTACCCCGTACCGTTCGCCGATCGCCGCGGCCACGCCCGGCCTGGTCAGCTCGCCCGCGACGATGACGCGGGTGAGCTGGGGCAGCGGGCGCGGGGCACGGACCCCGGCGAGCAGTTCGGCGTGGAACGGTACGCCGATCACGGTGGTCGGCAGATCGTCCTCGGCTATCGCGGCCAGGATGCCGGCCGCTGTCATGCGTTCCGGCACGGTTAGCCGGACCCCGCTGTGCAGGCTGTGCAGCAACCCGCCGACCAGGCCCAGTACATGGACCACCGAGGAGAGCAGTACGGTCCGTGAACCCGCCTGGGGGAAGCCGGGCAGAGCGCGGTAGCAGGCGAGCTCACGGAGCAGATCGGCGGCCGTCCGGCCGATCACCTTGGACGGTCCGGTCGAGCCTGAGCTCAACTGGACCAGCGCGTGCGGCGATCGGGCCGGCTGCCCGCCGGGCAGTGGGACGGCGACCGGTTCGATCTCGCTGAACCCGCGCAGCCCCGAAGCCGGGTGCCGGTCCGCCTCGACCAGTACCTGCGGGGTGAGCCGGTCCAGCGCCGCCGCCACCTCGTGCTCCGTCAGCCGGTGGTCCAACAGGCAGACCTGGCCGCCCAGCTGCCAGGCGGCGAGCAGGGTGCTGACGTAGCCGAGCGAGGGCGGCAGCCGAAGGGCCACCGTACCGCCGGGTGCGAGCCCGGCAGCGGTCAGTTGCGTCACCTGGTCGGCGACCAGGGAACGCAGGTTGGCGCGTGTCACCGGCTTTTCGAACCGGAGACACACTTCTTGACCGGGACCGGCCAATAGGAAGTGCTCGACCCAGCCTTCCGGTGCTTCGGAATGCGGGGGCGGAGAGCTGGGGAAACCGGTCAACGCCACTCCACGAATGGGGGAGACAAAGATGGCAGTCGGTTCACTTTCGGCGGGTTGGAATTCCGCGTTCCCCGACCCTGGCACAGACGATTGGATCGGGTCAAGGTCTATACCAATGAGGGATCGGGCACCTACGCTGCCGACCCGGGAGCGGCCCGCGCGCGGCCGCCCGGGAGGGTGGGGCGCCGATGGGTCCGCTGACGCTGCGGGAGATCGAGGAGGACGCCCGGGGCCGACTCCCGGTCGCAGTCCGGGAGTTCATCGACGGGGGCAGCGACCAGGAACGCACGCTGGCGGGCAACCTGAGCCAGTACCGCAGCTGGGGCTTCCGACCCCGGGTGCTGGTCGACGTCTCGGCCCCGGATCTGACGGTGGATCTGCTCGGCAGCACGCTGGCCGCGCCGATCGGGGTGGCACCGATGGCCTACCACCGACTGGTCGACCCGGCGGGTGAGACCGCCACGGCGCGGGCCGCCGGGCAGCACGGCCTGCTCACGGTGGCCGCGATGTTCGCCAGCCGGACCCTCGAGGAGATCGCCGCGGCAGCCACCGGCCCGCTCTGGCTGCAGCTGTACTGGCTGCGGCAACGGGACGTGCTGGCCGGGCTGGTGGAGCGGGCCGAGCAGGCCGGCTACCGGGCCCTGGTGCTGACCGTGGACGCCCCGAGGATCGGCCGCCGACTACGTGACCTGCGGAACGGTTTCGCCGTTCCGCCGCAGGTCAGGGCGGTGAACCTGGACCCGGAGCTGATGACTGCCAGCAGTCGCTCGGCGGCCGGCAGTTCGGCGATCGCCGAGCACGCCAGGCAGCAGTTCGACACCACGTTGACCTGGGCCGACCTGGCCTGGCTGCGCGAGCGGACCAACCTGCCGCTGGTACTGAAAGGTATCCTGACCGCCGAGGACGCCCGGCTCGCGGTCGAGCACGGCGCGGCCGCGGTGGTGGTCTCCAACCACGGCGGCCGCCAACTCGACGGCGCGGTACCCACCCTGACCGCACTCCCCGAGGTGGCCGCCGCCGTCCCCGCCGACTTCCCGGTGCTGCTGGACGGCGGCATCCGCACCGGCACCGACGCGGCCACCGCGCTGGCGCTCGGGGCGCGGGCGGTGCTGGTCGGCCGCCCGGTGCTGTGGGGCCTGGCCACGGGCGGCGAGGCCGGTGCGGCCCGGGTGCTCGGACTGCTCCGGGACGAACTCGAACACACCCTTGCGCTGCTCGGCCGCCCCCGCCCCGGCGACCTCGACCGCAGTGCCCTCGCGCGACTCGGCGCCTGATCCGTTCTCATATTCCGTGCATTTCCAGTGAAAGGCAGCAGTGCAGTGGACAAGTTTTCCGACTGGGACTGGGAGAATCCGGAGACGCTGGCCGTCCGGATGGAAGAATTCAGTGCCGGAGTGGCAGGCTGCGAGAAACTCGAACCAATATCCGTAACACTTCCGCACAGCCACCAGGATTTCCTCGACCTGGGCCTGACCGGAATCGAGTTCGCCGCATTCAAGACCGCGCACCCGAACGGTCTCGGCAGCGATATCACCGCACTCACCAGCCCCGAGGCCACCACCGAGCCGGGCACCCTCTACCGGGTGGACGGCGAGCGCTGCTTCACCCAGCTCGACATCTCCCGGCCGCTGCCGTTCGCCGACGCCAGCGTGACCTGGGTGTACGCCGAGCACCTGATCGAGCACGTGCCGCTACCGGTGGCGCTGGGCTGGCTGCGCGAGTGCCACCGGGTGCTGCGCCCCGGCGGCGTGCTCCGGATCACCACCCCGGACCTCCGGCGCTACCTGGCGGGCTACGTCAACGGTGACGGCTTCCTGGCCAAGCACCGGCGACGGCTGAGCATGCTCGGCTTCGGCCCGCCGATGCCCGAGCGCAAGGCCTTCCTGATCAACCAGATCTTCCAGTACTACGGTCACCAATGGATCTACGACCAGGAGGAGTTGGAGTACGTGTTGGGTGAGGCCGGTTTCGCGGCCGAGGCGGTGCAATTGTGCGCCTACCGTGAAGGCATGCACACCGAGATCGCAGATCTCGACACCGCCTTCCGCAGTGACGAGACGATCTATGTCGAGGCATACCGGTAGAGCTGACGAATGGTCACCTGGAACCCCATCAGCTCCCTTTCCCCGAACGGAGGTTGAGCGAAGCCATGCCGCTCGACCCGCAAGTCCTGGCCCTGCTGGCCCGGCGCGCCGAAGCCGGTACACCCCCCCTCTACACCCTGACCCTGGACCAGGCCCGGGCCGCCGACCTGGCCGCCGTGCAGGCGGCAGGGGGTGCCCCCGAGCCGGTCCACTCGGTCACCGAGCTGGAGATCCCCGGCCCCGGCGGTCCGCTCACCCTGCGGCTGTACCGGCCGCCCGGCGGCGCCCGGCTCCCCGCGCTGGTCTACCTGTTCGGCGGCGGCTGGACGCTCGGCTCGCTGGACACCTGCGACGCGATCTGTCGCCGGCTGGCCAACGCCGCCGACTGCGTCACCGTCTCGATCGGCTACCGGCGGGCCCCCGAACACCCCTTCCCCGCCGCCGTCCAGGACTGCCACGCCGGCACCGTCTGGCTGGCCGAACACGCCGCCGAGCTGGGCCTGGACCCGGACCGGATCGCGATCGGCGGCGACAGCGCGGGCGGCAACCTGGCCGCCGCCGTCACCCTGCTGGCCCGCCGCGAGGGCGGCCCCGCCCTGCGCCACCAGCTGCTGGTCTACCCCAACACCGCGTACCGGGCGGACACCGCCTCGGTCCGCGAGAGCGAGGACCCGCTGCTGTTCAACCGGCACTCGGTGGACTGGTACTGGGGGCACTATCTGAAGGCCGAGGCGGACGGTGAGGACCCGCTGGCCTCCCCGCTGCGCGCCGACGACCTGTCAGGACTGCCGCCCGCCACCGTGATCACCGCCGAGTACGACCCGCTCCGGGACGAGGGCGAGGCGTACGCGGCCGCCCTGACGGCCGCCGGGGTGGAGGTCGCGGCCCGGCGGTACGACGGCATGGTGCACGGCTTCTTCGCGATGGCGGGGGAGCTGACGGCCGGCCGGGACGCCCAGGACTGGGCGGCGCTGCGGCTGCGGACGGCCTTCGGGACGGACGGGCCGTCATGAGCCTGCGGCTGGACCAGCTGCACGGCTCGCTGGCCGACCCGCTGCTGGACTCGATGACCTTCCTGAACGAGATCACCGGCCGCCATCCGGAGGCGATCTCGTTCGCCCCGGGGCGCCCCTACGAGGGGTTCTTCGAGACCGACCGGGTGGCCGAGTACCTGGACGCCTACCTGGACCACCTGCGCGAGCGGGGTCTGACGGAGGGGCAGGTCCGCAGCACGCTGTTCCAGTACGGCCCCACCAAAGGCATCGTGGCCGAGCTGATCGCCCGGACCCTGGCCAACGACGAGGGCCTGACGGTGGCGCCCCCGGCGCTGGTGGTGACGGTCGGCGCGCAGGAGGGCATGCTGCTGGTGCTGCGCGCCCTGTGTGCCGACCGGGACGATGTCCTGCTGGTCAGCTCGCCCTGCTACGTGGGCGTCACGGGCGCGGCCCGGCTGCTGGACATCAGCACCGTGCCCGTCCCCGAGGGCGACCCGGCGGCGGTCGCGGCCGCCGCCCGGGCGCTGCGGGCCGAGGGCCGCCGTCCCCGGGCGCTGTACGTGGTGCCGGACTTCGCCAACCCGTCCGGGGTCAGCCTGCCCACCGCCGTGCGCCGGGAGCTGCTGGCCACCGCCCGGGCCGAGGGGCTGCTGGTGATCGAGGACAACCCGTACGGCTTCTTCACCCGCACCGGCCGCACCCGGCCGACCCTGAAGGCGCTGGACGAGCACCAAGTGGTGGTCCACCTCGGCTCGTTCGCCAAGACCTGCTTCCCCGGCGCCCGGCTCGGCTACGTGCTGGCCGACCAGCAGGTGGTGGCGCCGGACGGCACTGTGACGCTGCTGGCCGACCAGCTGGCCAAGCTGAAGAGCATGACGACGGTGAACACCCCGGCGCTCAGCCAGGCCGTGATCGGCGGCCTGCTGATCCAGCACGACTTCCGGCTGCGGGCGGCCAACGCCACCGCGGTCGCCCATTACGCGGCCGGACTGACCACTCTGCTGGCCGAGTTGGAGCAGCACTTCCCGGCCGCCGAACGGGCCCGGCTCGGGGTGAGCTGGAACGAGCCGGAGGGCGGCTACTTCACCGTCCTCACGGTGCCGTTCCGGGCCGACGCGGCGGCGATGCGGCGTTGCGCGGAGCAGTACGGCGTGCTCTGGACACCGATGGCCGACTTCTACCCGGCCCCCCCCCCCCCCCCCCCCCCCCCCCCCCCCCCCCCCCCCTTCTGTCGTGCCGGTCAGCGCACCCGCTCCGCGAACAGCCGGGCCGACCACCAGACCGCCACCACGGTGAGCACCGAGACGATCAGCAGGCTCTGCCAGACCGAGCTGTCCCCGACCTGTCCGGCGAACAGGGACCGCATGCCCTCCACGGCCCAGTAGAAGGGGTTCCACTCGGCGATCGACCGGAGCCACTGCGGCGCCAGCGCCAGCGGCAGCAGCACGCCGGAGAGCAGCGCGATCGGCTGGGCCACGGTGTTCACCACCGGGGCCAGCGCGGCGTCGCTGCGCACCAGCAGGGCGATGCCGTAGGAGATCGCGGAGGTCATCAGCGCCAGCAGGGCCATCAGGAGGTAGGCCAGCAGCAGGTCGAGCGGGGCGACCGTGAGGCCGAACGGCAGCGCCAGCAGCGTGATGATGACGGCCTGCACCATCAGCGCCAGCACCTCGCGCAGCGCCCGGCCGAGCAGCAGCGCCAGCCGGCTGACCGGGGTGACCCGGGAGCGTTCGATGATCCCGGCCCGCAGCTCGCCCAGCAGGCTGAAGCCGGTGAACAGGCCACCGAAGATGACCAGCACGGCCAGCAGGCCTGGCACGTAGATGCGGTACGCCTCTTCGTAACTCCCGGCCCCCAGCACCTGCTTGAGCAGCGGGGCGAACAGCAGCAGGTAGAACAGCGGCTGGACGACGCCGACCACCAGCCAGACCGGGGTGCGGACCATCAGCAGCACCTGACGCTGGAAGACCAGCCAGGTGTCACGGGCGAGTTTCATGGGGCGGGGTTCTCCGGCTTCGGGCTAGCTGCAGGGCAGCTTCAGGCGAGGGAGCGGCCGGTACGGGCCAGGAAGACGTCGTCCAGGCTGGGGCGCTGGAGCTGGATGGTGGCAGGGGCCACGCCCGCGCCGTCCAGGGCGCGGAGCAGCTGCGGGATGGCGGAGGCGCCGTCGCGGACGTAGAGCCGCAGTCCGCCGTCCTCGGGCGTCTCCAGCCGGTGCAGGGCGGGTTCGCCGCGCAGTGCGCCGGCCGCCTTCTCCACGCTGTCGCCGGCGGTGAGGCCGACCAGCAGCACGTCTCCGGAGATCTCCTGCTTGAGCTCCTCCGGGGTGCCCTCGGCGACGATGCCGCCGTGGTCGATGATGCCGATCCGGTCGCAGAGCGCGTCGGCCTCGTCCAGGTAATGGGTCGTCACGAAGACCGTCATGCCCTCGCCGCGCAGCCGCCGGATCTCCTGCCAGACCTGCGCCCGGCTGGCCGGGTCGAGGCCGACGGTCGGCTCGTCCAGGAACAGCACGCCGGGCGAGTGAATCACGCCGAGCGCGATGTCCACCCGGCGGCGCTGGCCGCCGGAGTAGGTCTGGCACGGGCGGTCGGCGAACTCGCCCAACTCGAAGGCGGCGATTGCCCGCTCGGCGCGCTGCCCGGCCTCGGCCTTGCCGATGCCGTGCAGCCTGGCCTGGTGGACCAGCTCCTCCCGGCCGCTGACGGTGTCGGTGGTGCCGCCGCCCTGGGCGACGTAGCCGATCCGGCGGCGGACACCGGCCGGGTCCTGCCGCAGGTCGGCGCCCGCGACGGTGGCCTCGCCGCCGTCCGGGCGGATCAGGGTGGCGAGCATCCGCAGGGTGGTGGTCTTCCCGGCGCCGTTGGGGCCGAGGAAGCCGTAGATCTCACCGGCGGCGACGCTCAGGTCGAGGCCGGCGACGGCATCGACCGTGGTGGCCTGGCGGCCCTTGCGGGACTGGTAGGACTTGCGCAGCCCCGTGGTCTCGATCAAGCCGGAACTCCCGTACTGGGGTGGGCTGTCAGGGGAAGGCCCGCGCTGTGGGGTGCCCGCTGCGGGCGCCGCGACCGGGCACTGCGAGTCACCCTAGGGTCTGGGCGGGGTCCGGAACAATGGTCTGGACCATCCGGTTTTCGCGCCGGGCGGCCGTGGCGGCCAGCAGCTCAAGGCGGTCAACTGCCGTGCGTGCGCCACCCTTCGCCCGAAGTTCCGCGCCGAGCCGTTCGGCCCCGGCGCGCAGGGCAGGTTCGTCCAGCACCCGGCGCAGGGCCTGTGCGATCTCCTCGGGCCCGGCCTGCTCGAAGGAGATCCGCAACCCGGCTCCGGCGGCGGCCACCCGGGCCGCCACCAGCGGTTGGTCGTGCCGGATCGGCGCCAGCACCGGCGGCACGCCGTACGTCAGCGCCTCCCCGGTGGTGCCAAGGCCGCCGTGGCCGAGCACGGCCGACAGGGTGCCGCGCGCCAGCAGCTCCAGCACCGGCGCCCGCTCGACCGTCACCGCCTGGGCCGGGAAAGTCGGCCAGAGCTCGCGCGGTGCGACCACCACCGCCTGGACGTCGGGGCCGAGCCGGTGCAGGGCGGCCGCCGTCCGGCGCAGGAAGTCGGCGGTCACCTCCTCGGCCAGCGTGCCCATCGAGACCAGCACCTGACGGCGGGTCGGATCGAGCCGCTCCCAGGGGAAGTCCGGCTGGGCCGGACGGTCCGCCAGTACCGGGCCGACCAGCGCGTACTGCTCCGGGTGCGGGCCGCCGGCCAGCGCGTCGCCGGTCAGCGCCAGCACCAGGTCGGGGGAGAAGCGCGGGTCCAGGTACGCCCCGGCGGGCAGGCCGGCCCGCTGCCACAGTCCGCGCAGCCGCTCCTCGATCCACGGCTCCAGCTCGGCGAACGGGCGGCCCAGCTCCATCAGGCCCGGCGCCAGCGAGGCCCAGGCCAACCCGTGCCGATGCGCCGTCAGCGCGCCCGCCGGGGTGTGCTGGTCCACCACCAGCACGTCGGGCCGCCAGCTGCGGACGGCGGAGTCCAGGGCCTTCGCGGTGAACCGCGCGTACGGCACCACGAAGCCGTCCCAGAGCGAGTGCACCGCCGCCAGGCCCGAGCCGCCCTGCGGGCGGAACAGCCGGGAACCGGTGCCGAGAATCCCGCTGCCCGGGTCCAGCAGCGAGCGCAGCACGGGCTCCGAACCGGTCCAGACCACCTGGTGGCCACGGGCCAGCAGCTCGCGGCCTAGACCAATTGTGGGAAAAACGTGGCCGGTCAGTGGTGGCACGACGAGCATGAACCTGCTGGTCAAAGGGGTATGACGCACCATCAGGGAGGTCTCCACCTGCTCGGGGTCGCCCGCGTCGGAAGCGGAACGCATCTTGTGCGGTGCGCGGGGCGTGGGAATACTAGCCCGGGTGACCGCACTGGAGGCAGTGGCCGTCCATCTGCCAGACCGTGCTGTGCCCATCGAGGCGGTCGGGGAGCGGATCGGTCTGACCCCGCGCCAACTCAAACTCTTCCGCCGCTTCCACGGCCTGGACCAGGTGCGCCTGGACCCGGACGGGACGCTGCTCGACCTGCTCACCGGCGCCCTCGGCGCCCTGACCGAACTCCGGGGACGGGAACACCAGGTCCGGTACGTGCTGCACGCCCGCAGCATGCCGGTCTCGACGCCCTACCCGGCCAACCCGCTGCACGAACTGCTCGACCGCTTCGGCCTCGGCCATGCCAACGCCTTCGCGGTCACCCACCACGCCTGTGCGGCAAGCCTGCTGGCCATCGACCTGGCCGGCAGGCTGCTCGCCGCCGAACCCGACCCGGAGGCACTGGTCCTGGTGCTGACGGGGGAGAAGACCTTCACCCGGGACGCCCAACTCGTCCCGGAGACGGCCATCTTCGCCGAAGGCTCGGCCGCCTGCCTGGTCCGGGCCGGTGGCGGCCGGGACGAGGTGCTCTCGTACGCCGTCCGGCAGCTCGGCGAGTTCGACGGCCGGCTGGCCGAGGACCCGGAGCTGATGGCCGGCTACCAGCGGGCCTACCCGGAGGCGATGGACGAGGTGATCCTGCGGGCGGTCGACCAGGCCGGACTCGGGCTGGACGACATCGCGCTGATCCTGCCGCACAACGTGAACAGCATTTCCTGGCAACGCCTGTGCCGTCGGCTGGGCTACCCGGTGGAACGGGTGGTGCTGGACAACGTGGCCTCGGTCGGGCACAGTTTCGCCGCAGATGCTTTCATCAATCTTCACACCGCCACCGCGCGAGGTCTGCTCCGGCCAGGTGACCGCTACCTGATCGCGGCCTCCGGTCTCGGCGCCACCTTCTCGGCGATGACCGTCCGCCACTGACCGTCCGCCACTGACGGTCCGTCAGTTCTCCTCTCCGCCAAGCCGGTTCCGGCTCTGCTGTCCGAGCCGTGCCATGCCCGATGGGACGTACCACCGATGGACGACACCACCCTGCAGACCGATCCCGCCCTCCGTGGCCGGGTACTGACCAGCATCGGCACCCTGCTGCCCCGGGTGCTGAAGAAGGAGCTCGCCGAAGTCCCGGAGAACGCCTGCCTCTTCGACGACCTCGGGCTCACCTCGGCCGGCACGCTGGAGCTGATCCTGGAACTGGAGGAGGCGCTGGACATCCAGGTCGACGTCGAGCAGATCGGCGAGGACGACCTGCGCTCGGTCGCCAGCCTGGCCGACTTCGTCGCCGGACACACGATCGCCGAGGACTGACCGGAATGCACCCGCACCCGTCCGGGCCGTACCTCCGGCACCTCCGGCACGGCGAAGGCGGACTGCGGATCAGCCGGGTGCTGGCCCAGGAGTTCGACGGACACTCGAAGGCCGCGCTCGACCCGGACCTGCGGGTCTTCGCGGGCGACCTGGCCCGGCCGTACGGGCTGCCGCTGCGCGAAGACCTGCTCGAGCAGGGCGTCGGGCACGCGTACGGCGAGATGGGCGAGGCGCTGATCGACCGGCTCGGCCTGACCGGGGATCAGCCGGTGGACCTGCTGATCCTGGCCTTCGCCGTGCCGGACGTCCAACCCGGCCGGGCCGTCACGCTCCATCTGGCGCGCCGCTGTCCCGGGCAGCCGCTCGCCTTCGCGATCGGCGACCAGGGCTCGGCCGTGCCGTTCACCGCCCTGCGGATCGCCGACCAGTACGCGCGGACCGGCGGCTGCCGCCGGGCCCTGGTGCTGATCCTGGAGCAGAGCGCACTGCACTACCTGCCCGCCGGTCCTGTGGTGCTGCCGAAGCGGCATCAGGGCGTTCTTCTGCTGCTCGAACCAGCCTTGGAGGGACAGGAGATGACGATCAGTCAGATTCATGGCCCGGCCGTCGCGGGCCGGTCGTCCAGCCATCCGGACCAGCCGCTGACCGGGTGTTGGGCCGAACTGGCCGGCGTCGGCGGCCCGCTGCGGGTTGCCGACCTCGACGAGCAGTTCGGCCGCCGGTCGACACTGGATCAGCCGGCCGTGCGGTGAGCATCGACACGGTCGCGCTCTGGGTGATCCCGACCGACCAGCCCGCGCCGGTGGTGGACCGCCTGCACCGGCTGCTCGACCCCGGCGAACGTGAACGGGCCAGGACCATGCCGGACCCGGCCCGCCGGGCCAGGTTCGTGGTCGGCCGGGGCGCGGTCCGGCTGCTGGCGGCCCGGCCGCTCGGGCTGCCACCGGCCGAGCTGGCCTGGCGCCGGGGCCCGCACGGCAAGCCCGAGCCGGTGCACAACCCGACCGGCGCGCAGTTCAGTTGGTCCGGCTCGGGTTCGCTCGCGGTGCTCGCCGTCGCGCACGGGCGGCCGGTCGGCGCCGACGTCGAGGAGCTGCCCGCCGAACGGGTCGCGGTCCGGGTGGCCGATCGGTACTTCCCGCCCGAGGAGGCCCGGTTCGTCGCCGACGGGCCGTCCGGGCAGCACCGTTCGGCCCGCTTCGCCCAGCTCTGGTGTCGCAGGGAGGCGGGCGTCAAGCTCTACGGCGGACGGCTCGCCCAGGGCCTGCCGCTCAGGCTGGCCGGCCGCAGCCCGCTGCGGCTGGACGCACTCAAGGGCCTTTCGCCGAGCCCCTGTTGGATCCGGGACATCCGGGTGCCCGGACCGTTCCGGGCCGCCGTCGCGCTGGCCGGACCGGCACCCTTCCTGGTCCGCCGCCGGACCTGGACCCCGCACGCCCCACTCGACCTCCCACCACTCGAAGTACCACTTGAACCAGGAGCAGCCGATGACTGATCTTCACCCGTCGGGAGCGGCCACCCTGCTGCCCACCGACGTACCCGGCGTGGTGCTCTGCTCCGGCGCCTTCGAGACACTGATCGCCGACCTGCGACTGGGGATCGAGGCACTCGGCGCCGACGAACCCTTCGAGCGGATCGCCGTCCCGCCGGTGATCTCCCGCGCACTGGTCGAGCGGGCCGGCTACGCGAAAGCCTTCCCGCACCTGCTCGGCACGGTGCACAGCTTCACCGGCACCGCCGCCGAGTGGGGTGAGCTCTCCGGCCGCCCGGACTGGCACGCCACCCAGCGGATCGGCGACGTGGTCCTGCTGCCCGCCGCCTGCTATCCGCTCTACGCCACGCTGGCGGGCCGGGAACTGACCGAGCCGGTCGGGTTCGCCACCTCCGCGTACTGCTTCCGGCAGGAGGGCAGTCACGAGCCGGGCCGGCTGCGCAGCTTCCGGATGGCCGAGTACGTCACCGCCGGAAGTCAGCAGCACTGCGAGGACTGGCGGACGCGCTGGCTGGACCGGGTGGCCGACTGGCTGACCGCACTGGACCTCAAGGCCACCGTCGAGGTGGCCGACGACCCGTTCTTCGGCCGGGCCCGCAGGATCTTCCAAGCCGCCCAGCGCGCCCAGGAGTTGAAGTACGAGCTGCGGGTCGAGCTGGCCGACGGACTGGTCCAGGCGATCGCCTCGGCCAACTGCCACAAGGACACCTTCGGTACCGCCTTCGGCTTCACCGCCGACGGCGAGCCGGGGCACACCGCCTGCGCCGCGTTCGGGCTGGAGCGGATCGCGCTCGCGCTGATCCACGCCCATGGGGAGCACCCGGCGCAGTGGCCGGCGTCCGTCCGGCTCGCGCTGACCGGGGGGCCGGGCCGATGACCGTGATCACGGTTCAGTACGACGGCGGTAGTTCGGGTTCGGGGCCGCTGACCTTCGGTCAGGACAACATGATCCTGTGCATCCGCCGGGACGACCCCGACCAGATCAACAAGCAGGCGGTCTGGCCGATCCCGCCGGATGCAGGGCTGCCGGAGGTGTTGGCGGTGCTGCGGCAGCTGGCCGAGCGGCACGAGTCGCTGCGTACCCGGTTCCCCTCCGACGGCCCCGACGGCGGGACCCGGCAGGTGGTGCACGCCGCCGGATCGTTCCGGGTGACCCTGGTGGAGGCCGGTTCGGAGGGTGAACTCGACGCGCTGGCCGACGAGTTGGCGCGGAAGGACCGGCCGGTCGCCTTCGACCTGGCGGCGGACTTCCCGATCCGGTACACCCTGCTGACCCGGGACGGCCGGCCGGTCCGGCTGGCCGTGGTGGTCTGCCACTCCGCCGCGGACGGCGCCGCCACCTCCCGGCTGTTCGAGGAGTGGTACACGCTGCTCGGCGGTGGCGAACTCGCGCCGCCGAGCGCGCCCACCCCGCTGGAGGTGGCCGAGTCCGAGCGCACCCCGGTGGGCCGTCGCCGGGCCACTGCCTCGCTGCGGCACTGGGAGAAGATCCTGCGGACCAGCCCGCAGGCGGTGTTCGCGGACTCGGGCATCACCGGGCCGCCGGGCCGGGTGGCCACCCTGGCGATCCGGTCCCCCTCGGCCGCCGCCGCGCTGGCCGCCGCCGCGCAGCGGACCGGCGCCAGCCCGTCCAGCGTGCTGCTCGGCATCTTCGCCGCCCTGATCGCACACCGGGCCGCCCAGCCCAGGCTGGTGATCGCCGCACTCTCGGCCAACCGGCACCGCTCCCAGCTGGCCGGCTACGTGGGCACGCTGGCCCAGGACGCGCTGCTCGCCGTGGACACGGCGGCCGAGGACCTGGACGAGGTGATCGGCCGGACCAAGGCGGCCGCGCTGGCGGGTTACTGGCACAGCACCTTCGACGCGACCCGGATCTGGGAGCTGATCGAGGACGTCGCCCACCTGCGCGGATCGCGCTGGGCCCGCCAGGTGGTGGTGAACGACCTCAGCATGAGCATCCCGGACGCCGCCGCCCAGGCACGCCCGATGCCGTACACCGATCCGGAGCTCAGCTGGTACCCGGAGGAGGAGGTGCCGGTCCGGGTGATGCTCAACATCTGGCGGGTCAAGGACTGTGTCGAACTCTCGCTGCACACCTGCCCGCAGGTGTTCGACCGGGCGGACAGCGAGCGGCTGGCACGGGGTCTGCTGACCCTGGTCGAGGCAGCTGCGACCGGCCCCGTGGCGCTGGACGGGCTGGCCGGACTGACCGGCCTGGCACCCGGGGTACGGGACGGTGAGTGGGAGTCGGTCGACGGCTCGTGGATCGACCTGGCCGCCGTCCGGGAACTGCTGACGCACGCACTGGGCGCCGGGCTCCGTCCGAGGGTGGCGGTGGAGAACGGGCGGCTGACCGCCCGGCTGGACGCCGGCCCGGCCGCGCTCACCCCGGCCGGGGCGCACCTCGCGGTGCTGGCCGCTCTGTCGGAGCGGCAGACCGCGATGGCCCCGCAGTACTACGTGATCGACGGGGCCGTCCCGGCCGAAGGAAGCGGCCGGGACGGTGGAGTGACCGACTGGCAGGCCCTGTTGGGCTGAGCCGAGGATCAGCCGTTCTGGGCGGCCCAGAACTCGTCGAAGTTCAGCACGCCGTCCTTGCTGGTGTCGGCCTTGTTGATGATCGCCTGGGCGACGGGCTCGGTGACGTACGGGTCACCGAGCTCCGCCATCGCCTTGGTGTACTCGGCCGCGGTGATGAAGCCGTCGCCGTTGGCGTCGAAGCGTGCGAAGACCTGCTTGGCGGTCTCGATGTCAGCCATGGTGGTACCCCTCCTGATGGGTCGTGGTGCAGGTACTTTATCGGCCCATCGGGAGAGGTCCGGACGCCGGACCCCCGGCCACGGCCCCCCAGGTCAGCGCGTCGGTCCGGGCCGGGGCAGCGACCCGGGCCCGGCCGGTCAGGCGGGGCGCTTGGCGTAGTCCGTGTAGCCCTGCCAGTCGAGCACCACACACGCCTCGTCACCGACCACCCAGGCGTCGTGCCCGGGGGCGATGACCATCGCGTCACCGGGGACGAACTCCTGCTCCTCCCCGTCGTCCATCCGGACCGTGATCCGCCCCGACAGGCAGTAACCGGTGTGGGCGGACTGGCAGCTCTCGGTGCCCGCGATCGGCTTCACGTGCTCGGACCAGCGCCAGCCGGGTTCGAAGGTGGCCCGCCCCAAGGCGATGCCGTCCAGGTCGACCAGTGCCAGCTGCCCCTTGCCCGCCTCGAAGGGGCGGACCTCCTCCGGTGTTTCCAGGCTCTTCCGCAGCATGCCGGACATCACGCCTCCTTCGGTGGCCGCCCGGACGGACTCTGCCGTGGAGAGGACGGCCCTCCTCCCCACGGTACGCCGCCTGCGGGGCGCTCTCCTTTCGTGCCAGAGCCCGCTGCCACCGCCATCGGCCGACCCTCGGTGCGTGGATAGGGTGGCGGTCATGATCAGGCATCTGGAGTTCGAACGGCTGCACAACTTCCGTGACTTGGGGGGATACCGGACCTCGGACGGCCGGGAGACCCGGCCCGGGCTGCTCTACCGCTCCGACTCGCTGGGCAAGCTGGCGGGCGAGGACCTGGCGCGGTTCGAGAAGCTGGGCGTCCGGACGGTCATCGACCTGCGCTACCCGTGGGAGATCGAGCGCAAGGGCCGGGTGCCCGAGCTGTCCGGGCTCGGCTACCACAACCTGAGCATCGAGCACCGCCCTTACGACCAGGCCGCGTTGGGCCCCGAGGTGGACCCGGCGGTGTACCTGGCCGAGCGGTTCGCCGAGGTGGCCTCGGACGGGGTGGCCGAGATCCGGGCCGCCCTGCAGGTGATCGCCGACCCGGCGAGCGGGACGGTGGCCTTCCACTGCGCCTCCGGCAAGGACCGCACGGGCATCATCGCCGCCCTGGTGCTCACCCGGCTCGGCGTCCCGGAGCAGACGGTGGTCGAGGACTTCGCGCTCACCGGACTCGCCACCGAGCGGCTGGTCGCCGAGTGGCACGCCTCCTACCCCGACCTGGTGATGAAGTGGCCCGGCTACGGCCGGGCGCCCGCCGAGCTGATGCGGCGCTTCCTGGCCGACCTGACGGAGCGGTACGGCTCGGTCGACGACTACCTCACCCGACAGCTGGGCCTGGACGAGGAGTTCACCACCGCGCTGCGGGCCAAGCTGCTGCTCTGATCCAGGCTGCCGGTCTGATCCGGCGCCTACCGCCGGACGGCCCGGTCGAGGGCTGCCGCCAGCACCTGCGGCGCCTCGGCCAGCGAGGGACCGTACCAGGTCAGGTGACGCCCACTCAGCAGCGCCGTCGGAATGCCGGGGAAGGCCTCGGGCCCGTCCTCGGCGGTGAAGCGGTACGGCTCGTCCGGCAGCACCACCAGCTCCGGGCGGGCCGCCAGCAGCTCACCGATCGGGATCGCCGGGTACCGCTCCGGGTGCTCGGCGTGGATCAGCCGCACGCCGAGCCGCCGCAGCACGTCCCCGGCGAAGGTGTCCCGGCCCAGCACCATCCACGGCCGCCGCCAGATCGGCACCACGGCCCGGACCGGCGCCCGTTCGGGCAGCGCCTGCCAGGCCAGTTCGGCGGCGTCCAGCCAGTCCGGCCTCGCCAGCCCCAGATCGCCCGTCAGCAGCTGCGCCAGCTCGGCGAAGGCCTGCGGCAGCGTCCGCACCTCGGTGACCCGGACGGACAGCCCGGCCGCGCGCAGCGCCGCCAGGTCGACGGCCCGGTTCTCCTCCTCGTTGGCCACCACCAGATCCGGCCGCAGTGCCACGATCCGCGCCAGATCCGGATTCTTCGTCCCCCCGACCCGCGCCACCGTCAGATCCCCGGGCTCACTGCACCAGTCGGTCACCCCGACCAACAGCTCCCGCCCGACCAGCTGCTCCCGCCCGCTCACCGCGATCGCCTCGGTGAGCGAGGGCACCAGTGACACCACCCGCATCGTCATCCGGCCACGCTACCGCCCGGGCTCTCCCCGGCGGGGCCGCCGGTGGCAGGACTGTCACAGAGCCGCCACAGGGCCGCCACCAGGGTGAACCAACCGCTGGTGGTGGGCGTGGCGGGTCGCCGGGTGGGTACCCGGAAGGTCATGGGACTCATTCGCAGGCGCCGCCAGGAGGACTCCGTACCCGAGCCGGTCGGTGAGGACGTGGCGGGCGAGCTGGCCGCGCTCGCCACCGAGATGGAGCGCGACCTGCCGGAGGCGAGCCCGGCCGTTCGGGAGGCGTGGTACCGGCGGAAGGGCGGGCAACGGGCCAGGGAGCTGATCCGCACGCTGACCCGGGTGCTCGGGCGCAGCGGGCTGGCGGCGGCGAAGGGGGTGGGGTGGGGAGGGAAGGCACTGGCCGACCGGCTGCTGATGGCCGCGCCGCGGATCCCGATCCGCAGCGTGGCGACCCTGCGTGCGCAGCACCCGACGGCGGCCACCCCGGAGGAGCTGGCCGAACTGATCACGCTCGGGGCCTGCCGGTCCTCGGCCGCGCTCGGGGCCGGGGCCGGGGCGGCGGCGATGCTGCCGGTGCCGCCCGCGATGCTGCTGGAGATCGCGGCCGAGACGCTCTCGGTCGCGGCGGTGGAGATCAAACTGATCGCCGAGCTGCACGAGATCCACGGGCAGCCCGCCGTCGGCACGGTCACCCAGCGGGCCGGTGCGTACGTCGGCGCCTGGGCCGACGGCCGGGGGATCGACCGGGCGGCGCTGATCCGGCCGGCGAGCCTGGCCGCGCTGGCGGTCGGCTCGGAGGTACGGCAGAAGCTGCGCAAGCGGCTGACCAGGAGCACCCTGCGCAAGCTGCCCTCGCTGATTCCGCTGATGATCGGAGCGGGGATCGGCGCCACCATGAACCGCCGGGACACCCGCAAGCTGGCCGACCAGGTCCGGGCCGATCTGGCCGGACGCAAGGTGCTCGACCCCGGGTACTGGGCGGCGGCCGCACCCACTGGGGAGCGGGCGGTGGAGGCCTGACGGTCAGAACTATTGACGGTCCGTCTAATAATCTCTAGCTTCTCGGGGCAGAGGGGTGCGCCGTGCCCTTCGGCCAGCCCGAGGAGGAGAGAGCCGATGACAACCGCAGCCGGCCGCAGGCCGACCGTCAGGACCGCCCCGGAGGAGTGGCCGGAGGAGCGCCGCCGGACCGCCGAGCGGCTGCTCGCCTCCTCCGCCAAGGTCTCCTTCGACCCGCTCACCGAGGTGGACTGGGCCTCCCCGCCGGTGCCCGGCCGCTACTACAGCCCGGCGCACAACCTCTCGCTCTACGGCACGCCGCTCTGGGACGCGCTGACCGAGGAGCAGCGGATCGAGCTCAGCAAGCACGAGGTCGCCAGCATCGCGAGCGTCGGCATCTGGTTCGAGGAGATCCTGATGCAGATGCTGCTGCGGCACGCCTTCGACCGCGACCCGACCAGCGCGCACGTGCAGTACGCGCTGACCGAGATCGCGGACGAGTGCCGGCACTCCGTCATGTTCGCGAAGATGATCTCCTGGATGGGCGTGCCCGCGTACGGTCCGGGGCGGCTCTCGCACGAGCTCGGCCGGCTCTTCAAGGCGATCTCGACGCACAGCCAGACCTTCGGCGGCACCATGTACGTCGAGGAGATCCTGGACGCCTTCCAGCGCGAGCTGATGAACGACGAGTCGATGCAGCCGCTCACCCGCCAGGTCTCCCGGATCCACGTGATCGAGGAGTCCCGGCACATCACCTACGCCCGCGAGGAACTGGTCCGCACCAAGGTCGGTCCGCTGCAACGCCGTTGGGAGCAACTGCTGCTCGGCCTGGTGGTGCACCGCTCCACCGTCGGCCTGATCAACCCCAGGCTGTACGCGGCCGTCGGCATCGACCCGAAGGTCGGCCGCAAGGCCGCCCGGAACAACCCGCACTGGCACGCCACCAAGAAGCAGATGGCCGCCAAGGCGATCGACGTCCTCGACCGGGCCGGCCTGGTCGGCCGGACCAACCGCTGGCTGCTCCGGTCGGCCGGGGTGATCTGACGGTCGGTCAGGACGTACGGGAGATGCGCCGTTCGGTGGGAACCGAGCGGCGCGGGTGCGGACAGGGGTTGTTGCGGGATTGATACGGCCGGTTCAGGGTTCGACCCGGAAGCCGTGCCTGCGGCCGAGCCAGGACAGCGAGTCCATGCCGGGCTTGCCGTCGGCGTCCGGGCCGGAGTATCCGAGGTTGAGCTGGAGCTGCCGGTACGCGTCGATGGTCACCGTCCCGAAGGAGCCGTCGACGAACGGGTGGGCCAGCAGCCCCTCCGATTCGAGGGCCCGCTCCAGGCGGAGCACCTGCGGCCAGGAGTAGGAGCGGTGGCCCTGTTCGGCCGGCGGGTCCCAGGACGCCGCGTGGTTGACCTGTCCGACGTACAGCACCTCAGGAAGCTCGACGGGAATCTCCAGAGTCGTGGGTCCGGTGCCCTGGCCGTCCTGGTTCTGGTAGGCGGGGTCCGCGCAGCGGATCCCCTCCGCGAACCTGGGATATCCGTACCCGTAGACGTAGGAGTCCCTGCGTTCGCGGGTGACCAGGGAGACCTGGTCGTTCCAGTTGCCCTCCACTGAGGTGACGGTGGTCTCGGTGTAGCTCACGACGATGCCGGTGTGCTCACCACCGCCGGGGCCGAAGACGACCTGTGCCCCCAGGCCCGGGTACTCCGAGAAGCGACCGTCGCTCCTCCAGGCCTCGGTGGACTTCCCGCAGTTGTCGAACTTGCCGGGGAGCAGGCCCACCAGCCCGACACGGTTGAAGATGCACCAGACGAAGATGTCGCACCAGGCGACACCGTCCTCTCCGAATTCCTTGCCGAACTCCGTCCGGTTGTCGCCGGTCTCATGGATGCCGAGGTACGACTTCGCTTTGTCGATGACGAGATCTCGTTCGTTCATGCCCGATGCTCCTGGTGTCGGCCCAGCCTGGAGGTGAGCCTGGTAGGCACCGTTCGTGAAGGTGCTCCACTGCTTCCACCCGTTGCCGCTCTTGAAGATGGCGTAGGTGGCGGCAGCGTTCTTACTGGGATCGTGCAGAGCTGACTCCACACGGAGGGTGTCGGGAAATCCGTAGGACTGGGGCTTCCGCAGGGCGCGGATCTGCCAGAGCCCGACGGACGGTCCCCACTTGTCGTCCACCAGCGTGGTGTCGCCGAGGGCGTCCGGGTTGCCGCTCGACTCCGCCATGGCCACGGCTGCGGCGATACCGACGTCCTGACCCGAGAAACCGGCCTGTTCGGCCAGGGATCTCAGCTCATTGATGTTCACGGCTACTCCTTACCTGCCCGTCGGATCCTTGACGATCCCGGGCAGCGACGAGAGCGGGAGATGAAGAGCGCCTTTGGGGGTGAGGCGGTCACCTGCTTCCACGGAATCAACCGATGCCATGGCAGGCGCGCGAAACTCAACACATGACGGGAGGGATGGCTGGCCGCACCTGAGGGCGCGCCTGGATTACGGCCATATATTCACCGTGCGCTCAGGCGTGGGCGGATGCAACCCCTGAGCGTCTCTTGAATGGTCAAGTGAACTCGCCGTCGGCTGCGGCGAGTTCAGATCCTGCCGTGCTACCGCCAGTCGGGTTCGAAGGTCGGGGCCGGCAGCGACTCGTCACCCTCCTCGTCCTCGTCTTCGAGGGAGAACGCCGCGGTGGTGATCCGCCCGCTCAGCAGGTCGTGGAGGAACTCGACTGCCCCCATCGCGTAGGCCTCGTAGTACCAACTGCGTGGGCTCCATGCGACGACGGTCCAGCTGTCCGGTTCCGCCTCGGTGAGCCAGCAGAGCCGGGCTCCGTTGTCGACGCCGGCCCACGGCAGCAGTCCGCCGGGCTCGGGGTAGAAGGGATACGGACACTTGTCGGGATTGGTCCGACGGAAGGACCGTTCGCCGTCCAGCAGCTGCCGGGCGCTCTCGACCAGCAGGTTGCGACTGCCGAAGGGCGTCAGCGGTGCGATGAAATCGACGAACAGGCCGGAGCCGTAACGCTCGATCAGATCCTTGAAATCTGCGGGAAGCCCGAGCCCGAGGGCGGCCTCGACCTCCGCCCAGTCACCGTTCGCGTGGACCGGGTTCGCGGGTGGCTGCACCAGGCGTATCAAATCGTCGATCGTCGTCATGGCGGAGAGTGTAGGGAGCTCTCGCCGGGCGTTTCGCCGCTGACCCTTGAAACGGGGGACGAACCTCGCATGCCCCGCCTAACCTCGTCCTTTCGTGAGCCGGGCTTTCGAGCGTGAGCTGGATGCCCCTCCGTACTGTGTCAATATCCCTTGCACCGGGTCCGGAGCTGTGCGGAGGATGGCCTGTGCAGAAACTGGATGCCTGGCTTGCTGACCGGCGTGAATCCCTCAACGCCGTAGGACGGGAGAGGGTGACCTCCTTCGAGCGGGCCGCTGCGGCGTTGCCCACCTACTTGGCGGCTTTGGAGTTGACCGATCTCGGTCCGATGGTCGGCAGCCCCCTGTCTCCCAACGTGCTCCGCGAAGTCCGGCAGAGCGACGGATCTGTCGCCGTTCTGAAACTGATCGGTGAACCCCAGCACGCGGAGGCCGCGACGTTGGCTGCCTGGACGGCGCATCGGGTGCCGTGCGCTCCTCTCCTCGACCACGGTGTCGGCGCCCATGCCCCCGATGTCACACACCTGTTGCTGGGGAAAGTCTTGGGCGTTGAGTTGCCGCACACGGAGATGGCTGCAGCCACGGAACAGGTCGTCAGGTTGTTCCATCAGGCACACCTCACGCCGCCGACAGCGGTGGCGCGCTTGCAGGACTTCCTTGAGCCCAGACTTCATGACGCCGTACGAGTTTGGCGGGAGTCCGGACTGCCCTCGCCTGAAGGCGCGTTGCTCGTTCTCGCGGATGCCGCCATCGAGCCCGTCCTGCTGCACGGTGATGCGGTCGGCTTCAATCTCCTGAGATCAGGTGCCGAGCTCGCGCTCATCGACCCCGCAGGCGTAAGCGGACCAGCGGAGTTCGATGCCGCGCGTTGGGTGGCACGCTGCCTGGCCGTCACCGGGCCGAGCGCCTTGGACGGCCTAACCGAGACCGCACTGTCCGCAGACGTGGCGCTGGATCGGCATTTGTTCGACGCCTGCGTCGCAGTAGAGCTGGTGATTGAAGTGCGGCATCGGATCACCAGCCCGCACATGTTTCTCAGTGTTGGAGCTCCAGCACAGACCTTTGACGCCGACACTCAGCTGCTTGCCGAGGCGGCGGCCCATCGGATGGCGGCGGCAGGTTGATCAGCCTCGTGCCCTCAACCAAGCGACACGAATAGCGCTCGGTCTGCGACTCCCGCAGGTTCGCGGAGATCTTCTCGACAGGCGTTGCGGGGGCACGGCTGAACTGGGTGACGTTCTCAACTCTCCAGGGCGGACGCTTCGGTGAGGCGCTGGAGCAGTCCGAGCAGGGTCGTGCGGTCCGCCTCCGACAGTGCGGCGAAGCAGTCGGCGAGGACGTCGTCGGCGACCTCGTGGCCGGCGGCCAGGAGCTGTTCGCCGGCGGAGGTGAGGTGGTGCTCGATGCGTCGGCCGTGTCCTGGCCGGCGCTCGACCAGGCCCCGGGTCGTCAGGCGGCCGACGAGGGTTCCGAAGGCCTGCTCGCTCTGGAAGGTCGCCGTGGCCAGCTCGCGGGCCGAAGCGCCGGGGGTGCGGCCGATCGCACGCAGGGCGTCCCACTGGGCCAGTGTCGTGCCGACGGTGGTCAGGGCGGTGTCGAGGGCCCGGTGTTGGCGGTACTGGGCTTGCTTGACCGCCCTGCCAAGGACTTGCAGGTCATCGCGCATGGGCTGAGTCTACGCCAGAGCCAAGCTAGCTTATATAAGCATCTTTAGTTACTGTGATGGCATGTCAGCAGAACGCACCACACTCATGTCCGACGATCTGTCACTCACCCTGTCCGAGGCGGGAGTCGGCAGGCCGGTCCTGATACTGCACGGCGGCGGGGGTCCGGCCACGGTCGCCGGTCTCGCCGGGCAGCTCGCCCGGACCGCGCACACCATCACCCCGGTGCACCCCGGCTGGGACGGCACCCACCGCCCCGACTGGCTCACCGGCATCGACGACCTCGCCCTCACCTACCTGCACCTCCTCCGCGATCGCGGACTGCACGACGTCCTGGTCATCGGGTCCTCGCTCGGCGGCTGGATCGCCGCCGAGATGGCAGTGCGCGACACCGAGGGAGTGATCACCGGCCTGATCCTGATCGACGCCGTCGGCGTGCACGTCGAAGCGGCACCGATCACCGACTTCTTCGCCCTCGACGCCCGCGGCGCGGCCGAGCATTCCTGGCACGATCCCGACCGGTACCACCTCGACCCCGCCGCCCTGCCGGGCGCCGAACTCGCCCGCAGGCAAGCCAACATGGCCACCATGCGGACCATCGCCGGCGACCCCTACATGCACGACCCCAAGCTGCTCCGCCGGCTGGGACGTATCGGAGTGCCGGCCCTCGTGCTCTGGGGAGAGAGCGATCGCATCGTCACTCCCGTCTATGGTGCGGCGTACGCCGCCGCCTTCGGCAACGGCCGGTTCGAGGTCATCCCCAAGGCGGGCCACCTGCCGCAGATCGAACAGCCGGAGGCCACCCTCGCGCTGATCGAGGCCCACCTGGGCCGGACGGGCGCCGCGTCCGGCGGTGCGGCGTGACGCCGTACAGAGCGGTCAGTCCGCTGACGGCCAGGCCGACAGGTGGCGGGTGCTCTCGAAGTGTCTCGGCTCGCCGGTCACCGGGTCGGTGAACTCTAGGGTGTGGGCGAGGAGTTGGAGCGGGTGGCGGAAGTCGTCCGGGGCCGTCTCGGGCAGCACGTCGGGGTAGAGCGGGTCGTGCAGGATCGGGATGCCCAGGGCGCTCAGGTGGACCCGGAGCTGGTGGGTCTTGCCGGTCTCGGGCAGCAGGCGGTACCCGGCCAGGCCGTTCCGGTGTACCAGCAGTTCCACCACGCTGCTGCTGTTCGGTGCGCCCGGCACCTCACGGGCCGTCAGTTCGCCGCGCTCCTTCACCAGGTGGCTGCGCACCGTACGGGGCAGCGTCAGCCCCGGGTCGAACGGTGCGACCGCGCGGTACTCCTTGCGGACCCGGCGCTCGGCGAACAACAGCTGGTAGGCGCCCCGGTACTCCGGCCGCGCCACGAAGAGCGTCAGCCCGGCGGTCAGCCGGTCCAGCCGGTGGGCCGGGCTCAGTTCGGGCAGCGCCAGCTCGTCCCGCAGCCGGGACAGTGCCGTCTCCACCACGTGGCGACCGCGCGGCGTGACGGCCAGGAAGTGCGGCTTGTCGGCCACCACGATCCGCTCGTCCTGGTAGAGCACCGTCAGCGGGAACGGCACCGGCACCTCCGGCGCCAGCTCCCGGTGGTACCAGACGTAGCCGCCCGGCAGGTACGGCGCGTCGGCGGGGAGCGGTCCCGCCACCCCGTGCACCGCACCGTCGGCGAACATCGCGTCGACCAACTCGGGCGGCACCGGCAGCCGGTCGACCAGGTAGTCGCGCACCGTCGCCCAGCCACCCTCGACGGGCAGCCGCCGCCGGACCGGGTCGACCCCGCGCCGCTGCGGCAGCGGGGCGGGCGGTACGGCGGATCTGCGTCTCATGTCGAGCCAGCGTAGTCGAGTGGCCGACGGCGGTTCCGGCCCCGGGCCGGGGCAGAATGGGGACCCGGACACCGAGCTCGGGAGGCAGTACCGTGACGCGACCGGCCCAGCAGAGCGAGGAGTTGGCGACGCTTCGTCAGCTGCTGCGCACCCGCCCGCCGATGGACCGGAAACTGCCGGTCTTCGACCCGGCCGACGCTCCGGCCGACCCCGCTACCCTGCACGTGTCCTGGCTGCTGGAGGCGATGACCGCCGAGCTGCCGGACGCCCAGGTGGTCACCGTCTCCACCTCGGACGGCGACGGCCACCCCGACGCCCGGGTGCTGGTGCTGCGCGACATCGACCCGGCCACCGGCGGCTGGAGCTTCTTCGCCGACCTGCGCAGCCCGAAGGGCGAGCAGCTCGCCGTCACCCCCTGGGCCGCGCTCACCTCGTACTGGCCCGACTTCGGCCGCCAGGTCAGGGTGCGCGGCCCGGTCGAGGCGATCGGCCGGCAGGACGCACCGCCAGCCGAGCGAGGCGTCGGCCCGGCCGGGCACACCGCCGCCGTGGTCGGTCGGCAGAGCCAGCGGCTGGGCAGCGCAGGTGAGTTGGAGTCCGCCTGGCGGCTGGCCGCCGCCGAGGTGGCCGCCGACCCGAACGCCCCGGTGCCGGGCCTGACCCGGTACGTGCTGCGCGCCGAAGCGGTGGAGTTCTGGCAGGGCGACCCCGGGCGGCGGCACATCCGGCTGGCGTACGAGCGGGCCACCTGCGGGTGGGAGCGGGGGCTGCTCTGGCCGTGAGCGGTCGTGAGCGGCTGGCGCCCCGGGGCGTCGGCCGGTGTCCGGCGCCCGTGACGGGTGTCAGCGAGCGGTCGGCGGGCTGGGACGGCGGCCCGGCCGCATGCGATGATCGTCGTGTGCTTCGGGTGCCTGGAACATCGGTCCTCCGGCGGGGCCGGTCGGCCGGACCAGCCTCGGCGCTGGCGGCTGCCCTGCTGTTGGTGCTCGGCCCGGCGGCCGCTCCGGCCGCCGCCGACGGCAGCCCACGGCGCGAGTTCACCGTCCAGGACGCGCGGATCACCGAATCCAGCGGCCTGGCCGCGAGCCGTCGGCACCCCGGCGTCTACTGGACGCACAACGACAGCGACGACGGCCCGTACGTCTTCGCCGTCGACTCCCAGGGCCGGACGCTGGCCACCGTCACCCTGCGCGGGGTCACCCTGCGGGACGCCGAGGCGATCGCGCTCGGCCCGGACAACCAGCTCTACCTGGCCGACATCGGCGACAACTTCAACGGCAAGTGGCCCGAGGTCTGGCTGTACCGCTTCGCCGAGCCCTCCCAACTCGGCGACCAGACCGTGCAGGCCACCCGCTACCGGGTCCGGTACGCGGACGGGCCGCGCGACGCCGAGGCGTTGCTGGTCCACCCGGTGACCGGCCGGGTGTACATCGCCAGCAAGAGCGACAAGGACCAGGGACACCTGTACCAGGGCCCCGAGAGCCTCTCCATCTCCGCCGTGAACACCTTCAAGAGCATCGCCGACGTCCCCTGGGTCACCGACGGCGGCTTCTCGCCGGACGGTACCAAGGTGGTGCTGCGCGGCTACTTCTGGGCGAAGCTCTACGACTGGAAGGACGGCACCATCACCGCCCCCGAGACGGTGAACGTCCCGTTCCAGCGCCAGGGCGAATCGGTCACCTTCGCGGCCGACGGCGGCTCGCTGCTGTTCGGCAGCGAGGGCAAGCAGAGCGAGGTCTGGCGAGTCCCGCTCGCCGCCGACCCGACCCCCACCGCCCCCAGCCCGTCGCCCACACCGGCGGTACCGGGCGCCGCCCCGGAGCCGAAGGCCGAGCCGAACCACGCGGGCGCGCTGCTGCTGGTGATCGCCGCCGTCGGGGCGCTGTTCCTCTGGCGCAAGGGCCGCAACTCCGGCTGACAACCCGTTGCCTGCCGGTCGTCGGCCTGTTGGGATGCAGGGCTTTCGACGGCGGGAGGGGACGGCTTGGCGGTGTGCGGACTGCGGTGCGGCGCCTTGGAGCGTCGGCAGAGCGGGACGCTCAGAGGTGCCGCCCACCTCGTGGGGCAGCAGCGGTGGCGGCAGGTGCCGTCAGGCCGGTCTTGCCCTGCGCGACGCACAGGATCACGTACCCGGTGCGCAGCAGGCCGAGGCCGAGAGCAACGGCCGGGAAGACGTAGAGCCAGGTACCCGAGGCGGTCCAGGTGAGAGTCAGGGTGAGAAGCACGGCGAAGTAACAGAAGTTGATCAGGAGCAGCGGCCAGCCCGAGTCCGTCTTGGCGCGGTTCAAGCGCTGCCAGGTGGTGCGCGGCATGGATATCGGGTGGGGACTGAATCGCTGCTGGGGTGTGGGTCGAGTGGATTGCATAGCGGCCAATATGACAGTCGATGTGCCCCCCCGTGCAAGTCATCTCGGTCGGGCCCCAGTCCTGGCCGGACGGTTCGAGGATCAGCTCCAGGAGCTCGTCGCCCCGGTTGATCACGAGCATCGACACCGGGTTCCCCAGGTTCCGGATGGCCGGGTGGCTGAAGTCACCGGCGTTCGGGTAGCTCCGGACGCGGGGGCGGTGTCGCCGATGGAGGGTAGCGTGGCCACGGTCACGTACCTGCCCGGGAGGTTGACGATGCACTTGACGGTCCGTTCGTTCCGCACACCCGAAGGCGTCACGCTCGGGGTCGAGCACTTCGGCGATGCGGCGGCGCCGCTCGTGCTGCTCGTGGGCGGCACGACCATGCTGTCGTGGCCCGACGCGCTCTGCGAGGCGCTCGCGCGCGGCGGACGTCACGTCGTGCGCTACGACCTGCGGGACTCCGGCACGTCGACGACCGTCGACCCCGAGGCGCCCGCGTACACGCTCCGGGATCTCGCCGCCGACGCGGCCGCGCTCGCCCGCGGGCTCGCCGACCGGCCGGCGCACCTGGCGGGCATCGGCGTCGGCGGGATGGTCGCCCAGGTCGCCGCGCTCGACCATCCGGACGCGTTCTCGGCGCTCACCCTGGCCGGGACGCGGCCCGTCGCCCCCGGCCCGGTCGACCACGATCTGCCCGACCACGACGAGGCGGTCATGAAGCGAGGGTTCGCGCTCCCGAGGCCCGACTGGGCCGACCGCGCTGCCGTGGCGGAGTTCGCCGCCGCCAGAGCGGAGATCCTCGGCGACGATCCCGCTGCGGCACGCGCCACCGCCGAGCGCGTCTTCGACCGCACGCCGAGCACGGAGCCCGCGGTCCAGACGGCCAATCAGATGGGCCTGGTGTTCGCCAAGCTCGACTGCAAGCCGCGGTGGCGGGAGCGCCTGCCCGAGCTGGCGATTCCGGCGCTCGTGGTGCACGGCCGCCACAACCGGTTCTTTCCGGTCGGCAACGGCGAGGCACTCGCGCGCGAGATCCCCGGTGCACGGCTGCTGGTGCTCGAACAGGCCGCGACCGCGATCCCCGACGCGGCGGCCGATGAGGTCGCCACGGCGATGCTCGCGCTCCAGAGCCGGTAATCACCCACTCGGCAGCGGTAGTTCGGGCCGCCGGGGGTCGGACGGGGGCTGATAGCCTCGCAGCCCACCTGGCGAGAAGGAGCCCCGATGGCCGTCGTCCACAACACCAGCATGAAGCCCGGCAAGCTCGAGCTGCTCACCGCCTGGCTGCCGCAGCAGTCCTGGTACCTCGGCTCGGGCCGGGCGCCCGAGCTGGTCAGGGCCGGCGGGTTCCGGCTGGACGATCCCGAGGGCGAGGTGGGGATCGAGTTCCTGGTGGTGGTGGACACGGCGGGGCCCGATCCGGTGGCCTACCTGGTGCCGATGAGCTACCGCGGTGCGCCGAACGGAACCGGGCCGGGATCGGGGCTGATCGGTATCTCCGAGCACGGGGTGCTGGGCACCAGGTGGATCTACGACGGAACCGCCGACCCGGTGCTCATGACCGAGCTGGCGGCCCTGTTGGGCGGGCGGGCCGTGCCGCAGAAGCAGAGCGAGAGCGACGCCCCGGACCCGACCGTCACGGTGTACCCGGTCACCGCCGGGGACGCCTTCAGCTACGAAGTCCTTCACGTCCTGCGGCCGTTGGAGGAGCCGGCCAGCGAACTCCCGGGCGAAGCCGGTACGGGCCAGGTCGTCGCGGGCTGGGTCCGGCCGGACGGCACCGCCGCTCGCGCCGTCTTCGCGACGGCCGTCCCGTAGCACGGCCGGTTCGACGGGCCGCGCTGACTGGTCATGAGAAGGCCGTTCGTAGGGATAACGTCATGGCGTGTCACACACCGAAACCTCCTCTGCCGTGCTCCTGCCCCGTCCGGAGCGCCCGCGCACCGTCCCGATCGCGTCGATAGCCGAGCTCCTGGGTATCCCCGGGACTCCGGCCGACGTCCTGGTCACGGGTATCACGCACAGTCACTCCGCAGTCCTCCCGGGCGACCTGTACGTGATCCTGCCGGACAGCCGGGCGGATGCCCGGGAGGCGGTGGCGGCGGCGCGAGCGGCCGGGGCGGTGGCCGTACTTGCGGAGGCGGCCGCAGCGGAGCGGGTGGGCGGGTGCGGGTTGCCGGTGCTGGTGGTGGCCGGTCTGCGGTCGCGGCTGGCGGAGCTGTCCAGCTGGTTCTACGGTCGGGCGGCGGACGGCCTGTTGAGCTTCGGGGTGACCGGCACCAACGGGAAGACGACCAGCTGCTACCTGCTGGAGGGCGGCCTGATCGGTGCCGGCCGGACCCCCGGCCTGCTGGGCACGGTGGAGCGACGGCTCGGTGCCGAGCGGTTCGCCGGTGAGCTGACCACCCCGGAGGCGCCGCAGCTGTACGCGCTGCTGGCGGTGATGGCGGAGCGCGGCGCGGACGCGCTGGCGATGGAGGTGTCCAGCCACGCGCTGCGCCTGGGCCGGGTGGACGCCCTGGTGCTGGACGTCGCGGTCTTCACCAACCTGACGCACGATCACCTGGACTTCCATCCCGACATGGCGGACTACTACCGTGCGAAGGCGGCCCTGTTCACCCCGGACCGGTGCCGGCGCGCGGTGGTCAACATCGACGACCCCCACGGGCGCAGGCTGGCGGGGGAGGCGGGCGTGCCCGTGGTGACGTTCTCCGCCGAGGGCGACCCCGGAGCGGACTGGCGCGCGGTGGACACCGTCCTGCTGGCGGGCGGTTCGACGTTCCGGGTGCTCGGTCCCGGCGGAGCCTGGGCGGAGGTCCGGATCGCGCTGCCCGGCGGCTACAACGTGGCCAACGCCCTGGGCGCCGTCGCGGCCCTGGCCACCGCCGGCCTGCCGCTGGCCCGGGTGGTGGCCGGGATCGGTGCGGTGGCCGGCGTACCGGGGCGGGTGGAACGCGTCGAGGCCGGGCAGCCCTACCTGGCCGTGGTGGACTACGCCCACCAACCCGACGCGCTGCGGGCCGTCCTGACGACACTTCGGGCGGTCACCCCGGGACGGCTGCACGTGGTGATCGGCTGCGGCGGCGACCGCGACACCGCCAAGCGGGCCGTGATGGGCGAGGTCGCCGCCCGGTTCGCCGACACCGCCGTCCTGACCACCGACAACCCCCGCTCCGAGGACCCGCTGGCGATCCTGGCCACGATGCGTGCGGGTGCGGCCGCCGTGCCCGACGCCGAACGGGGCGAGCTCCTGGTCGTCGCGGACCGCGCCGAGGCCATCGCCGCCGTGGTGGCCCGTGCGGACGCCGGTGACACCGTGCTGATCGCCGGGAAGGGCCACGAGAGCGGCCAGCAGATCGGTGCCGTGAGCCTTCCGTTCGACGACCGGGCGGTACTGAGGGCGGCGATCACGGCCGCACGGGACACTGCCGGTGCAGCCAACTGCCGCTAGCAGTAAGGCTGTTGGCGCGACCTGAGGGGTCGGTGCCGACGCGGACCGCGCACCCTCGCCCTCCCCGACCACCCGACCTCGGAGAACCCTTGCTCGCCTCACCCGCCCTGCCCCTCGCGATACCCGCACCGGGACCGGTCCTCGACACCATCCGGATCGCGCGCGTCGACCTGTTCGTGGTCCGGCTGCCGCTGATCCGCCCCTTCACCACCAGCAGTCACCGCAAGGACCACCTCGACCACATCCTGGCCCGGATCACCGACCAGGACGGCGCCACCGGCTGGGGGGAGTGCGCCAGCCCGACCGACCCCTTCTTCGGGCCGGAGAACCTCCGCAGCTGCTGGAACGCCCTGAACGACTACTTCGCCCCGGCCCTGCTGGCCACCGACTGGCAGCATCCCACCGACCTGACGGCGGCCTGGGGCCACGTCCAGGGCAACCACTTCGCCCGCGCGACGCTGGACATCGCCTGCTGGGACCTGTTCGCCCGCCGGCTGGACCGCTCCCTGGCGGACAGCCTCGGCGCCGCCGCGCCACGGGTCGAGGTCGGTGTCAGCCTCGGCATCGAGCCCGGCATCGACGAACTGCTCGACCAGGTCGACCGGTTCGTGGCGCAGGGCTACCGGCGGGTCAAGCTCAAGATCGCCCCCGGGTGGGACACCGCGCCGGTGGCAGCCGTCCGCGACCGCTTCCCGGACACCCCGCTCCAGGTGGATGCCAACGGCGCCTACCGGGAGCGCCCGTCGCACCGCGCGGTCCTGCGGGAGCTGGACGGCCACGGCCTGACGATGATCGAACAGCCCTTTCCCGCCGACGACCTGCTCGCCCACGCCCGCCTGCAGAGCGAACTGGCCACCCCGATCTGCCTGGACGAGTCCGTCACCACCGTGCACACCGCACGGACCGCCCTCGCCCTGGGAGCCGGACGGATCGTCAACATCAAGGTCTCCCGCCTCGGCGGCCTGACCGAGGCCCGCGCCGTCCACGACCTGTGCGAGCAGGCGGGCGTGCCGGTCTGGTGCGGCGGGATGCACGAGTTCGGCATCGGCCGGGCCGCGAACCTCGCACTCGCCGCACTCCCCGGCTTCACCTTCCCCGGCGACCTCTCCGGCTCCGACCGGTACTTCAGCGCGGACGTGGTGCAGCCGCCGATCCGCGCCACCGGCGGCACGGTGGCCGTCCCGACCGGCCTCGGCCTGGGCGTCGAGATCGACCAGGCGGCCCTCCAGAGCCACCTCCTGCGCAGTGCCACACTGACGGGCAGTCACCGGTAGCCGGTCAGGTCGCGGCGGGTCGGGTGACGCTCAGCAGTAGGTCTCGATGTAGAGCAGGACACGGCCGTCGTCGGCGACGAACTCGTACGCCTCGTGAACCAGCAGGTCGGCAGCGCCGAACCGGGACTTCGCCACCAACCAGGCGGCCGGGCGCTCGTGTTCCGGGAGGAAGCGGGGAAACCGCATCCCGGCGTTCTCGTCGTAGTGGTCACCCATCGACATCACGGCGGCGTCGACCGCGAGCCGCTTGGCCCGGCGAGGGTCGAGCGGACCACGGACGAGCCGCCAGTGGCAGCCGGCGGCGTCGGTGAAGCCACGCTCCTGCACCGGGGACTGGAGGTACTGGCCGCCCGACTGTTCCGCCGGGGCCGGCCCCAGGGCCGTGAGCATCTCGGCCAAGGTCGTGGCACGCTTCTTCGACATCGCTACTGAACTTGAATGGGTGATGTCGGGCAGCGGTGAGCGTGGTGGTGCCCGGGGCTGCCCCGCGGTTGGCTGCTGCGTCAAGATGGGCGCATGACCGAGAGCGAAGCGGATCTGCTGGCGTTGCTGCGCAAGCTCGATGATCCGGAGTGGCTGGAGTGGCCGCAGCACTACGACCGTGGCGAGACCGCAGTCCATTTCGGTGCTCTGGTGGCTCGGCTCGAAGGCGACTTCGCAGCTCCCTGCACGGCCGAGCAGGACACCCAGGACTCCAGCGAGTACGGACGCGTCGTCGTGCCCGGGGACGCAACCGTCTGCGGAACCCGGATCGTCGTCTGCGTGAGCAAGTTCGGCTCACTGGCTCTGGTCTGCGCCGACAACCCGGGCGCCTTCCTGGGAACGGAGGAAGCCCAGGCCGAAGGCGAGCTGGACGGCGCTGACCTTGCCAAGGTCGGCCGGGCGCTGGTCGAGCTCGGCTATGTCGTGGTTGCCGAGGAACTGCTGGAGAGCGACTACGACGGGCCGAGTCGACTGCCCTGGCACGTTCGGCGGCCCACCTGGTGGGCTCGCTTCTTCGGCTTCTTCTGACGGTCACGCCGGCAGGGTCAGGCCGGTGCCCCTCAGACAGCCGTCGATGGCCTCCGGCCGGTACTGGAGCATCTTGAGCTTGCGCTTCACTGCGCGGGTGACCTGGCCGAGGTCGGCGGCGGCCAGGTTGCCGATGTCGCGCTTGACCAGCGACCAGATGCCCTCCTGCGGGTTGAGATCCGGTGCGTACGTGGGCAGTTGGAACACCGTCAGCCAGTGCGAGTTCGCTTCGAAGAACGCCCGAAGCGGCGGAACGAGGTGGATGCGAGCGTTGTCCCAGACGAGCACGATCGGTCCGCCGAGCTGGATGCGGGCGCGGACGATCAGGTCCCTGAAGTCGCGCCAGCCGAAGCCCTTGGGCTCGTCCTTGCGGCCTCGGTACTCGCGGATTGCGTAGATCAGCCGGGATCGTTCGCCCGGTTTGTAGCAGGCCATGCCCGCCATCGAGACCCGGCCGGCTCCCCGGCCGCGCACGCGGATGACGGGTGTGTGCCCAACGCGGCCCCAGGTTCTGGCGCGCGGCGGTGTCATCGACTGCCCGGCCTCGTCCTCGAAGACGATCCAGGCGCCGCGACCCGCCGCGGTGCTTTTACCCGCGGCCGGACCTCCTTCTTCCACAACTCCACTGCGGCGTCGTCGCGTTCGATCGCCCGGCGGGCCGGCTGCTGCCACGACCAGCCGTGCCGCTTCAGCAGCCGCCAGGTGCCCTCCACCGTGTAGCTCACATGGAACAACCGACGGATCAACGTCTTCACCCGCGCCAGCGTCCAGCGCTGATCGGCCCAACCATGAACCAGCGGCCCGCGCTCCAACTCCCGCTCCAGCCTGGCGATCTGAGCATCTCCGAGCCGAGGGCGCCCCGGCGAACCCTTGGGCAGAACCCCGGCCTCTCCTCGCTGGCGCCACTGCCGGCGCCACCGCTCCACGGACCGCTCACTCACCCGCAACGCGGCAGCGATCTCCCGGTTCTTCTGCCCGCCCTCGAAGCGCTCCACTGCCTGCAGCCGCACCCGCTCCCGGACAGCCCTCCCAGCGTCGGTCAACCCGCCGCCCTGCGCATACCTCATAGCCCACAGCTACCGCAGCCGAGCAACCGCCGTCAGGCAAACGGCACCGACATCACCCAATCAAGTTCAGTACAGGATGCCAGGGTGAGGGAGCCGTCGGGCCCGGGGAGCGCTCAGCGGTAGCCGGTGGGGTCGGCGGGGAGGCCGGGGTCCTGGACCTCGAGCATGTAGCGCCAGGCGTCGGGTCGGCTGCCGTCGAGGTCGGTGAACCCGTAGACCCGGGCGAGTTGGCCGCTGGAGAGGGACTGGCCGTTCCAGCGGGCGACGTCGGGGTCGGCGGCCAGGGCGGCCACCGCGCGGCCTACGTACGAGGGGGTCTCGGAGATGCCGAAGTGGGGCACCTCGGCGATCGCGTCCCGCCAGTTCTGCTCGGTGACGCCGAAGGTGGCGAGCATCAGTTCCGAGCGCAGCCAGCCGGGGGTCAGGGCCACGGCGGTGGCGCCGCGCGGGCCCAGGTCGTGGCCGAGGGAGAAGGCCATCCGGAGTACGGCGGACTTGGCCAGGTCGTAGAAGAAGGAGACCCGGTAGCGGGTGCGGTTGTACTCCTCGGTGCCGTCGGTCATCTCGACCACCAGGCCGCCCGGCGTGCGCAGCAGCAGCGGCAGTGCGTGGTGGCTGGTGATGGCGTGGGTCTCCACGGCGAGCCGGAGCAGGCGCAGGCCGTTGTCGAGGTCGTGCTCCCAGACGGTGCTGTTCCACTCGAAGAGCCGTTCGCCGCCCCAGATGTCGTTCACCAGCACGTCGAGCCGGCCCTGCTCGGTGTCGATCCGCTGCACCAACGCGGCAACCTGCGCGGGGACCAGATGGTCTGTCACCACCGCGATGCCGTGCCCGCCGGCCGCCGTGACCAACTCGGCGGTGTCCTCGATGGTCTCGGGGAGGTCGTACTCCGAGCGTCGGCCCCGGGTGCTGCGGCCCGTCACGTAGACGGTCGCCCCGGCGGCGCCGAGCTGGACGGCGATGCCCCGCCCCGCGCCCCTGGTCGCCCCTGCGACCAGCGCGACCTTGCCGTCGAGTGCTCCTGCCATGGTGCCACCGCCACCCTTCGCTCCAGGTGCCACCAAGCTACGCGACGGGTGGCAGGACCAGCGGGAGCGCGGCCGAACGCCGACTGATGTGCCGGGCACCACAGCTGACGGCCCCTTACCCGGCCGGGCGGTGTTGTTATGCTGCCGGAGCGTCCCGAGGGGAAAGTCCGGTGGAAGTCCGGCGCTGACCCGCAACGGTGGACGGGCCCCTGAGGGTCCGTGAGCCCGATCGCCCTCGGCGGCGCTGACCTCCCGACAACTCGCCGCGGACTGCGAGGGGATGCGGCACGGCGCGCCCACGCGCGGACCCGAGGGTCCGCGCCGACCGGGCGGGCCCGGGCGCGTCGCCCCGTACGGCCACGGCCCGACGCGAAGGCCGCCGTGAGCACTGCTGTAGCCGCACCGATGGCGAAGGCCGTCCACCCGCCCGCCCGGACTCCGGCGCTGGCTGCCGGACTGGCCGTCGCCCTGTTGTTCTCGCTGGTCTGCGGCGTCGCGCTGGGCTCCGCCGGGATCGGCTGGGGGACGGTACTGGAGTACCTGCGGGCCGGTCTGACGGGTGGTCGGATCGGCGCCGACCAGCTGGCCGGCTACACCATCGTGTGGGAGATCCGGCTGCCCAGGACGGTGCTGGCCGCCGTGGTCGGTGCCGGACTGTCGGCGACCGGCGTGGCCGTCCAGGCGATGGTGCGCAACGCGCTCGCCGACCCGTTCGTGCTCGGCATCTCCTCCGGTGCGGCCGTCGGTGCCAACGCCGTTCTGCTGCTGGGCGCGTTCGCCTCGCTCGGCGTCTGGGCGCTCTCCGCCTCCGCGTTCGGCTCCGCGCTGGCCGCGATGGTGCTGGTCTACGCGGTGGCCAGGACCGCCCAGGGCCTCACCCCGCTGCGCCTGGTGCTCACCGGCACCGCGCTGGCGTACGGCTTCTCCGCGGTCACCTCGCTGATGGTCTTCTCCGCCGAACGCGGCGAGGCGGCCAGGACCGCGATGATGTGGCTGCTCGGCAGCCTCGGCGGCGCGACCTGGGCCTCGGTCCCGATCGCGGCCGGGACGGTGCTGGCGGGCACCGCCTGTCTGCTGTGCTCCGCCGGGCAGTTGGACGCCCTGGCGATGGGCGACGAGACTGCCGCCGCGCTGGGCGTGGACGCCTCCCGGCTGCGCCGGGCGTTGTTCGTGGTCACCGCCGCCGTCACCGGCACGGTGGTCGCGGTCAGCGGCGCGATCGGCTTCGTCGGCCTGATGGTCCCGCACCTGGCCCGGATGCTGGTCGGCGCCGACCACCGGCGGGTGCTGACGGTCGCTCCGCTGCTCGGCGCGGTGCTGCTGGTCTGGGTGGACATCGTCTCCCGGCTGCTGCTCGCCCCCGCCGAACTGCCGGTCGGCGTGATCACCGCCGTGCTCGGGGTGCCGTGCTTCCTGCTGCTGATGCGCCGTCGCAGCTACAGCTTCGGCGGCCGCTGATGGCCGGTCAGGGGAGGGGACACTGATGCGCGTCGACATCGAGGACGTCTCGGTCGAGATCGCCGGGACCAGGCTGGTGCACGAGGTCACCGTACGGGCCGCGAGCGGCCAGGTGCTCGGCCTGGTCGGGCCGAACGGCAGCGGGAAGTCCACGCTGCTGCGCTGCGTCTACCGGGCGCTGCGCCCGGCGGCCGGCACCGTCCGGCTGGACGGTGACGACCTGCACGGCCTGACGCCCCGTGAGGGTGCCCGCCGGGTCGGCGCGCTGCCGCAGGAGACGGTGGCGGAGTTCGACTTCACCGTCGCCGAGGTGGTCGGGATGGGACGGCTGCCGCACCGGCGCGGCTTCGGCGGGCCGGGCCCGGACGACGCGGCGGGCTGCGCGGAGGCGCTGGCCCGGGTCGGCGCCGGGCACCTGGCCGGGCGGGGCTTCCTCGACCTCTCGGGCGGCGAGAAGCAGCGCGTGCTGATTGCCCGGGCGCTGGTGCAGCAGCCGAAGGTGCTGGTGCTCGACGAGCCCACCAACCACCTGGACATCGCACACCAGTTGGAGGTGCTCGCGCTGGTCCGGGCCAGCGGCCTGACCGTGCTGACGGCGCTGCACGACCTCAACCTCGCGGCCGCCCACTGCGACCTGCTGTACGTGATCGCCGGCGGCCGGATCGTCGCGTCGGGGCCGCCGGGGGAGGTGCTGTCCGCCGAACTGCTCGCCGAGGTGTTCGGGGTGCGGGCCCACCCGGTGCGGCACCCGGTGACCGGCGCCGTGCAACTGCTCTTCGACCGACTCCACCCCTGATGAGGACGGACACCTTGCTCACCCACCCCCGCCGCACCCTGGCCGCCACCGCAGTGCTCGCCCTGGGCCTGACCGCCTGCGGCGCCGAGGTCACCCCCTCGGCGGAGAGCGCGGGTTCGGCGCACTACCCCGTCACCGTCGACAACTGCGGCACCCCGCTGACGTACCACCACAAGCCGGCCAGGGCGGTGACGAACGACATCGGCATCACCGAGCTGATGCTCTCGCTCGGCCTGGCCGACCGGATGGCGGGCTACGTGATGCCGGACGAGAAGGGCGACCTGGCGAAGGTGCCGTGGGCGGCGGAGTACGACCGCACCAAGTGGCTGTCCAAGAAGGAGATCACCAAGGAGCTGGTGCTGGACGCCAAGGCCGACCTGGTCTTCGCAGGCTGGAACTACGGCTGGAACGACACCGCCGGGCTGACCCCCGAGGGCCTGGGCAAGCTGGGTGTCGGCGCCTACACGCTCACCGAGTCCTGCCGGAACGGCAAGGAGAAGGCGCGCGGCGTGATGCCGCCGCTGGACGCGCTCTACACGGACCTGGCCAACCTCGGGAAGATCTTCGACGTGGAGCCGAAGGCCCAGCAGTTGATCGCGGAGTTCAAGGCGGAGGTGGCCAGGGCCGAGGCCGGTGCGCCGGCCCGGCGGCCGAGCGTCTTCCTGTACGACAGCGGCCAGGACAAGCCGTTCACCTCCGGGCGGTTCGCCGCTCCCGAGCAGGTCATCAGCAAGGCGGGCGGCCGCAACGTGATGGGTGACCTGGACGACTCGTGGACCACGGTGGGGTGGGAGAGCGTGGTGGCCAGGGACCCCGAGGTGATCGTGATCAACAACTACGGGGAGACCGGTGCGGAGGCCAAGCGTCAGTTCCTGAAGTCCTACCCGGCGCTGGCCAACGTCTCGGCGGTCCGGAACGACCGGATCTTCGTGCTGGACTACGTCGACCTGGTGGAGAGCCCGCGCAACCCGTCGGCGATCACCCGACTCGCCGCCTATCTCCGGACGGTGCCCGCCCCCTGACGCGGCTCTTCAGAAGAGTGCGGCCTGCTCGACCGGCCGGGCCCGGAGCTGCTCGGTAATTCCGGTGCAGGGTGCCAGCTGGGTGGGCCGCAGGGCCCAGCCGATCAGCAGCCGGGTGTCCAGCAGCAGCGGCGGAGCGTCGACCTGATCGGGCGTCACGAACAGGTGGCGCCCGATCGGCGCGCGCAGGGTGCCGCCGAGCGTGGCGCCGGGGCCGAGTGCGGTGATCTCGCGGTAAGCGGCCGGCGGACCGTCGGTGAGACCGAACAGTGCCACCTGATCGGTCACCGGGTCGGCCGGGAAGAGCTCGACCCCGTGGCCCGCCAGCACTCCTAGCACCTGGCCGCGCAGCGCACGGACGGCCGCCGCCCGCTCGTCCGGCGGGGGCAGCCGCCACCAGCCGCCGACCTTCGCCTTCGAGGTGAACCGCTCCCTGGCCAGCCCGGACTGGGCCACCGTCAGCTCGGCCCGGCGGATGCTCGGCAGCGAGCCCCGGGCGACGAACGTCCAGGCCAGGGCGGCCTGCTCGACCAGCCGGGCGGTGCCGCGCTGCTCGGCGGTCAGCCCGACCTTGGCCAATCCGGGCCCGAACCAGGCGAGGTAGAGCCGGTACGTCCGCCCGTCGTCGAGGATCTGGTCCCTGGCGAGGGCCAGCCCCTGGTCGGCGTCCTGGCAGGAGGTGCACTGGCCGGCCTTGCTCCCGGGCTCCAGCTCCGCCGCGACCGGGCACGGGTGGTGGCGCTGCGCCGTCCGCACCCCGACGCAGCGGCGCGGGCCGACCACCGTCCAGCCGACCCGGGTGCCGACGGCGATCTCCCGCTCCAGCAGCCGGGCCCCGCTCGCGGCTGTCAGCCGGGGCACACCCTCGCGCCAGCGCAGACCGGTGGCCGTCCAGCCGCTGCCGTCAGCCGCCGGGCCCGCTGGGTTGCTCGTCATAGGACGTGAGCGTAGGGCCTGGCACTGACAGTCGTCCCGTTGTTCGAATCCCATTGGGAATGCGGTCTGATGATCCGCTATATTCGCGCAGCCGTCGGACCCGACGGCAGTGCAGCTTCGGGGGAGTCCCACGGTGTCGTCCGAGTCCGACCAGTCCAGCAGTTCGAGCAGCGGCAGCTCGGCGGACTGGTCCCCGCCGTCCGGCAACGACAGCACCCCGGCGCCCGCCGCGAGCACCCCGTACGAGCCACCTCCGGCGGACGCCAACCCGTACGCGACGCCCGCCGATCCGTACGCGCCCCCGACCGGTCCGTACGCGCCGCCTGCCGACCCGTACGCCCAGCAGTCCGGTCCGTACGTCCCTCCGGGCCCGCCCGGAGGGACGCCGTACCCCGGTCAGTGGGCGGGCGCCCCGGCGCCGTACGGGCAGCCGTACTGGACCGGTCCGCAGCCGTCGGCGCAGGGGACCAACGGGCTGGCCATCACCTCGCTGGTGCTCGGCATCCTCGGCTTCGGCTGCTGCCTCTGGGTGCTCGGCCTCGGCTTCGGCATCGGTGCGCTCCGGCAGATCCGCCGCCGTCCGCAGCAGGGCAAGGGGCTGGCCGTCGCCGGCATCGTGATCTCCTGCCTCTGGGCGGTGCTGATGATCGGGGCGGTGGGGGTGTTGGCGGTGAAGGGCGACCTGGACTCCATCACGAGCCAGACCAATGTCTTCAGCCTGCAGCCCGGCGACTGCCTGAAGGAGAAGACCGGCGGACAGGGCCAGCTCTCCCGTCGGTTCACCGTGGTGCCCTGCACCGAGCCGCACTACGGCGAGGTGTTTGGCACGGTCCCGCTGTCGGCCGTCCAGGAGAAGGGCTCCGCCTACCCGGGGGAGAAGGTGTTGGAGGAGGCTGCCGCGAAGGCCTGCGTCAGGCGGCAGTACGAGTACGCGGCGGACTACCTCGCCATCCCCCGGGGGGTGGAGGTCAGCACGCTCTACCCGGACCGCACATCCTGGAAGGCGGGCACCAGCAAGCGGTTCGGTCTGTGCCTCTTCGAGTCGGGGGAGACCATGAGCCGGACGCTCCATCAGGACACCGCCGCGGTCACGGGCGAGCAGCGCGCCTACCTGACCGCCTCCACGGAGCTGGACCAGGTGCTCGACCAGTGGCCGCTGGACGATCCCGCCGACGCCGCCCCTGGCGCCTACCAGGACTGGGCCCGCCAGGTGGTCAGCGCCGCCGAGGCCGAGAAGAGCCAGCTCCGCCTCAGTCGGTGGACCGACGGACCCGCCGCCAAGGTGGGCCCGCTGCAGGCCGAGTTGGACCAGGTCATCGCGCACGCGGAGAAGATCCGAAAGGCGACGGACCCCACCGTGCTGGAGGACGAGCTGTTGGAACTCGAGGACTACGTCCGCGGCCCCTTACGGGACCGGGGCGGCGCTGTCTGTTCGTCCACGGCTCCAGCGTCAAGAATTCTTGACATGGTGTCGGTGTTGCTTGACACTCCGGATGTCGGGTTTTCTTTACCTGAGGGAGCGGGATGGCCGTCGAAGAGAAACGCGCCTGGATGATGCTGCTGCTCACGGTCGCGGCCTACGCCGCGTACCTGGCCGCCGTCCTGGACCGGCCCGAGGGCCTGAGGCTCACTCAGGCGCCCTATGTGTCGGCGCTGTTGTGGTCGGTCGGCGGGGGGATCGTGGCGTCGATCGTGCTGCACATCGTGGTGTCCACGTTCTCGCCCAAGGAGGAGAACGTCCGGGACCAGCGGGACCGGGAGATCCACCGCTTCGGCGAGTACGTCGGCCAGTCCTTCGTGGTGCTCGGCGGCGTCGCCGGGCTGATCCTGGCGATGACCGGGCAGGACCGGTTCTGGATCGCCAACGCGATCTACCTGGCCTTCGTCCTGTCGGCGGTGCTCGGCGCGACCGCGAAGATCGTCGCCTACCGGTTCGGGTTCCACCCGTGGTGAAGCCGACCCGGGTCACCAACGCGATCCGCACCCTGCGGTTCACCCACGGCGAGATGACCCAGGCCGAACTCGCCCGCCGGATCGGGGTCACCCGACAGACCGTCATCGCCATCGAACAGGGCCGCTACTCGCCCTCGCTGGAGGTGGCGTTCCAGATCGCCCAGGTCTTCCACGTCCCGCTCGACGACGTGTTCCAGTACCCAGCTGCCACCACCGAGGGAGACATCCGCCCATGAAGGCTGTCCTGCACGACGTCTACGGTCCGCCCGAGGTACTGCGGGTGGAGGAGACCGACCGGCCCGTGCCCGGTGAGGGCGAGGTGCTCGTCCGGGTGCACGCGGCCGGCGTCGACCCGGGGGTCTGGCACCTCACGGCGGGTCTGCCCTACCTGATCCGCGCGGCGGGCTTCGGCCTGCGGGCCCCCAAGCAGCGGATCCGCGGCCTGGACGTCTCCGGCACGGTGGAGACGGTCGGCCCCGGCGTCACCCGGTTCGGTCCCGGCGACGAGGTGTACGGCATCGCGGCCGGCTCGTTCGCCGAGTACGCCTGCGCCAAGGCGGACAAGCTCGCCCACCGCCCGGCGAACCTCAGCCACGCACAGTCCGCCGCCGTCCCGATCTCCGGCGCCACCGCTCTCCAGGCGCTGCGCGACGCCGGGCGCCTGAAGCCCGGTCAGAGCGTGCTGGTGATCGGCGCGGCGGGCGGGGTCGGCACCTTCGCCGTGCAGATCGCCAAGGCCCTCGGCGCCCACGTCACCGCCGTCTGCAGCACCGGCAAGGCGGACCTGGTCCGCTCGCTGGGCGCCGATGAGGTGATCGACTACACCCGCACCGACTTCACCGACGGCAGCCGCCGTCACGACCTGGTCCTCGACATCGCCGGCAACCGGTCGCTGACCCTGCTGCGCCGCACCCTCACCCCGCGCGGCACCCTGGTCATCGTCGGCGGCGAGAACGGCGGCCGCTGGATCGGCGGCAACGACCGGCAGCTGCGGGCCCTGCTGCTCTCCCCGTTCCTCCGGCAGCGCCTGTGCGGCCTGATGGCCAAGGAGCACCACGCCGACCTCGACATCCTCAGGGGTCTGATCGAGGCGGGATCGGTGACCCCCGCGATCGAGCGGACGTACCCGTTGGCCGAAGTCCCGGACGCGATAGCACATCTGATGGCAGGTCAGGCCCGCGGCAAGCTGGTGATCGAGGTTCGGGAGGACTGAGTCGCCGAGCGCCCGACCGCCTACGACTGACGCGGAGCCGGGGAGTCCTGCCGGATCAGGCGTCGGCCGTGGGCCCGCTTCTTCCTGTTTCCGCCGGTGCTGCGAGCCGCCAGTGCCACCACCAACGCCAAGGCGGACGACTTCTACTTCCAGGTGCCGGGCACCAAGGACAAGGTCTTCTACGACATCTACTCGAACATCCACTACGGCTACGTCGGCACCGCCGCCGGCATGGGCCCGGACACCCTGATCAAGGGCGCCACCGTCCCGATCCCGATCCTGGTCGGCAAGAGCGACCCGGGCGACGTGCTGACCATGCAGGCCGGCATCGACCTGTGGAAGAAGTACGGCAAGGATCTGACGAGGAAACAGCTCGACGCCAAGATCCGCGAGGTGGTGGCCGAGATGAAGGCCAAGAACCTGACCCAGGTCCGACCGGCCTGAACCTGCTTCGGCCTGGTGGCCTGGCCGGCTCGCAAATCCGGTCCGCCCCCGGTCAGCTGTGGCCAACTTCCGCCAACTGCCGGGTCGTGACTCGCGGCGACTGGAAATCCCGGCAGGTCGGCACCAAAACTGCTTCACGTGACGCAATCCGGGCTGAAGCAGCCCCCACTCTCCGGCCCCGCCGCCGCGACCGCCGGGCCGGCGATCTGGTCCCGCAACTTCCGGTACTACTTCACCGCGCGCAGCGCCGGACTGCTCGGCCACACCATGCTGCCGGTCGCGGTCGCCGCCGGGCTGATCGGCTCGGGGCACGGGCTCGGCAGCGTCGGCCTCGCGCTGGCCTTCCTGACGGCACCGTTCGCCGGTCTGGTGCTCTTCGGCGGCGTGCTCTCCGACCGGTTCACCGCCCGCCGGATGATGATCGGCGCCGATCTCACCAACCTGCTCACCCGCGCGCTGATGGCGGTGCTGTTCTTCCAAGGCGTCGACCGGCTCTGGCAGTTGTACGCGCTGATGGCCGTGGCAGGCAGCGCCGCCGCGATGTTCCAGCCCGGCGCCGCCAGCACCGTCCCGCTGGTGGCCCGCGACGTGCAGGGGGCCAACGGCGTGCTGCGTACCTCCGAGGCGCTCACCGCACTGCTCGGCCCGGCGCTGGCGGGCCTGCTGGTCAGCGCCGCCGCGACCGGCTGGGTGATGGTCATCGCCGCCGTCACGTACGGCATCAGCGCCTGCGGCCTGTTCGCGCTGAGGCTCGACCCGGTGCCCGCCCCTCCGCCCGGCGACAGCCTCTGGCGGAACCTGGTGACCGGCTGGCACGAGTTCCGCTCCCGGAGGTGGCTGTGGGGCACCATCGTGGTCTGGATGTTCTACACCGTGCTCTCGACCGGGCCGCTGCTGCCCGTGGCCGCCGGGACACTCGTCCCGGTGTACGGGTCCACCCTGTTCGGGCTGCTCAGTTGCGCCTTCGCCGTCGGGACGGTGTGCGGCGGGCTGCTGGCGATCCGGCTGAAGCCGCCGCGACCGCTCGCGGCGGGCGCAGTGGCGTTGCTGGCCTTCCCGCTCTACCCCTTCGGGATCGTCCTCGGCTGGCACGTTCCGGCACTCGCCGTCGCGCAGGTGCTGGTCGGCACTGGCGTGACCTTCTGGGGCGTCATGTGGGCGACCAGCGTGCAGACCCAGGTCCCCGGCGAGGTGCTCAACCGTGTCCACGCGTACGACGTCGCGGGCTCGGTCTGCATGCTCCCGATCGGCAGCGCACTCGCCGGCCCGGCGGCCGCGTCGTTCGGCCCGAACGCCGTGCTCGCCGCCGTGGGAGTGGCCGCCCTGCTGGTGGTCGCGGCCCTGCTGCTGAGCCGCCCGATCCGCGAGCTCCGGCGGGTGCCCGGCACCTAGTGCCGCGCCCGGCGGCCGAGTGGACAGCTCAGAGGGTCGGGAGCTCCTCCCCGAGGCGGGGCTCGCGGCGATTGATCAGCCAGAACAGGTAGCCGCGCAGGTAGTACTCCAGGCCGTCGTCCAGGTAGGCGGCGTACCGGCGTAGGGCCTCCTTCTCGTTCTGGTCGTCGGCTATCCACGCGCGGACCCTCTCGCGCCCGGCCCACCACAACCGCACTGCCTCGGGAGTCCACTGCTGGTCGCCGTCCCAGGCGTAACCGCCTGCTGGTTCGTCATGGGCGATCTCCACCAGGCCCGCCAACTCCCGGGGATTGGCGGGCTGACGGTATACGAACTCGTAGTGCTCGTCGCTGGAGAGCACATGCTCCGGGAGGTAGTAGGGGCCGTTCAGCCCGCTGTCGGTCACGCACGCGTAGAACGGACCGGGAACGTTGAGCCAACTGCGATCCTCCCAGCGCCCGCAGCCCATCGAATCCGTGAGCTCGCGCGCGTTGGGCAGCGGATCCCAGTACGCCAGGTCCTGCCAGTGCCCCTCGGTCGGATGGACCGTCAGCCGTTATCGCATCTGCGCTGCTGCCCGCTCAAGCGTGTGTTGCCAAGCGCGGCCCATCACATCCAACTCCCACTGGGCGAGATCGCCTCGGAACCTACGAGATGCCATCCAGCTGCCCTCCTCCGCGAGAGAAACGCTCAGGACCACGTCGCGGCTCGGCCGGGAGAAGGACACTTTCACCTCCCCGGAGACGACAGCCGCCATGAACTCCAGGGCGAGGCACGAGGGAACCCGGTCGAAGACATACCCGTCGCAGGTGATCCTGCTCGCGGTGCCCCCTTCCGCCAGAGAGACGACGAACTGCTGCCCCGTCGAAGCGCCCAGGTGGACATCGACGGTCCGGGGCGACCGGACGACCTCCACCAGTTCCACCGAGTCGAAGTGGGCCGCGCTCTTGGCAGAGGAGACGAACCCCTCGAGATCCACCGGCGGCCAGGGTCCGTCCGACAGCCGGGCCCGCGATGCGGGCTGTCGTCGCCCCTTCCAACCGGACCACGCGTCCACTGCTGCCGACAGCATTCTCGTACCGCCACACCCGTATGCCCACGGATCGGTCCGCCCGCCGCCAGGGCCAGGTCACGACAGGAGGCACCTGCACCGACCGATTGCGCTGAGCCTTGGGAGGTTAAAGGGCAAGCCCGGTCCGAGGCGGTAGCCGGTGGTTCGATGTACTTCAAGTGCGCTGCCTGAATGGCTAGTTGGTACCCTCCGGACTTCCTGGCGGACACCTGGGATCGTCGGCGCCGGTCACGGACTCTCCCTCTAAGACCGCCCGTCCGGCGACCCGGAGGGCAACGAGTTCTGCGTTCACTAGAGCGCGCAGTCAATCGTGATCGTCAAGTGGCGCATGGCCGACCCCTGCGGTTCGGGGTCGGCCATGCGTGGACGGGGTGGGTCAGTGAGCCGCAGTGGTGCAGGGGGTGCCGTTGAGGGTGAAGGTGCCGGGTGCGGGGTTGGCGCCGGAGTAGGCGCCGTTGAAGCCGATCGTGGTGGAACTCCCGGTGGGCAGGGACGCGTTCCAGCCGGCGTCCTTGACGGTGACCGTGGCGCCGGTCTGCGACCAGGTGCCGTTCCAGCCCTGGGTGACCATCTGGTTGCCGGTGAAGGTGAATCCGAGGTTCCAGCCGTTGACCGGTCCCGCCTGGTTGGTGATCTGCACGTCGGCGGTGAAGCCGACGCCCCAGTCGTTGCCGACCTGGTAGGCGACCGTGCAGCCGCTCGTCGTGGCCGGTCCGGTGGTGACCTGCAAGGCGGCCGACGGAGGCGAGCTTCGGCCCCCGGTGTCGGTGGCCACCACGCGGAACGTGTAGGCGGTGGCCGGGGTCAGGCCGGTGACGGTGGCGGTGGTCGCCGACGCGGGGACGGTGGCCAGCGGCGCCGTGCCGGCCGGGTCGCCGCCGTACACGCGGTAGTCCGCCAGGGGGGAGGCCCCGGCTGTGGCGGCCGGCCAGGTCAGCGTCACGCGGTCGGAGCCGGTCGCGGAGGCCGTCGGAGTGCCCGGCGCCGACGGCGGGGTGGCCTGGGTCGAGCCGGCCGGAATGACGTACTCGGTGATGGAGTACGCCGGGAAGGTCGCGGTGAAGGAGCCGCCGTTCAGCGGCTGACCGGCCGGGTGCTGGATCGCGGCGGGATCGGCCTGGCCGTAGCGGTAGACCTGCGCCGCTGCCGGGAGCGCCGTGCTGCCGGTCACGGAGACGGGTGCGGTCAGGTCGCCGGTGGTCTTGTTGATCACCATCACCGTGGTGGCGTGGTCGCTGCTGCGCTCGGCCGCGTACACCGACAGCTTGTCCTGGTCGGCGCTCGCGGCCTTGAACGAGGTGTCGCCGAAGGTGCCGCCCTGGCCGTCGTAGTTCAGGAACATCCGGAAGGCGTACGCTCCGGGGTCGGTCGCCTTCGGCGGTGACCACAGTGTGGCCAGGTCCAGCCCCTGACGTCCGAAGATCCCCAGCACGTCGGCCTGGGCCAGACCGCCGTCGATGTGGTCCAGCGCGCCCCAGTTGTACTCCGAGATGGCCAGCTTCGTACCCGGGTAGTTCTGGTCGACCAGCGACCGCAGCCGGGGGACGAACTGGATCGGCTGGTTGATCCAGCTCTCGTCGACGTAGGAGGGATCCCACAACTGCCGGGTGGAGCGCAGCCGCAGGGCCTGCGTCGCCGCGTCGTCCGCACTGCCGGACACGCCGGACTGCTGGGGGTAGATGTGCTCGTCGAAGTAGTCGAGGATCCGGCGCCCGTGCGCCTGCTCGTACTCCTTCATCTTCTGCAGGTACCACGGGGCGAACTGCACCCCGCCGTGCGCGGCGGTGTCCGGCGGGTTCGACCAGCAGCTGCCCCCCTGCTGGCTGCACACCTGCTGGTCCAGGCCGGAGTAGATCAGCGAGTTGAAGCCCCAGCCAACCGGGCCGAGGGTCTGCGCAGCCGGGTCGGCGTCCTTGACGGCTGCGGCGATGGCGTAGGTGCTGTCGCGCAGTTCGTCGAAGCCCGCCCCGGCCGGGTGGACGTCGCGGTGCGTGCCGGACCACAGGTCCGGCTCGTTGTCCAGGTTGTAGAAGCGCACCCCGCCGCTGCCTGCGGTGCCGTAGGCGCTGTCGAGGTACTGCACCCAGCCCTTGACGAAGTCCGGGCCCGCCGGCGTACTGGTCTCGGCCGGAGCGTTACCCGTGATCAGGGTGCCGTCGGGCTTCCTGCCGTTGCCGCAGTCCGGCCGCCACTGCGCGTCGGTCTCCTGCTGGGGACCGTACTTGGCGACACTGAACCCACAGCCGCTGTCCCGGGCGGCCGCCGTCCAGCCGATCATCGGAACGGTCATCAGCGTGTCGGTGCCGGTCCTGCGGTTCTGCTCGACGAACTTGTCGGCCTGCGATCCGGCGGGCAGGGCCGCGGTGTCGTTGTTGTAGTGCAGGTCCTCGAAGTACCAGTCGGAGCCGGCGTTGTAGGCGTCGAGCTTGTAGTTGTAACGGCTGGTGGCGTTGCCGCCCCAGCGGCTGATCGGCAGCCGTAGGTCCTTGGCCAATGCCTCGTCGGGGAAGTTCATGCCGTAGATGTGGGGGTCGATGGCGTGCCGCCCACTGGTGGTGTCCACGGTGATCGCCGGGCCCGCGGTGGCAGCGGCCGCCTGCACGGATCGCCCGCTGTCGGCGGCCTGCGCCGCCCCGGTACCGGCCAGCAGGACCGCGACCGCCGCCAGGGCGGCCGCCTTGTGTGTCGTACGCATGGTCTCCTTCTCAGCAGCCGGCAGCGCGGGCGGTACGGCCCGCAACGCCCGTGGCGTGCGATCGACACGTACCGCCGACAGCGCCGCGGCCTTGGGTGGGGGATGGAAACGACCGCGCTGTGGGAACCCGGCTCTCACCGGCCGGCGGGCGGGCGAGGCAGGACGCTGCAGCCGGCGGTGGCATTGCCGCGGCCGACGGCGCAACTCCTCAACTCGCCGCAAGGTGGGGCCAGTCGATACGTGGGAGCGCTCCCAAATGGGAGTGTGGGGCGCCTGGATCGGGGTGTCAACACGTACGCACACAGCAAGGGGAGCGGAAGCCTGCGGGGGCCCATGGGCCTGGCGGCCCCTCATGGGCGCCGACGCGCCGTCAGGTGCGGGGTGCCGCCCGGCGGCGCCACCGTGCGTGACGTACCAGGCGACTTGCAAGACCGCCGTCGTCGTCATCACCGCGAAGCCCGCCGGGCTCCCTTGCTGGGCACTGGGCCGGGTGCAGCGGGCCAGGAGCGGGGAGGTCCGGGTGGACTGTGGCCGGAGGCTGGTCCGCAGGGCGCGGCGAGCAGGCTCGGCACGAGGCGAGTCGCCAGAGGTAGTCGAAGTAGCGAATCCACCAGTGGCAAGGGCGGTCTTCCCGTAGTACGAAGCCAGCGTGCTCGTCCCGCCGTAGGGACGCGCGAGCAACCGCTCGGGGAGCACCACGTAGCCCAGGTCGGTGAGCTCGCGCTCGACCGCTGCCAGGTCGTCCGCGGCCAGCGCGGCTTTCTCCACCGCCTCGGCGGTGTCAGCGTAGATTCTCGCCAAACTTCGTTGAGACGGGGTACCGACAGCCCGCCGCGGCGCGGCGTTCGGCTTGTCCGACTGGTGCGTTGTGGCGCTGGGCCTAACGTCAGTGGACGCGTTTAGGCTCGGTTTGACCATGGAGTCCGAGTGAGGGACGTGAGTGTCATGTCGCGTGTTCGAGTGCACAACTTCAGCGTGTCGCTGGACGGGTTCGCCGCCGGGGAGGGACAGGGACTCGAGGCTCCGTTCGGGCATGCCGGGACTCGGCTTGTCGAGTGGTTCTTCCAGACCCGCGCCTTCCGGAGGATGCAGGGTCAGGCCGGCGGCGACAGCGGTGTTGACGACGCCCTCGCGGGGACCTGGGGGCCCGGGATCGGGGCTGAGATCATGGGCCGCAACAAGTTCGGGCCGCAGCGCGGCCCGTGGACCGACGAGGAGTGGAAGGGCTGGTGGGGGGACAACCCGCCGTTCCACACCCCGGTGTTCGTGCTGACGCACCACCCGCGCCCGTCCCTGGAGATGGAGGGCGGCACGGTCTTCCACTTCGTCGACGCCTCGCCGCAGGAGGCGCTGCGGCAGGCACGCGAGGCCGCGGGCGGTCTCGATGTGCGGATCGGTGGGGGCCCCACCACGGTCAGACAGTTCCTCGTGGAGGACCTGGTCGACCACCTCCACGTCGCCGTCGTTCCGATCGTCCTGGGCCGCGGTGAGCGGCTGTGGGACGGGCTGGAAGGGCTGGAGCAGCGGTTCCGGGTCGAGTCCGTGACGACACCCAGCGGCACCACCCACCTGACCTTCACCCGGCCGTAGCTCCGCCGCCATGCCGTAATGACGGCATGCGGTCACCCTGAGTTGTTGGGAACGGTGGTTCGTCCGGGACCTGGCGGGCCGGAGCCAGGATACGGGCCCCGGGAGCCTCGCCCGTCGGCGCCGGAACGGGCCGCTGACACCTCTGTTCGGGCGGCACGCCCGCCTGAGGTTTCGTCAGACCGCGAGCCGGCGGGCCCGGCCGGGGTCGAGGTGCAACTCGTACCCACCGCCTTTTCACCACGTGAATCCGGGGACGTCGGACTTCCGGTGAACGACCTCGACGTCGATTCCGAGGCCGGCTCCGTGCTCGACCATGGCGTAGCGTCGGTTCCCTGGCTGGTCAGGGGCACGTTGGTGGAGGTCTTCACGCTCTGGGTGTCGATCACGGATGCTGTCGGCTCGGGCTTGCGCCCCTCCTTCACGCGGGCCAGGCCGGTCAGGTCGTAGTTGAGCTGGGCGAAGATTCCTTCATCGCGCCAGGCAGCGTAGTAGGCGTAGACGGTGCCGTGGTTCGGGAAGTCGTGCGGGAGGTACTTCCGCGGGATTCCCGTGCGGATGACGTAGAGAATCGCGTTGAACACGTCGCGCAGTTCGACCTTGGCCGGCTGTCCGGTGRGCCTGCGGTCGAGCCGGGCTTTCCTCCAGGCCGTAAGTTTCGGCTCGATCAGGGTCCACCGGGCGTCGGACAGGTCGCTGGGGTAGGGCTTGCGCTCGGTCATGACACAGCGTCAGCATGATCGGGGCCGAAGATCCAGCTCTGCTGCCGGCAGGGCGGTTCTATGACGTTTCTAAGCCAGACGGACTTCGGGTTCTATAAGCGGATGAGACGGACCTTGACTTTGCCTGCCTCCGCGATGGTGGACGCCGCCTTCCCGACATATCGGGGTATACCAGGCAGAAGTAAACGCCTCATAGCGGATGATCGCTATCAAAATGCCCGCTCACAGCCACTCGTCGAGTCGACATTCACCTCCCAGACGATCAGACCCGCCGCGTCCGCCCGAGCCTGCAGGCCCGTCAGCACTCGATGCCAGACCCCCTGCCGCTGCCAACGGCGGAACAGACCGTAGCTCGTCTGCCAGGGGCCGTAGTCCAGCGGAATGTCGCGCCACGGAGCACCCGTTCGCACCCGCCACCGGATGCCGTCGATCAACCTACGCCGCGACCTGGCCGGACGCCTCACCCCGCCAACTGGCTACAACGGCTCCAGCACAGCCCACTGCCCATCCGACAGATTCCCACGCCCCACACCACGAGCCTTCCATCACCCCACGCCACCTCAGCCCCACTTCGAGAACAGACCCTGGTCGTCCCGAGAACCGACACTGCCGCGCCGCCCGGGTGACCGGACGGCGCGGCAGGCGGAACGCGGGGATCAGGCTGCGAAGTAGCCGATCAGGTCGGCGACCACATCGGTGCTGCCCCACTGGTTGGCGAACGAAACCCGGCCGTCCACCACCGGAACCATCACCAGGGCGGACACCACCTCTCCCGGCCGGTAGTTGATGTTCGAGGCGTCCGGACGGTCGGTCCCGTGCGGAAAGACCGTCAGGAAGCTGGTGCTGGTGGGCCAGACGACGGTGACGTTCATCAGCACCGAGGTGACCCCGGTCTCGGGCACGCCCTCGACCCCGGCCACCTTCAGGCTGACCACGTCGCCGGCCGCGCCGAGAGTCCCGGCGCGGGCGCCCTCGCCGTAGCGGGTGTCGAGCAGCCGGACGAGCCCGGCCGCCGAGTAGCTGGCGCCCGAGTCGGTGTAGTACCCGACGACGTCGACGCCGAAGTCGACCTCACCCCACGCGTTGTACAGATTCACCTTCCCGTTCGCCCCCACCGGAACGGTCACCAGGTTCGACACGTTCTTCCCGGCGGTGAAATTGAGGTTCGACGCGTCGGGGACCGACTGACCGTTCGGATACACCGTCACATAGCCGGTCCGGGAGGGGTTGACGGCCGTCACGCTCATCACGACCGCCTTCACACCGGTGGCCGGGACCCCGCCCGCCCCGGTCACCTGCAACGACACGACGCCGCCCCAGCCGACCCGCCCGGCGGGCGCACCGATGCCCGAAACGGTGTTCAGGATGCGCGTCGGGTTGACCGGGCGCAGGAAGGAGCCGGTGCCACTGTCGGTGTAGTAGCCGGCGACGTCGACGCCGAGGTCGACCTCGCCCCACGCGTTGCGCAGGTCCACCTTCCCGTTCGACAGCGGGACCGTCACCAGGTTCGGAACGTTCTGCCCGGCCGCGAAGCTCACGGTCGGCAGGTCGGGCACCGCCTGACCGCTCGGGTACACCGAAATGGCGCTGTTGCGCGTGGGGTTGACGGCCGTCACGTTCATCACGACCGCCGTGACACCGGTGGCCGGAATCCCGCCCACACCGGCGACCCGCAGTGACACCACGCCGCCCTGGCCGACCCGCCCGGCGGGCGCACCGACGCCCGAGACGGTGTTCAGGATGCGCGACGGGGGAACCGGGACGAACCGGCCCTTCGCCGCCGTCGGCGCAGGCGTCACCGTGTACGCCTTGACGAGGCCGGACCCGCTCCCGGCACCGTCCAGCATCACGTCGTAACTGCCCGGCTCCAGACCGTTGGTGTCGACCAGGACGTGGAGCGAGGTCCCGTCGGGGCTGACCGAGAGCGGCTTCATGAGCGGCTGGGTGCTGCTCCAGGTGTCGTTGCGGACCAGCTTCACCGAGGTGCCCAGGGTGAGTCCGCTGCCGCGGATGACGGCCTGGGTCTGCGTACCGGCTGCGCCGGTGGCGGGGCTGATCGAGCCCAGCACCAGGGGCGGACGAGGCAGGCCGACACACCCGGTGTACTCACACTCCCCCTGCACGCTGTACTCGACCGGCGTCGCCGCCCCCGCCGCGCTGATGATCAGCACGGCCTGCCCGGCGTCGGAGCCGTTGAGGGCCAGGCACCGGGCACCGAACTGGCCGTAGTTGCTGTTGCACTGGTAGCTGAGATCGGAGCTGTCCCAATTGGCCGGGCCGAACATGGTCACGGCCGGCTGCTTGGCATAGGAACCGCTGGTGGTGCCGGAGACCTTGAAGGCCTGCGACGGCTTCATGTCGAGCACCGCGCAGTAGGCGGACGAGGACTCGGTGAACACGCCGCTCCGCAGCGAGAAGCCCTCCACCGAAATCGGGTGGGAGGTGCACTCCGGCGCCCAGCCGCTCGCCGTACCGACCCTCCAGGTGTCCACGTTGGCGTGGATGTTCGTGCCGTGGTACCCGGCGGCGAGCACGACCACGGTGTACGAGGTCGAGCCCGTGACCTGGCAGGAGAGGCCCCACTGCAGGCAGATGTTCTTACCGGTCGCATCGGCGACCTGCACCTGCACCGAGCCGCTGGTCGCCCGCGCGCTCAGCCAGAGCTTGTCCGTGGCGGCGGCGTTCACCCGGACGCACCGAGCGTCCAGCACGGAGGTCAGGTCCACCGGGGTGGACTGGCCACCGACCGTGGTCGCGTTCGGGGTGAGGCAGTTCGCGGTGGGCGAGATGTCCCGCCGGACCAGCTTGTAGCTGTCGCCCCACTGCGAGTTGACGAGCAGCGCGGTGTACGGCACACCGGCGGTGAGGGCACAGGTGAAGGCCGAGCTGGAAGATGTCGAACACGCCACGTCGCCCTTGGGGTCGACCACCTGCAGCGAGGCGTTGAGCTTGTTCTGCGTGTTGGTGTAGTCGGCCATCTCGGCGGTGCTGTGCTGACTGGCCGGCAGGGCGAGGCAGGCCTGCTTCACCTCCGCGGTCAGCGTGACCTCGGCACCCCAGGTACCGTCGAACCCGCTCCGCGTCCAGGCGGCGCAGCCGGCCGTCTCACCGGTCCGGTGGATCACCAGCTTGTACGCCTTGTTCGGCGTGCCGCCCAGAACGGCGCGGAACGGCGCGGTGCCGGTCAACTTGCAGACGGAGGAGTATCCGCCGTTCTCGCACTGCTTGGCGCCGGCCGCGTCGTAGACCACGACCTTGGCGCCGGTGCCGTCGGCGGGCGGCCGGTTGAGCAGGTAGACACCCTTCCCGGTGGCAGTCGGCAGGGTGCGGCAGAGCTGCTGGCCCGGCCCGCCGAAAGTGCCGGCGACCGGTCCGGACACCAGCCCGGTGTCGTTGGCCGCAGTGCAGCCCCGAGTCTCCTTGTCCGAGTGGAAGACCATCCCGAACGGGCCGGCGGAGACGTTCCGGGCCTCGACCGCCCAGGTGTAGTCACCGGGTGTCAGATCGCAGCCGGTGCCCAGCCAGCAATTGCCGAACAGCTGGGTGCCGTCGCGGCCGTACAGGCCACCGTAGAGGGTGGAACCCTCGGTCGTGACCGGCTGGAAGGAGTAGGGAGCCTGCTCGGAGACCCGCAGTGAGCGGCAGCGCGCTACCGGGCTCAGGTCCGGAGCGACACCGAACGCCTGCGGCTCCACCACAGCACAGCCGTCCGGCCGGGAGAGCCGCGCCAGGGTGAGGTCGTACGCCTGGATCGCGCCCGAGATCTGTTGCATCGTCACCCGGAACGGCGCCTGGCCCGTGAGCTTGCAGTCGAGCTCGGTGGGCTGGCCCAACCTGCTGTTGCAGATCTCCTTGCCCGTGGCGTCGTAGACCATCTGGATGATCTGGAAGGTGGACACGTGGGTCCGCAGCACGTCACCGGCGGCCAGTTCGGTCGGCGCGTAACAGTCACCCGCCGAGCCGAGCGGCAGGTCTCCGTGGAACAGGGTCGGCGCGCCGAGTGCGAGGTCGGCGGCGCTCACCGTCTTGCAGGCACTGGTAGACAGCAGCGGCAGGTACGAGACCGAGACGCCGTTCTGCTGACCACTGTTATCCCTGACCGTGAGCGTGAAGTCTCCTGCCTGGCCGGTGGCGCAGCGCAGCAGTGCGCTCGCCCAAGCGGCACCCATCGGCTGGTCGCAGGTCACTGCGGTACCGCCCGGCGTGACCAGGTTCGGGTAGATCGCCCCGGTCGTCGAGACGACCTGGACGAGAACCACGTCCTTGGGCTGCGTCAGCGGGAGCGAGAAAGAGGCGGTCTGGTACGGAGCGATCGTGCAGGTGGCCACCGCCCCCGGCGTCAGGACCGCCGGACAGGCGCCGCTCGGGTCGGCCTGCTGGAGCTGCCGAACGGCGGCCTGCTCCTCGGCCTTCCGGTCCGCCGTGGGCGCGGCCGTCGGGCCGACGGGTGACGCCGCGCTCGCGGACGGGGCGGCCGCACTCGGACCTGGCTGCGGCGTTCCGACCGCTGCGGTCGGTGCCGCCGCAGCGGCGGGGTTGACCTGGCCCATCAACGTGGCCAGCACGGCGAGCAACAGGACGCCCGGAGCGGCGACGCCGGATCTCACCCGCCTGTGTCGCACGCGTCTACCGGACAGCACATTCCTCATGCTTCCCCCCAATTTTTGGAACACCCGACTTTCATGACCATCACAAAAGTTCGCGGGCGGGCGAAGTTTAGCGAGCCGCACTCCCAGAACGATCACCCACTCCGGCCAACGTGAGGGTGCCATGCGAGGCCCCCGGAGTGCGATGCGATTTCCGTATGGCCGCTTAGGGCCTGTCTGACCATTCCCGCCGGGTCCGGCGCGAGTGGTCAGACAGGCCCGAGGGGCGAGGCGGTAGCCGGTGGTTCGACGTGCTTCAAGTGCGCTGCCTGAATGGCTAGTTGGTACCCTTCCGGACTCCCTGGTGGAGACCTAGAATCGTCGGCGCCGGTCGCTCGGATCTCGGATCGCCGGCCGGGACTGGGGGGACCGGATGGAGAGCAGGCAGAGAGTCGTCCGCAGGAACACGCTGCTTTCCAGGCTGCTGAACGCGGCGGCCGCGGTGGCGTTGGCCCTGTTGGTCTACAGCGTGATCCGCGACAACCTGCCGGATCAGCTTCGGGGCAGCTGGCCGTGGAAGCTGAAGTTCCTGGACATCCAGAGTGCGACCACGGCGGCGCTGGCCGCACTGGGGGCGTCCCTGGCCCGCGCCCAGTACGCGCGGACGGTCAGGCCCGCGCTCGGGCACAACGGACGGGCCGTGGACGGCATGGCCCCGTTCGGCCAACGTGCCTGGGCCTGCAGTCTGACGAACGCCGGCCAGGACGTCGCGGTGGTCTCGGAGATCAGCTATCTCGTCACTTTCCTGCCGGCCGCGCACGGCGAACCGTCCCGGGCACCGGGCACCTGGGGGACGGCCCTGCAGGCGATCGAGGGGATCGCCGCCGAAGGCCTGGAGGTCCGGAAGGACTTCATGCTCACGGTCATCACGGCAGGCACCCCGCTCCCAGGCCAAGGGATGCGCTTTCTGGGCTGGTTCACCGAGAAGGCCATGCGCGTCATCGACGAGGTCTACATCCGGGTCCAGGTGGTCGACCGGGTGGGAGACACCCACGAGCGGATCATCGCCTGCCTCAAGGCCGCCGACCGCTCTCCGGCCCACATCGACCCGGAACTTTCCTGAGCATCGACCCCGCGCAGCCGTCGGCCGTCGGCCGTCAGCTGACGGCTGCGGATCGATCGATGAGCGTCTCATGAACGCCGAGTACGTGGAGTTCAGCGGGACCGAGTAGTCCACGATCAGTTTCGCCGCATCGCAGTGGAGCTGCGTGGCCCGGGAGTTGTGGCCCGGTGCCGCTGGTCGTCCGGCGGATCCGACAGTTGCGGCCGCCCGGTCTACCAGGCCGAGCCGTGGTGCCAGGTCGGCGGGCCGGCAGGAAGGTACCCGGTCGCCCGGGTCCGGCGGGTGGACCATGCCACGCCGCCGGCCCCCGAGGCGAGCGTGGCCAGGCCGACCAGGAAGGCGACGGCCGGCACCAGGTCGCTGGAGGCGAGCAGGAGCGCCCACGCTGCCGTCTGACCCGCGGCCACCAGCAGGAGCAGGCCGATCCGCACCGGCGCCGCCAGCTTGGCGGTCAGCAGGCCGGTGACCAGACCGAACGCGGCAGCCGGTCCCACCATGACGAGCACTCCGACAGCCAGGAAGAGGATCAGGGCGATGATCACGTCGTACGCTCCCAATTGTTGGGACGGCAGGGGTACGTGACAGCCGGTCGGCTGCCGCCGTGTTGCCCGGCCGACATCGAGTGATGCCATCCTGGCAGATACTTTGAACGTGTTCAATATGGATTCGGGCAGTGCGGCCGGAGCGGGTCCACGTACCGTCGGTCGGGGCGGGGCAGGACGTCCGGCGGGCACGTACGGCGGAGGCTGCGCCGGTCAGGGGTGCCGGTCATCGCCCCCCAGGCGGTCGGCAGAGGTGGACGGGTGCCGGTGCGGGGGCGAGGAGTTCGAAACGGCCGTCGCGTTCTCGCCGGCCGGCGACGGGTCGGTCCGCTGGGTCACCGTCGGGCTGCGGTGCCGGACGGACGGCGCCAGTGGGGTCTATGTCGACTGGAAGAACGACTACGGCCCCACGGATCACCTCCTGGCCATGGTCCAGGTCTGCGGAGCGATGGCCGAACGGGGCGCGGGTGCGCCTGTCCACGGCCCATGGCCGGGGGAGAGGTGGGCCGGCCGGGCAGGTCCGGGGTGGGCCAGTGCGGTATGTGAGCGTGCACAAGAAGTAGGCTCTGCTGAACGCCATCAGGAAACCTAGGGGGCCGTTCGTGGGGACCGACAGTGCCGAGCTCCGGCAGCCCGTGATGGCGGACGTGGCGAAGCTCGCCGGGGTGTCGCATCAGACCGTCTCGCGGGTGCTCAACGGTGCGCCGCACGTCCGCCCCGACACCCGGGACCGGGTGCTGGCGGCGATCCGGGAGTTGGACTACCGGCCGAACTCGGCAGCCCGGGCGCTGGTCACCAAGCGGTCCCAGACGCTCGGCGTGGTCAGCTTCGACAGCACCCTGTACGGTCCGGCCTCGATGCTGGACGGGATCGAGCAGGCCGCCCGCAGCGCCGGGTACTTCGTGAGCGTCGCGAGCCTGCGCTCGCTGGACAGCCGCTCGGTGCAGGAGGCGGTGGACCGGCTGCGCGACCAGGGCGTCGAGGGTGTGGTGGTGATCGCCCCGCAGATCTCGGCGGTCAGCGCGGTGGCCAAGCTGTCCAGTTCGGTGCCGGTGGTCGCGGTCGGTTCGGGGAACCAGACCCGGGTGCCGATGGTGTCGGTGGACAACCAGGCGGGCGCCGCCGCGGCGACCCGGCACCTGCTGGACCTCGGCCACCGGACGGTCCATCACCTGGCCGGTCCGAGCGGCTGGTTGGAGAGCCAGGACCGGCAGGCCGGCTGGCGGCAGACGCTGGAGGCGGCCGGTGCCCAGGTGCCGCAGGTGCACAGCGGCGACTGGAGTGCGCGTTCGGGCTACCAGGCCGGGCTGCAGCTGGCCGAGGACCCCGAGGTCAGTGCGGTGTTCTGCGCGAACGACCACATGGCGCTCGGGCTGCTGCGGGCGATGCACGAGGCGGGCCGGGCGATCCCCGGGGACATCTCCGTGGTGGGCTTCGACGACATCCACGAGGCGGCGTACTTCACCCCGCCGCTGACCACCGTCCGGCAGGACTTCGGGGAGCTGGGTCGTCGGGCGCTGGCGCTGCTCGTGGACGCGGTGGCCGGTGCCGGGGGGGCCCACGAGCACGTACTGATCTCGGCGGAGCTGGTGCTGCGCCGCAGCAGCGGCCCGTCCGCCGCTCACCGCTGACCCTTCTGCGGCTCCGCGCGGCGCGCTGACCCCTGATCAATCCCGCGGCTCCGCCGCGGCGCGCTGACGCCTGCCCGGAAGCGGTGGCGGCCCGGCCCGGCCCGGCGCGGTGGGCCCGGTCAAGATTGGGTAACTGGCCGCCGGGCCCTTGCCTCAGCCAATTGTTAGCGTTAACAATCTCACTCAGACGAAACACCCCCGGCATCGCCCGTTCACAGCGGACGTACCCGGTGGGCCCCCTTTCGTGCTCGGGTCGCGCATCGCCCCCGGTCGCACTCAGCATTGCCCCCACCCGAGAGGAACCCCCAACATGTCCAAGAGAGCTGCGGTGGCCCTGGTCGCCACTGCGATGGCCGTCGCCCTCACCGCCTGTGGTTCCGGTGGCGGTTCGGGAGACAAGGCGAGCGGCAGCGGCGACAAGCAGCTCACCGTCGGGTTCTCCCAGGTCGGCGCGGAGAGCGGCTGGCGCACCGCCAACACCAAGTCGGTCCAGGACGCGGCGAAGAAGGCCGGGATCACCCTCAAGTTCTCCGACGCGCAGCAGAAGCAGGAGAACCAGATCAAGGCGATCCGCTCGTTCATCCAGCAGAAGGTGGACGTCATCGCCTTCTCGCCGGTGGTCGAGTCCGGCTGGGACACGGTGCTCAAGGAGGCCAAGGACGCCAAGATCCCGGTCGTCCTGACGGACCGTGCGGTGGACTCCAAGGACGAGTCGCTGTACGCCACCTTCCTCGGCTCCGACTTCGTCGAGGAGGGCAAGAAGGCCGGCGACTGGCTGGTCAAGGAGTACCAGGGCAAGACCGAGCCGGTGAACATCGTCGAGCTCCAGGGCACCACCGGCTCCGCCCCCGCCAACGACCGCAAGTCCGGCTTCGGCGACGTCATCAAGGGCGACGCGAAGTTCAAGGTGGTCGCCTCGCAGACCGGTGACTTCACCCGAGCCAAGGGCAAGGAGGTCATGCAGGCCTTCCTGAAGTCCCAGCCGAAGATCGACGTGCTCTACGCGCACAACGACGACATGGCGCTCGGCGCGATCCAGGCGATCGAGGAGGCCGGCAAGACGCCCGGCAAGGACATCAAGATCATCTCGGTGGACGGTGTCAAGGACGCCTTCACCGCGATGGCCGCGAGCAAGATCAACGTCGTGGTCGAGTGCAACCCGCTGCTCGGTGACCAGCTGATGGAGCTGATCAAGAAGGTCAAGAAGGGCGAGACCGTCGAGCGCCGGATCAAGACCGTCGAGGGCGTCTTCACCATGGACCAGGCGGCCGCCGCGCTGCCGACCCGTCAGTACTGACCCAGCCCGGTGAGGTGGGCGGCCGTCGGCGGACGGCCGCCCGCCCACCGACACGAGAGGAGGAGCGGGTGCGAGCGCAACCGGTCCTGGAAGTACGGGGGATCCGCAAGGAGTTCCCCGGCGTGGTGGCACTGGACGGGGTCGACTTCCGGCTCTTCCCCGGCGAGGTGCACGCGCTGATGGGCGAGAACGGCGCGGGCAAGTCCACCTTGATCAAGGTGCTCACCGGCGTGTACGAGTCGGACGGCGGCGAGGTCAGCCTGGCCGGGCAGACGGTGCGGATCGGCGGCCCGCTGGAGGCCCAGCAGGCCGGCATCAGCACCGTCTACCAGGAGGTCAACCTCTGCCCGAACCTCTCGGTCGCGGAGAACATCTTCATCGGCCGCGAGCCCCGCCGGTTCGGTCTGATCCACTGGGCCGAACTCCGGCGCCGGGCCGCCGCGTCGGTGGCCGCGCTCGACCTGGACATCGACGTCACCGCCCCGCTGAACAGCCACTCGATCGCCGTCCAGCAACTGGTCGCGATCGTCCGCGCGGTGGACGTGCAGGCCAAGGTACTGATCCTGGACGAGCCGACCTCCAGCCTGGACCGCGACGAGGTCCGCCAGCTCTTCACGGTGCTGCGCCGACTGCGCGACCAGGGCGTGGCGATCCTGTTCGTCTCGCACTTCCTGGACCAGATCTACGAGATCTGCGACCGGCTGACCATCCTGCGCGGCGGCCGCCAGGAGGGCGAGTACCTGACCAGCGAGCTGCACCAGACCGAGTTGGTCGCCCGGATGATCGGCGGCGAGCTGACCGGCCTGGCCGAACTCGCCGACGCCACCCGCACCGAGCCGACCGGCACCTCCTTCCTGCGCGCCGAGGGCCTCGGCCGCCGGGGCGCGGTGGAGCCGTACGACCTGGCGATCAGGCCCGGTGAAGTGGTCGGTCTGGCGGGCCTGTTGGGCTCGGGCCGGACCGAGGCGGCCCGGCTGCTGTTCGGTGCGGACCAGAGCGACCAGGGGACCGTGAAGATCGACGGCGCCGTCACGGCGCTGCGCAGCCCCCGGTCCGCGATCGGGCACGGCATCGCGTTCTGCTCGGAGAACCGCAAGACCGAGGGCCTGGTCGGTGAACTGACGGTCCGGGAGAACATCGTGCTGGCCCTGCAGGCCGCTCGCGGCTGGACCCGACCGCTCTCCCGCGCGGCCCAGGACGAGCTGGCGATCCGCTGGATCCGGGCCCTGGACATCCGCCCGAACAACCCCGAGGCGCTGATCCGCAACCTCAGCGGCGGCAACCAGCAGAAGGTGCTGCTGGCACGCTGGCTGATCACCGACCCCAAGCTGCTGATCCTGGACGAGCCGACCCGAGGCATCGACATCGGGGCCAAGACCGAGATCCAGAAACTGGTCGCCAAGCTGGCCGGTGACGGTATGTCGGTGCTGTTCATCTCCGCCGAACTGGAGGAGGTGCTGCGCCTCAGCCACCGGGTCGGGGTGCTGCGCGACCACCGGCTGGTGGCCGAACTGCGCAACGACGGCACGCTCACCCCGGAGCGGATCATGTCGACCATCGCGAGCGGAGCCACGTCGTGAAGCGCCTGACCGGACACCGCCTGTTCTGGCCCGCCGTGGTGCTGATCGCGCTGCTGCTCGCCAACCTGGCGTTCACCCCCGACTTCTTCGCGATCAGGGTCAGGGACGGGCACCTGTACGGGAGCCTGATCGACATCCTGCACTTCGGCTCACCACTGATCCTGGTCGCGCTCGGCATGACGTTGGTGATCGCCACCGGTGGGATCGACCTCTCGGTCGGCTCCACCGTGGCCATCGCGGCAGCGCTGGCCTGCCTGCACATCAGCGAGTCGGACGACCCCGGCAGCGTCGGTACGGTGCTGACGGCGGTGGCGATCGCGCTCGGCGTGGCGCTGCTGCTCGGCGCCGCCAACGGTGTGCTGGTGGCCCGGATCGGGGTACAGCCGATCATCGCCACCCTGATCCTGATGGTCGCCGGGCGCGGCGTGGCGCAGCTCATCACGGACGGTCAGATCATCACCGTCACCAGCGAGCCCTTCAAGCTGATCGGCGGCGGGTACTGGCTCACCGTGCCGTTCTCGATCCTGCTGGCCGCCGCCGTGGTGCTGTTCGCGTCGATGCTCACCCGGCGCACCGCGCTCGGGCTGCTGCTCGAGTCGGTCGGCGGCAACCCGGTGGCCAGCCGACTGGTCGGCATCCGGGCGGCCGGTCTGATCGGTCTGGTCTACGTGGTCAGCGCGCTCTGCGCGGCGCTGGCCGGGCTGATGATCAGCTCCAACGTCTCGGCGGCGGACGGCAACAACGCCGGGCTCTGGATCGAGCTGGACGCCATCCTCGCGGTGGTGGTCGGCGGCACCTCACTGAACGGCGGGCGGTTCTCGCTCGGCGGCACGGTGCTCGGCGCCCTGGTGATCCAGACCCTGTCCACCACCGTCTACACCATCGGCATCCCGCCGGAGACCACCCTGGTCTTCAAGGCCGTCGTGGTGATCGCTGTCTGTCTGGTCCAGTCGCCGGTGTTCCGGGCCAAGGCCGCCCGCCGCAAGTCCGGCGCGCGGCACGGCAACCGGCCGGTGGCATCGAAGAAGCTGGAGGTCGGCGCATGAGCACCGACACCGTCCTGTCCACGCTGACCCGGCGCGGCCGGGGCCAGATCCCGATGCTGGTCACCTCCGTCCTGCTGGTGGTGATGTTCGCCGCCGGGTCGGTGAGTTACGACGGATTCCTCTCCGGTCAGGTGCTGCTGAACCTGCTGATCGACAACGCCTTCCTGCTGGTGGTGGCGGTCGGGATGACCTTCGTGATCCTGACCGGCGGCATCGACCTCTCGGTCGGCGCGATGGTCGCACTGTCCACCATGATCTCCGCCTGGCTGGTCCAACTGCACGGCTGGCCACCGCTGTTGGTGATCCCGCTGGTGCTGGCGATCGGCACCGGGGCGGGCCTGGCGATGGGCTGGGTGATCCACACCTTCGAGATCCAGCCGTTCATCGTCACGCTGGCCGGCATGTTCCTGGCCCGCGGCCTCTGCTACACGATCAGCATCGACTCGATCTCGATCACCGACCCGACGTACACCTCGATGGCCCAGACCCGGATCCCGCTGGGTGAGTTGTTCATCTCGCCGAGCGTGCTGATCGCCGTGCTGGCGGTCGTGGCGGCGTTCGTGGTGCTGCACTACAGCCGGTTCGGCCGGAACGTGTACGCGCTCGGCGGCAGCGAGCAGTCCTCGGTGCTGATGGGCCTGCCGGTGTCCCGGACGAAGATCGGCGTGTACGGCGTGAGCGGCTTCTGCTCGGCGCTCGGCGGCGTGCTGATGACCTTCTACATGCTCTCCGGCTACGGACTGCACGCCGTGGGTCTCGAGCTGGACGCGATCGCCGCCGTGGTGATCGGCGGCACGCTGCTCACCGGCGGCACCGGCTATCTGCTCGGCACCGTGCTGGGCGTGCTGGTGCTGGGCCTGATCCAGACCGTGATCAGCTTCCAGGGCACGCTCAGCTCGTGGTGGACCAGGATCGTGATCGGCGCCCTGCTGTTCGTCTTCATCCTGCTGCAGCGACTGCTGACGTCCCGTCGGCGCAGCTAGCCAACGCACACACAGTCTCCGCTCGCTGGACCGGCCCACCCGCTTCGGTCGCCCAGCAACGCGGCCCCGTTCCCCGGAGTTTCCCCGGAACGGCGGACCGGCCGCCGGGCCCGCACCGTCGCGGACCCGCCCGGCGGCCGGCACCAGATCCACACTCTCAAGAAGGACGTGAACGTGCCCTCTTCCCCCGAGGCCCCGGAGCGCTACGTCGTCGGCGTCGACTTCGGTACCCTGTCCGGCCGCGCCGTGGTGGTGCGGGTACGCGACGGCGAGGAGCTCGGCACCGCCGTCCACGAGTACCCGCACGGTGTGATCGAGCACCAACTGCCCGGCACCGATGCCCTGTTGCCCCCCGACTGGGCGCTCCAGCACCCCGAGGACTGGCGCGAGGTGCTGCGCACCGCCGTCCCCGCCGCACTGGCGGCGAGTGGTGTCGACCCGGCTGCCGTGATCGGCATCGCCACCGACTTCACCGCCTGCACCGTGCTCCCCGTCCGGGCCGACGGCACCCCGCTGGCCGAGACCGAGCTGGCCGAACGCCCGCATGCCTGGCCGAAGTTGTGGAAGCACCACGCGGCCCAGGGGCAGGCCGACCGGATCAACGAGCTGGCGCACCAGCGCGGCGAGAAGTGGATCAGCCGGTACGGCGGGAAGATCTCCGCCGAGTGGCAGTTCGCCAAGGCTCTCCAGCTGCTGGAGGAGGACCCGGCGGTCTACGCGGCCACCGAGCGCTGGATCGAGGCGGCCGACTGGATCGTCTGGCAGCTCACCGGCGCCGAGAGCCGCAACACCTGTACGGCCGGTTACAAGGGCATCCTCCAGGACGGCAGCTACCCCTCGGAGGAGTATCTCGCTGCCCTGCACCCCGACTTCGCCGACTTCGCCCGGACCCGCCTGGAGCACCCGCTCGCCCAACTCGGCTCCCGGGTCGGATCGCTCAACCCCGAGGCGGCCGGCTGGACCGGCCTGCCCGAGGGCATCGCGGTCGCCGCGGGCAACGTGGACGCCCACGTCGCCGCGCCTGCGGCCCAGGCCGTCGAGAACGGCCAGCTCCTCGCCATCATGGGCACCTCCACCTGCCACGTGGTCAACGGCGCCACCCTGGCCGACGTCCCCGGTATCTGCGGCGTGGTCGAGGGCGGCATCGTCGAGGGCGCCTACGGCTACGAGGCCGGGCAGAGCGCGGTCGGCGACATCTTCGCCTGGTGGCTGCGCCAGGGCCTGCCCGCCGACTACCTGGCCGAGGCCGAGGCAGCCGGCCAGGACGCCCACCAGCTGCTGACCGACAAGGCCGCCGCCCAGCCGGTCGGCGGGCACGGACTGGTCGCGCTGGACTGGCTGAACGGCAACCGCTCCACCCTGGTGGACCACCACCTCTCCGGCGTGATCATCGGTCTCACCCTGGCCACCCGGCCGGAGGAGATCTACCGCGCGCTGCTCGAGTCCACCGCCTACGGCACCCGCACCATCGTCGAGGCGCTGGAGCAGGGCGGCGTCCCCGTCACCGAGTTCATCGTCACCGGCGGACTGAAGAAGAACGCCCTGCTGATGCAGATCTACGCCGACGTGCTGCGCCGCCCGGTCTCGCTCGCCGCCTCCGCCCAGGGCCCGGCGCTGGGCTCCGCCATCCACGCCGCCGTCGCCGCCGGGGCACATCCCGACGTCCGGACCGCCGCCGCCGCGATGGGCCGGGTCGAACGGAGCGCGTACCTGCCGGACCCCGAGCGGGCCGACGCCTACGACGCGCTGTACGCCGAGTACGCCGAACTGCACCGGCACTTCGGCACCGGCGCCGACAAGCAGCTGCACCGGCTGCGCCGCATCCGTAACCGTGCGCTCACCCAGATCGGCAAGGAATCATGACCGACCTCATCCAGCTGCTCCGCCGTCAGGTCAGCGACCTGCACCAGGAGCTGGTCCGCTACCAGCTGGTGGTCTGGACGGCAGGCAACGTCTCCGCCCGGGTCCCCGGCGAGGACCTGATGGTGATCAAGCCCAGCGGCGTCTCGTACGACGAACTGACGCCCGAGAACATGATCCTGTGCGACCTCGACGGCACGGTGCTGGAGGGCGCGCACTCGCCGTCCTCGGACACCGCCGCGCACGCCTACGTCTACCGCCACATGCCCGAGGTCGGGGGAGTGGTGCACACCCACTCCACCTACGCCTGTGCCTGGGCCGCCCGGGGCGAGGCGGTGCCGTGCGTACTCACCGCGATGGCCGACGAGTTCGGCGCCGAGATCCCGGTCGGCCCGTTCGCGCTGATCGGTGACGACTCGATCGGGCGCGGCATCGTGGAGACGCTGCGCGGCCACCGCTCGCCCGCCGTGCTGATGAAGAGCCATGGCGTCTTCACCATCGGCAAGGACGCCAAGGCCGCCGTGAAGGCCGCCGTGATGTGCGAGGACGTCGCCCGCACCGTGCACATCTCCCGCCAGCTCGGCGAACCGCTGCCGATCGCTCAGGACGACATCGACAGCCTCAACTTCCGCTACCAGAACGTGTACGGCCAGCAGTCAGTCAAGGAGACCCACGCATGAGTTCGATCGAAGGCCGCGAGATCTGGTTCCTGACCGGCAGTCAGGGCCTCTACGGCGAGGAGACGCTCCGTCAGGTGGCGGCGCAGTCGCAGCAGATCGCCGAGAGCCTGGGCGGCTCCCTCCCCGTCAAGGTGGTCTGGAAGCCCGTCCTGACCGACGCGAGCGCGATCCGCCGGGTCTGCCTGGAGGCCAACTCGGAGGACAGCTGCATCGGCCTGGTCGCCTGGATGCACACCTTCTCCCCGGCCAAGATGTGGATCGCCGGGCTGGACGCCCTGCGTAAGCCGCTGCTGCACCTGCACACCCAGGCCAATGTCGAACTGCCCTGGGGCACTATCGACATGGACTTCATGAACCTGAACCAGGCCGCCCACGGCGACCGCGAGTTCGGCTACATCCAGTCCCGGATCGGCGTCACCCGCAAGACCGTCGCCGGACACGTCAGCGATCCCACCGTGGCGGTCCGGATCGCCTCCTGGGCCCGCGCCGCAGCCGGCCGCGCCGAGCTCTCCTCGCTCAAGCTCGCCCGGTTCGGCGACAACATGCGCGACGTCGCGGTGACCGAGGGCGACAAGGTCGAGGCCCAGCTCCGGTTCGGCGTCTCGGTCAACACCTACGGCGTCAACGACCTGGTGGAGGTGGTCGATTCGACCGGCGACGCCGAGATCACCGAGCTGGTCAAGGAGTACGAGGAGCTCTACCGGCTCGCCCCCGAACTGCGCCTGGGAGGTGAGCGGCACGACTCGCTGCGCTACGCCGCCCGGATCGAGCTCGGCCTGCGCGGGTTCCTGGTGGAGGGTGGCTTCAAGGCATTCACCACCAACTTCGAGGACCTCGGCGGGCTGCGCCAGCTGCCCGGTCTCGCGGTCCAGCGGCTGATGGCCGACGGGTACGGCTTCGGCGGCGAGGGGGACTGGAAGACCTCGGTGCTGCTGCGCACCCTCAAGGTGATGGCGCAGGGCCTGCCCGGCGGCACCTCGTTCATGGAGGACTACACCTACCACCTGGAGCCGGGACGGGAGTTGATCCTCGGCGCGCACATGCTGGAGGTCTGCCCGAGCATCGCCGCGGCCACCCCGTCCTGCGAGATCCACCCGCTCGGCATCGGCGGCCGGGAGGACCCGGTCCGGCTGGTCTTCGACGCCGAGCCGGGGCCGGCCGTGGTGGTCGGTCTGGCGGACATGGGCGACCGGTTCCGGCTGGTGGCCAACGAGATCGACGTGGTCGAGCCCGCTGCCCCGCTGCCCAGCCTGCCGGTGGCCCGCGCGGTCTGGCAGCCCCGGCCGGACTTCCGGACCTCCGCGGAGGCCTGGTTGGCCGCCGGCGCCCCGCACCACACCGTGCTCAGCAGCGCGCTCGGCGCGGAGGAGCTGGACGACCTGGCCGAGATGCTCTCGACCGAGCTGGTGCTGATCGACGCCGACACGACGATCCGCCAGCTCACCAAGGAGCTGCGCTGGAACCAGGCCTACCACCGCCTGGCCCAGGGCTTCTGAGACCGACCGGCAATTGGGGCGCCGCGACGCCGCCCCCCAATTGCCGGTCGGTCTGAGCCCATCCCTTCCTCTGGGGCGGCGTCCGAACCGGGCGTCGCCCCACACGTCTTGAACCTCACGAGAGGAGCACCCTGCGATGACCGGTGACCTGACCATCCAGCACCACCCGGCAGGCGAGCTGCCGGACGGCCGAGCCATCGACCGCTGGGTCTTCGGCACGGCGGGCGGTGTCACGGCGGAGGTGCTGAGCCTCGGCGCCCGCCTGCAGTCGCTGTACGCCCCGGACCGGGACGGCCGGCGGGCCAACGTGGTGCTCGGCGGCACCTCGACCGGTGACCTGCTCGGCGAGGCCGCGTACTTCGGCGCCACCGTGGGCCGCTACGGCAACCGGATCGCGGGCGGCGAGCTGCCGCTCGACGGAGTGGTGCACCGGCTGGCCACCCAGCCGAACGGCCACACCCTGCACGGCGGCCCGGACGGCTTCGCCACCCGGCTGTGGGACGGGGAGCAGGTGCGTGAGGGTGACCGGGTGGGTGTCCGGCTGACGTTGCACAGCCCGGACGGTGACCAGGGCTTCCCCGGTGCGCTGGACGTGACGGTGACGTACCTGCTGGACGGCGCAGGCGAGTTGACGGTCTCGTACGAGGCGGTCACGGATGCCCCGACCGTGGTGAACCTGACCAACCACGCCTACTTCAACCTGGGCGGCGAGGGCAGTGGGATGGTGCTGGACCACCTGCTCCGGGTGATGGCCGACGCATACCTGCCGGTGGACCGGGAGTTGATCCCGTTCGGCCCGCCCGAACCGGTCACCGGCACGCCGTTCGACCTCACCGCACCGACCGGCCTGGGCGGGCGGGTCTCGGCGGCGCACCCGCAGATCTGGCTGGCGGGGGACGGGTACGACCACACCTGGGTGCTCCGGCCAGGTGCGGGACTGCGGGAGGCGGCCACCCTGTTCCACCCGGGCAGCGGCCGGCGGCTGGACTGCCTGACCACCGAGCCCGGCCTGCAGGTCTACACCGGCAACCACTTCGACGGCGGGCTGACCGGCCCTGGTGGCAGCCCGTACCGGCGGTATGCGGGCATCGCGCTGGAGACCCAGCACTTCCCGGACTCGCCGCACTTCCCCGACTACCCCTCCACCGTCCTGCGCCCGGGGGAGCGGTACCGGTCGACCACCGTCTACCGACTGTCGGCGGAGTGATCCGACCGAGATGGTCGGGGGCCTTGACCCTTGTTCTGTGAGCGTTAACATTCTCGACACGCGGTCGAAATGAACGGCGGGGTGTCGGCGGAATCCACGAGCCCCAGCGCCGAACCGCCGCACCCCGCCGTGCCGTTCACCGGCCGCCGCACCGCTCTCGGTGCCCGCGGGGAGACGCCACCCTCGAAGGGACCCGTCCGTGACCCGTGCCCGCTCGCACCCCTGGCTCCTTCTGGTGGTCGCGCTGCTCGCCCTGCTGGGCTCCACCCTCGCCGAGCGCCCGGCCACGGCTGCTGCCGGGCGCGCGTACACCAATCCGGTCAAGTCGCAGAAGGGGGCGGACCCTTGGCTGGAGTACTACAACGGCAACTACTACCTGGTGACCACCTCCTGGTCGTCCGAGATCACCATGCGCAAGTCGCCGACCCTGGCCGGGCTGTCGACCGCCCCGAGCGTGCAGATCTTCAAGGACACCAACACCAACCGGTGCTGCAACATCTGGGCGCCCGAGATCCACTTCCTCAACGGCAGGTGGTACCTCTACTACGTCGCAGGCCAGGGCATCGCCGACTACAACTCGACCCAGCGGCTGCACGTGGCCGAGAGCGTCGGCACCGATCCGATGGGCCCGTACAGCTTCAAGAACGACCTGGCCGCGCCGGGCAGTGACACCTGGCTGATCGACGCGAGTGTGCTCAAGGTCGGCAGTGCGCTCTACCTGCTCGGCAGCGCGTTCGGCGGCGGCACCCAGAACCTGGTGATCGCGCCGATGAGCAACCCGTACACGGTGAGCGGTGCGCTGAGCGTCATCTCGACGCCGACGTACAGCTGGGAGAAGTCCGGCGCGGCCGTCAACGAGGGCCCGGAGCCGCTCTACCACAACGGCAAGACCTTCATCGTGTACTCGGGTAGCTACTGCACCACCCCCGACTACAAGCTCGGGCAGCTCGAACTAACCGGCAGCAACCCGCTGTTGGCCTCGTCCTGGACGAAGAAGTCGACACCGGTGTTCCAACGCAACGACGCGGCCGGGGTGTACGGGCCGGGGCACAACGGGTTCTTCAAGTCACCGGACGGGACGGAGGACTGGATCGTCTACCACGCCAACAACTCGGCGAGCGGCGGCTGCGACAACAACCGGACCACCCGGGCGCAGAAGTTCAGCTGGAACGCGGACGGTACGCCGAACTTCGGGGTGCCGGTCGGTACGGGTGTGACGCCGGCCGGCCCGTCCGGGGAGACGGCGGCGACGCCGACGAGCTACTCCCTGGTGAACCGGAACAGTGGCAAGTGCCTTGACCTGCTGGACGGTTCGTCGGCCGACGGGGCGAACGTCCGGCAGTTCGCCTGCAACGGTGCGGCTGCCCAGAAGTGGCGAGTGGAGGACCAGGCGGACGACACCAGCCGGCTGGTGAACGTCGCGAGCGGCAAGGTGCTGGATCTGGCGGACTGTTCCGGCGCCGACGGTGCGGATCTGCGGCAGTGGTCGTGGCTGAACAACAGCTGCCAGCGGTTCCGGCTGGTGCTCAGCGACTCCGGCGGCTGGGTCCGGCTGGTGAACGCGAGCAGCGGCAAGGTCGCGGACGTCGCCAACTGCGGTACAGCGGACGGCGCTGACGTGCGGCAGTGGACCTGGTTGAACAACGCCTGCCAGCAGTGGCAGCTCACCGCGAACTGAGGAGAAGAGCCATGACGAAGACCCGTTCGCTGGCGGTCGGTGCCGCCGTGCTGGCCGCGCTGATGCTGCCGGTGGCCCCCGCCCAGGCGGCCGCTCCGGCCTCGCCCGCCGTCTCGTACAGCAACACCCTGATCAGCCAGCGTGCCGACGCGCAGATCTACAAGCACACCGACGGCTACTACTACTTCACGGCCACCGCCCCGGAGTACGACCGGATCATCCTGCGCCGGGCCACCACCATCCAGGGCCTGGCCACCGCCGCCGAGACGGTGATCTGGACCAAGCACGCCACCGGTGCGATGGGTGCGCACATCTGGGCGCCGGAGATCCACTTCATCGACGGCAAGTGGTACGTCTACTTCGCCGCCGGCAGCACCACCGACATCTGGAAGATCCGGATGTACGTGCTGGAGAGCTCGGCCGCCAACCCGGTCACGGGGAGCTGGACCGAGAAGGGCCAGATCGCGACCCCGATGGACAGTTTCGCGCTGGACGCCACCACCTTCGTGGTCAACGGCACCCGCTATCTGAGCTGGGCCCAGAAGGACCCGGCGATCGCGACCAACTCCAACGTCTACATCGCCAAGCTCGCCAACCCCTGGACCATCAGCGGGACTCCGGCCCGGCTGACCGTGCCGACGTACGCCTGGGAGACGGTCGGCTACAAGGTCAACGAGGGCCCCGCGGTGATCCAGCACGGCGGGAAGGTCTTCATGACCTTCTCCGCCGCCGCCACCGACAGCAACTACTGCCTCGGCCTGCTCACCGCCTCGGCGAGCAGCGACCTGACCGACCCGGCCTCCTGGAGCAAGACTGCGACCCCGGTCTTCACCAGCAACGCGGCGACGTCCCAGTACGGCCCCGGGCACAACCAGTTCACCACTTCGGAGGACGGCAGGAGCGACATCCTCGTCTACCACGACCGGGGCTACAAGGACATCACCGGCGACCCGCTGAACGACCCGAACCGCCGGACCCGGGTGCAGAAGCTGTACTGGAACGCCGACGGCACGCCCAACTTCGGCATCCCGGTGGCGGACGGGGCGACCCCGGTCCGGCTGTCCTCCTACAACTACCCCGACCGCTTCATCCGCCACTGGGAGTACCGGGCCCGGCTGGACGCGGATGTCGCCAACCTGGCCGACTCGCAGTTCCGCACGGTGCCGGGTCTCTCCGGCTCCGGCACGGTCTCGCTGGAGTCGGCCAACTTCCCGGGCTACTACCTGCGTTCGCGCAGCAACGGCGAGGTCTGGGTGGAGAAGAGCGACGGTTCCACCGGCTTCAAGGACAGCGCCACTTTCCACCAGCGGGCCGGTCTGGCCGATTCGGCCGCCGTCTCCTACGAGGCGTACAGCCTGCCGGGCCAGTACCTGCGGCACTACAACTACCTGCTCCAGGTGCAGGCGGTGAGCACGACGGTCGCGAAGGCCGACGCGACGTTCTACCAGCAGTAGCCCCCACCACCCAGAGGAGCAGACACCTTGTCAGGAACCCTCCGCCGCCTGGCGGCCACACTCGCTGCGGCCCTCGCCTTCGCGGCCGTACCGGTCACGGGTGCGTCGGCCGCCGCACCCCCGGCGGGATCGGCGACGCGGTACACGATGACCGCGTTCACCAACACCAGCGAGTCCAACATGTACGTCTACGACTCCCCGGACGGCGCCGGCTACCGTCTGGTCAAGTCCTCGGCGTACACGCCGCCTTCGGGCCTGATCCGCGACCCGAGCATCATCCGGCACACCGACGGCAAGTACTACATCACGTACACCACGAACTGGACCGGCGACACCATCGGCTTCGCCTCCAGCACCGACCGGGTGAACTGGACCTTCCTCGGCAACCACACCATCCCGCTGGCCGGCCTGCAGCGCACCTGGGCGCCCGAGTGGCACGTGGACACCGACGGCAGCGTCAACGTGATCGTCTCGCTCTCCACCTCGGCGAGCGGGGCGGACTTCCAGCCGTATCGGCTGACGGCGACCAACTCGGCGCTCACGTCGTGGAGTTCGCCGACGGCGCTGGCCGGGATCACGGGCAACCACATCGACACCTTCGTGGTGAAGATCGGCTCGACCTACCACGCGATCACCAAGAACGAGACCACCAAGTACCTGGAGCACGCCACCGCGAGCAGCCTCGGCGGCCCCTACACGATCACCGGCACCGGGAACTGGTCCGGCTGGGGCAACTGGGTGGAGGGCCCCGCGCTGGTCCAGCTCGACAACGGCGGCTGGCGGATCTACTACGACGGCTACAGCGCGCACAAGTACTACTACAGCGACAGCTACGACGGACTGGCCACCTGGTCCACGCCGACCGAACTGCCCGGACTCACCGGTTTCGCCCGGCACTTCACCGTGCTCAAGGAGACCGTCGCCGGGGGCGCCACGCTGCCGGTCAACACCACCCGTTCGCTGCAGTCCGTGAACTACCCCGGACGGTACGTCAGTTCACGCAGCGGTCTTGGCTACCTCGACCCGGTGACCGCCAGCAGCAGCGCCACCGTGAAGCAGGACGCCACCGTGACGGTGGTGCCCGGCCTGGCCGACGCCAACTGCTACTCGCTGCGCGCCGCCGACGGCCGGTACCTGCGCCACTGGGACTTCAAGCTCCGGCTCGACAGCAACGACGGCAGTACCGCCTTCCGGGGCGACGCCACCTACTGCGCCCGTCCCGGCTCGGCGGCCGGCTCGGTCTCGCTGGAGTCCTACAACTACCCTGGGCGCTACCTGCGGCACTACAACTACGAGCTGCGGGCCGACCTCTACCAGGACAGTGACACCTTCCGCGCCGACAGCTCCTTCCAGGTGGTCAGCCCCTGGGCCTGATGCTGGTCCCGCCGAGGCGGTCGGCGACACACCGCGTCCGGAGCAGGGTGATTGCCTGGGCCGGGTCGGGGGATCAGGCTGTGGCCCATGAGCACGGAGAGTGGGCGCGCAGGCTGGGACATCCGGAGGGCCGGTCCGGAGGGTGCCGGGCGCCGGGTGCTGATGCTTCCGGGCGGAATGTGTACGACGGAGTTCTACGCGGATGTGATGGCCGAGCCCGTGCTGGCGGATGCCGGGCTCGGCATGGTGGCGGTGACGCTGCCGGGGTTCGGGCGTACGCCGCCGCCCGAGGATCTGACGATGGAGAACTACGCCAGGCTGATGGGGGAGTTCGCCGCCGAGGCGGGCTGCGACGTGCTGGTGGGTCACAGCATGGGGGCGAACGTGGCGATCGAGATGGTGGCGGCCGGGGTGTTCTCGGGGCCGGTGGTGCTGCTGTCGCCGACGTTCTCCCGCCGGGACGAGGCGAAGTTCCTGGAGGTGATGGACCGGGTGGGCCGGGTGCCGGGCCTGGGCCCACTGGCGTGGGCGGCGATGATGAAGACCTTGCCGAGGGCGATGAAGCGCGAGCTTCCGCCGGAGCGCGCGGAGGTGTTGGCGGCGGACCTCGGCCGGAACGATCCGAGGTTCTGCCGCCGGAGCGTGCGGCGCTACTACGAATACCTGGACCGGCACGGGTCCCTGGTCGCCCGGCTGTGCGACTCGGGGGCGCCGGCCTGGGTGGTACGCGGCGACCGCGACGAGGTCGGGCTCGCGGCGGAGGAACTCCAGGGCTTGCGGGCGTGCTCCCGGGTGACGATGGTCACGGTGCCGGACGCGGGGCACATGGCGCTGGTGGAGCAGCCCGCGCGAATCGCCGAGGTGATCGTCGAGGCGGCCGGGGCGGGCGCGGGGCGGCGGTGAGCGTCAGGGCGGCGTCGGGCAGGAGGTGTCGCCCGAGCCGGCCAGCGTGATCAGGACTACCGCCACCGTGACGACCGCGAGGGCCGTCGACAGCAGCACGGTGAACGTCCTGGCCTCGGGCTCGACCTCGGCCTTCCTGGCGATCCAGTCGCCTGTCCAGCCGCCGAGGTAGACCGCTGCGAGCTCCAGGACGAACGCCACGGGCAGTGCGGCCGACAGGGCAAATTGTGAGCCGGGCTCCAGGTGGCTCTCACACCCACGCCATCGCTGCCCGATCTCCATGACCGTCCCCACCGTCCCGAGCCCCGCCGCTATCGGCCCCAGGCAACCGACCTTGACCCACATGCGCAACTTCAACCCCCCTTGTCACGGCCTCAGACGCCGATCACTGACGGGCGGTTGCGTTGGCCACCGTTGACTCCGGCTCGGTCCGGTGGGTGCGCCGACCGTGTCTGTGAGAACTGCCCGGATGCCCTGGTGGTTGGCTAACCGCCGGAGGACCAGCCTCGGCGGCGGAGGCGTTCGAAGCCGTCGAGGAGCAGGTCAAGGGCGAACTCGAACTCGAACTGGTCGTCACATCCGGGGCCCACGACGGAGTTCTCGTCGCCCCCCCCCGCCATGGCCAGCTCGGCGACGTGCGGGTAGTTCGCCGCCAGCGCCTGCAGTACGGCCGGGTCGGCCGGGCCGGGGCCGGGGGAGTCGTCGAAGAGTTCCTGGGTGAAGCCGAGCACCCGGCTGCCGAGCGCGTGCATCGCGTGGTGGGTGAGGTCGACCGAGAATCCGCCGGTACGGAACAGGCCGATCACCGAGTCGGTGTACCCCAGCAGCGCCGGGGTCGGGGCGATGCGGGACTGGATCACCCTGCCCGCCCAGGCGTGGCCGAGCAGCGCGCTGCGGGCGGCGAGGATGCGCGCCCGGACGGTGCTCTGCCAGTCCGGGCCCGGGATCGGCGGGCCGATCTCGCCGAGCACGAAGTCGACCATGCCGTCCAGCAGTTGGTCCTTGTTGGCGACGTGCTTGTAGAGCGCCATCGGCACCACACCCAGCTCCTGCGCGAGCTTGCGCATGCTGAGTGCGTCGATCCCGGTCCCGTCCGCGAGCGCGACGGCGGCGCGCAGCACCCGGTCGCGGCTCAGCGGCGCCCGGTGGGCCGGCTCCGGCAGCCGAGTCATCGTCAACTCCCTCGTGGTCGGCCGGCGGACCGGCGGCTGGTGTTGACGAGTGTACGGCGTACGCCTAACCTCTGCGGAAGGTGTACGCCGTACACCTGGCCATGGGGAGGGTACTGATGAGCTCAACCAGAAGGACCGCGTTGGTCGCGGGTGTGCTGTTCCTGATCACCGAGGTCGCCGCGATCGCCGGCCTGCTGCTGTACGGTCCGGCGCTGAAGGCCGGCTACGTGGCCGGCGCCGGGGCGGATGCCCGGGTGTTCGCGGGGGCGCTGTGCGAGATCGTCCTGGTGCTGGCGGTGATCGGGACCGGGGTGGTGCTGTACCCGGTCGTCAAGCGGCAGAACGAGGGCGCCGCGCTCGGCTACGTCTGCGGCCGGCTGCTGGAGGCCGCCGTGATCGCGGTCGGCATCGTCGCGGTCCTGTCGGTGGTGACGCTGCGTCGGGAGGCGCCGGGTGGCGACGTGGCCACGGTGGCCCGCGCGCTGGTGGCTGTCCACGACTGGACGTTCCTGCTCGGGCCGAACTTCGTGCTGGGGGCGAACACGCTGGTGCTGGCGGTCCTGATGTACCGCTCGCGGCTGGTGCCCCGGTTCATCGCCGTGCTGGGGCTGGTCGGCGGTCCGCTGATCTGCGCCTCGGCCGTCGCGGTGCTGTTCGGGCTCTACGGGCAGGTCTCCCCGCTGGGGTCGCTGGCGGCCCTGCCGGTGTTCGCCTGGGAGGTGACGCTCGCCGTCCGGCTGATCGCCCGTGGTTTCAGCGAGAACTGATGCACCGTCAGCCATTGACCACGGTTGGCGCCCGTGATTCGTCGATGCCCGGGCCCGGCCGCTCTCCGCGCTCGCCGCGACCTCGGGCACCTGACGGCAGCCGACCCAGCGGCGGCTGGCATGCTGTCGGTGTGGAGAAGCCGGAGATCTGGATCGAGTTCGCTGCCGAGCTGCACGTCTTCGTCGGCGCGCCCCGGCGGGTCGGCTGGTCGGCGGTGCGGACCGACGGGACGGCGACGCTCGGGCATGTGGTGGAGTCGCTCGGCGTGCCGCTCACCGAGGTCGGCTCGCTGCGGGCAGCCGGTGGGCCGGTGGCCGCCGCCCACGTCCCGGTGGACGGTGAGCGGTTCTCGGTGCTGGCCGTGACCAGGCCCCAGCAACTCCCGGGGCCCGCGCGCTTCCTGCTGGATGTCCACCTCGGGACGCTGGCGCGTCGGCTCCGGCTGCTGGGCGTCGATGCGGCGTACGAGAGCGTGGACATCGGGGATCCGGCCCTGGCGGCGCGTTCGGCCGCCGAGCAGCGGGTGATGCTCTCCCGCGACCGGGGGCTGCTGCACCGCCGGGAGCTGTGGGCGGGCGGCTATGTGTACAGTCACCGACCCGTCGAGCAACTGCGGGACGTGCTCTCCCGGTTCGCTCCGCCGCTCGCGCCCTGGACCAGGTGCACGGCCTGCAACGGGACGCTGCGCGATGCCGAGAAGTCGGAGGTCAGGAAGCAGCTCCAGGACGGCACCGAGCGGGCGTACGACGTGTTCGCGCAGTGCGCCGACTGCGCGCAGGTGTACTGGCGCGGCGCGCACCACTCGCAGTTGGACGCGATCGTGGCGGCGGCGGTGGAGGAGTTCGGCGGGCCGGGCCGGCCGGCCTGAGCGGGGCGGAGCAACCCGAGGCGCCCGCGATATTGCGGGCGGCAGCCGGCCCGCCTACCGCAGACTGGGGCCGAGTACTTTTCAGACCGAAGGATGGTTTTCATGGTTGACCGGCCCTTGACGCTGATGGCAGTTCACGCCCACCCCGACGACGAGGCCACCGGAACAGGCGGTGTCCTGGCGCGGTATGCGGCGGAGGGCATTCGCACGGTGCTCGTCACGTGTACCGACGGCGGTTGCGGTGACGGACCGGGGGGTGTCAAGCCGGGCGAGCCCGGGCACGATCCGGCGGCGGTCGCCGCGATGCGCCGTCAGGAACTCGAGGCGAGCTGCGAGGTGCTGAAGGTCGGTCACCTGGAGCTGCTGGAGTACGCCGACTCCGGGATGATGGGCTGGCCGGCCAACGACGCGCCCGGTTCCTTCTGGCAGACGCCCGTGACGGAGGGCGCCGCCCGCCTCGCCGAACTGTTGCGGCGCTACCAGCCCGACGTGGTCGTGACGTACGACGAGAACGGGTTCTACGGCCACCCCGACCACATCCAGGCGAATCGCATCACGATGGCGGCGCTGGCGATGACGGAGCTGACGCCGAAGGTGTACTGGACGACGGCGCCGCGCTCGATGATGCAGCGGTTCGGGGAGGTCATGCGCGAGTTCGGCGCGGACTGGGAGGAGCCGGATCCGGCGGAGGCCGCCGCGATGGCCGAGATCGGACTCCCCGACGAGGAGATCACCACCTGGGTGGACACCACCGAGTTCGGCGGGCAGAAGTTCGACGCGCTGGCCGCGCATGCCAGCCAGGGCGAGAACATCTTCTTCCTGAAGATGGGCAAGGAGAGGTTCACCGAGCTGATGGGCGTGGAGACCTTCGTGCGGGTCCAGGACACGACCGAGGCGGCCGTACCCGAGAGCGACCTCTTCGCCGGGCTGCGCTGACCCCCACTCAGCGGTGCTCGGGGTTCTCGAAGTCGAAGCGGCAGCCGGCGTCCCATTCGGAGCGCTGGTTGCCGTGGGCCGGGATGCCTCCGGCGTCCTTGAGCAGGCGGGCGAGGTGGAGCTGGTTCCAGGTCATGAAGGTGGTGTTGCGGTTG